>NZ_QTMW01000005.1:0-249125 GCF_003604005.1 Bacteroides sp. OF03-11BH | reverse complement strand
CTTTTACAGGAAAATAATTTTTAATGCGTCTGCCCTGTAGCAGGAAGAAATAGCAGTGAGTAAGGGAAAACAGTAAGATATAAGGTGAATGATACACAGGAAAGCAGTAAACAATAGGAAGTTGATTAATAAACGACATAGGGAAAGGAATAATCGTAAGTCCGGCGAGAGTCCGGGAAAAGCTGCAGCCATCATGTATGAGAAATGAGCAAAACAAATAAGAAGGAGTATGAGAATAAGATGAGAAATGATTTGAAACCTATGAGAAATGCATCTTTTTTAGGGGTAAATGATGGAAATACTATGAGAAATGCCATTTCACAGTTCATTTCTCATAGTATTATATCATTGATTTACAAACTATTATCATATCATTTATGAGAACATGAGAAATGAATATGAAAAAACATTTGCAGAAGCTGAATTCAGCGGAGACTGCTGAATTCAAATTGTAAATACGACACCTCCTTATGAATCAGGCTGAATTTATCCGGGTAAAATTTGCTCTATTTCTTTCAACTCGTCTGCCGTGAACTCCAAATGTTCCAGCGCTTTCAAATTGTCGGCTAACTGATTCACAGAACTTGCACCTACAATCACTGATGTCATTCTTTCGTCTTTCAGCACCCATGCCAAAGCCATTTCAGCCAGCGTTTGCCCACGGCGGCGGGCTATTTCATTTAATTGACGGGCAGCTTCTACCTTTTCATGCGTCACTTGAGATTGTTGAAGAAAACCCGAAGAACGGGCAGCACGGGAACCTTCCGGAATGCCGTTCAGATATTTATCGGTCAATAATCCTTGTGCCAAAGGAGAGAAAGCTATGAAGCCGGAACCGTACTCCGCTGCTAAAGGAAGTGATTCAGCCTCAACCGCACGATCGAACATACTATATCGATATTGGCTGATAAGACAGGGAACACCGGCTTTTGCCATCATCTCATAGGCAACACGGGCTTGTTCGGGAGGATATTTAGAAATTCCGATATACAATGCTTTACCTTGCTTCACAATATCAATCAATGTCTGAATGGTTTCTTCAACTGGAGTGACTCCGTCATAACGATGACTATAAAAGATATCAAAATACTCCAAACCTGTCCGGCAGAGACTTTGGTCAATGCTCGCCATCAGATTTTTTCGAGAGCTATTTCCGCCATAAGGACCTGCCCACATGTCATGACCGGCCTTGGAAGAGATAATCATTTCATCCCGGTAGCCTTGAAAGTTCTCTTTCAAGATTCGTCCGAAATTTACTTCGGCACTTCCGGGAGCAGGACCGTAATTATTTGCCAAGTCAAAATGAGTAACACCGTGATCGAAAGCATACTTAATCATGTCGGTTGCTACATTGAAATTGTCCACACTACCGAAATTATGCCACAATCCCAAAGAGATTAGAGGTAACTGCAAGCCACTCTTGCCACAATATGTATAAGGCATCTGTTCGTAACGATCGGCTGCCGGCTGATAACTGAAAGAGTTTTCCATAAAGCAGAATGTTTATATTTTCCTTTCACAAAGAAAGGAAAAATATTCCAATTACGGCTTCAACCGGATATTAAAAAGAAGGCGGATCAGAACTGGAAATAGATAAACGGCTGAATCTCCGAACTCTTCATCTGAATAACAAGGTAAATCAAAGCTATCATCAACACTGCTTTTCCTACGAACGGTAGACGGATCACTCCCCGGCAAGCTGCATTTTCCCAGCTATCGGGAGCAAAATGAAGCAGGAAGCCGAACAACATTAATGCGAATACTTTCCAATATCCTTCAAGTAACTGTGGGAACAGTTGCGGACGGAAAGTAGTGAATATCTGTCCCAGCATATCCATTGAGTTCTGAAAATCGGCATTACGGAAGAAAATCCAGCAGAAGCAGACAAAATGGAAAGTAATAACCACTCCGAATACACGCCGCCAACCATGACTTTGTTCTCCTTTCTTACGCCCGGTGATGGTCATCCACATTTTATGCAATGCTAAAGCAACTCCGTGGAAGGTTCCCCAAAGAACGAAGTTCCAAGATGCGCCATGCCACAATCCACCCAGAAACATGGTAATGATAAGATTCAGATATTGCCGGAACTTACCTTTTCGGTTTCCTCCTAAAGAAATATACAGATAATCCCGCAGCCAACTGGACAAAGAGATGTGCCAACGACGCCAGAATTCGGTAATGGAGGCAGACTTATAAGGAGAATTAAAGTTGAGATTAAAATGAAAGCCCAACAATAAAGCGATACCGATAGCCATGTCACTATATCCGGAAAAGTCGCAGTAAATCTGTAAAGCATAACCATACACTCCCATCAGATTCTCAACACCCGAATAGAGAGTAGGATTATCAAAAATACGTTCTACAAAGTTGATGCTGATATAGTCGGAGATAATGGCTTTCTTGAAAAGACCGGATACGATCAGGAAGATTCCGCGGCCGAACATCTCCTGCGAAACAAAGAGAGGTTTCCGGATTTGCGGGATAAAATCGCGGGCACGCACGATAGGTCCTGCCACCAACTGGGGGAAGAAAGATACGTAGAAAGCATAGTCCAAAAGATTCGTCAATGGCTTTATGTCCCTCCGGTAAACGTCGATGGTGTAGCTTAGCGACTGGAAAGTAAAGAAAGAGATACCGACCGGCAGGAATATATCAAGGGCGGTAAACTCTCCTCCCATCAATGACGCTATCACTCCACCCAGGAAATTGGTATATTTGAAATAGACAAGAAGTCCCAGATTGATACTCAGACTCAAAACTACTAATCCTTTACGTTTCCAATACCCTTCTGCACGATCCATTAGCTGTGCAAGAAAGAAGTCGGCAACGGTGACTATAGCAAGCAGAAAGAAGTATGTGCCGCTACTCTTGTAGTAGAAATAATAGGAAAAGAGGGTGACAAACAAGATGCGGGCAGTGTATTTACGTTGTAACAACACATACACTACCATGAAAGCAGCGAACAGCCAAAGGAAGATACCGCTGCTGAATATCATCGGGGCTTGCGGATCGTAGGTAAGTACCTCTTTTAGTCTACTGAAATCTATATCAATGGGAAACATAGTCATTATATGCTTGTATAAGTGCTTGGTATAATAAATTTCCTTGCAGGATGTATCCTTCAGGTAAATAATGTACATGATCGGGACGCATCAGGTTTGCCTCCGTCCAGTTGGTGCAGGCACGACGCTTCCCTCCGACTACATCATACATATCCCACACGAGCAGGCGATGGTCTTTGGCATAACGGCGGATAGTTTCCGCTGCTGTTGCCGTACGGGGATTGATGGCATACGTGCGTCTACGCCTCCGTTGCCGGAAACTTTCATAGGAACCGGGAGGGGTAGTCAGAAGAATGGGGATGTTAGGAAGACTGTCGCGCAGCAGTTTCACAAGTTCATCCATCTGATTGTAGTGCACATTTATATTATAACGCCGGTTATGGCTTTCATTGGTTCCGAAAGAGAGAATCAGCAATTCGGGTTTCAAGGCAGCGATTTCGGTAATACGATCCGGATGGGTAAATGTTAGGCAAGTAGCTCCGTTGACGCCTTTATCAATATAAGAAATGGCACCAAAGGTTTCTGCCAAACGGGCACCGGTGGTTTGGGGATAGATATGTCCACGCACGTGGCTATCGCCAATATGAACGATGCGGACTGTATCTTCGGAGAGTCCGGCACGTACCTGGCGGAGATGTTCAAAGACGGGAGCCAGCAGAGCAATGCTGTCAATAATCTCATTCCGTCCGGTTTCGCGAAAAGCAGCAGGGAAGGCTACTTGTACGTTGATCGTATCATTCGCCCAGTTCATTTCCCGTAAAGGCTTTATCCGCTTTGCAGTCTTTCCCAATGGAGAGCATACAGGCATACGGTCTTGCGCGATTGTTTCTGTAAGAAAACAAGGGACACTCAACATACCGGCGAGAATGAGAATAAAGATGGACAGCAGGTTACTCTTTCTCATAAGCACGCCTCCTGTCGTATTGTTCCTTACCATAGATCATGGTTTCATAAAGCAATCCAGCCAAATGCTTACCGCCACGGAAGTTTATATGCGTATAATCGTAGTTTGCCATAGAGGGTTTGGCATGGACGAGTTTTGCCATACTGCCTTCTCCGCCCATTGCTTCAAATATATTCCAGAATGCAATACCGCTTTCAGCAGCAATGTTCTGCTGATAACGAATCAGATTCTTAACACCGGGCATGGTACGGAGTTCGCCGTTTTCGTTCTTATAATCACGGTCGCCAACGCTCAATAACAGAATTCCGGCTTGTGGGAAACATTCTTTCAGATGCTCGATAGCTGTAATCAATCCTTTCTGGTAATTATCATAATTGCGTCCCCGTTCGGTAGCTACATTCAATCCATATTCGAGGATAATCAGGTCGTAAGGACGCTGGCGGTTAAACTGCTTCAACGTTTGTACCGGAATACCGCGCAGGGAAAGACCGGAACTGCCACGCAACGAGAAGTTATCGAGAATGATTCCTTTCTTTCCATCCATTGCCAAGCCATAGAACAGGGCAGAGTCCGCACGATCTACTGTCCAACGGATAGAACCGATGCGTCCGTCCACCTGAACTTGTTGTAATCCATCAGAAGGGCCTAAAGAGTAATTCTTGCTTTCTCCTTTGTTCACACGGGCAGAAAGAAGAACGGAATCTTTATTATAGAAGAAGATAGAAGCACGTTGACAAGTATCGAGCAGGGAGGCGTATTTATTTTGTCCGCGTAGTTCTACATAAGCTCCGTTCCGGGGGACAAAATAGTGTCCGGAAATGCCTTGTTTCTTCTTATCGAAATAGATACTGTCTGTTACTGCATGGCTGGACCATCCGCCAAATGTATGCCGTACCGTAGGACGGTAACCGCTTGTCATGGAAGTGATGGTAACAAAACCTACACCACAACCGCCGAATTGTTTCTGAAGCATTTCGCGCAAGTCGGCCGTAAATATATCCGCTTCGATAAAGGAGTCTCCGAATACGGCAATGCGTACCTGTTTGTCATCAGAGTCATCTGAATCACTGGAAGAGATACGATTGAGTGCTTCATAAAAAGGAGCCATCCCCCGGAGGGTGGAATCACTGTAATCTTCAATGCAAGTCATACCTGCACGACAAGTATCTACAAAGACCGGCTTTACAACTGGAGGCAAAGGGATACTGTCCGAATCAGCTGTGGCAATCTCCGATTCCGGATAACGAAGGTCGCTCAAAAGGTCTACACGCCTCATCGTGTGCCCGTCAATGGTCAGTACCGGAAGCCAATGAAGCCCGAGTAAGGCTGCAAATACAATCAGTACGAACCACAACGAATATTTCAAATAATTCTTTATTATCTCCATAATGTTTCTAAAATCCCAAACGACCGCAAAGATAGACAAAAGCCACAAAAAGAAAGGAGAATCTACATTATTTATTAGATTCTCCTTTCCTTTTTATCTATCTACCGGATCACATTTAAATGGTCCGTTCAATGTTCCACACAAATGCACGCAAACCTAATTGTTCCGTCTGCAAATCCATTTTATGCAAGGTGTCGAGCAATGAATCGACTTTGTTATCTTCTACCACTGTCAGGATAGCCGAGCACATACTTGGCCAGGCATGGCTTCCGAAATGCGGATCGCCTGTTTTCGAACCACGTCCCTGTACTTTTTCAAGGTATGTAAAGCCACGACAACCCAAACGGTCGAGCAACGCCATGATTCGTTCGTAATAAGCCTGGTCGAATGTTATCAATACTGATTTCATATTTCTTTTCTGTTATTTCTTAATAATGTTATCTTTATTCGCCTGGAAATAAACGTCCAATTCACGTTGACGGCGGAGTTTACGACGACGGTTCTTGATACCAGTTCCCGCGAATACACAATATAGAGTAGGAATCAAAATCAATGTCAAAACAGTAGATATCGTCAAACCACCGATTACGGCAATTGCCATCGGACTCCACATTTCCGAACCTTGACCGCCACCGATAGCCATCGGAATCATACCGAGAACGGTAGTAGCGGTGGTCATCAGTACCGGACGAAGACGGCTCTTACCTGCTGTTACCACAGAGTTCAAAACAGCCAATCCACGTTCTCGACAAAGGGTAATGTAGTCAATAAGCACAATACCGTTCTTCACCACAATACCAATCAACATGATACCTCCCAATAAACTCATGACACTCAATGTGCTGTTCGTAAAGAATAGTGCCATCAAGACACCACTAAACGCAAACGGCAGGGAGAACATGATGATAAACGGATAAGTCAGTGACTCGAACTGCGCTGCCATCACGATAAATACCAGAACAACAATCAGGATGGCAAGTGTTCCCAAATCGCGGAATGAATCCTGCTGATCTTCGTACGAACCGGAAATCTGGATGGTGACTTCTCCCGGAAGATCCATTTTATCTATCACCTTATTTCCGGCAGCCACTACGTCGCCCAGCGGAGCTCCGGAGATTACAGCGGAAACGGTCACGATACGTTCGCGGTCTTTACGTTCGATGGTAGGAGGTGCAAAACGTTCGACTACCTTTCCGACGTCTTTCACACGAACGGATTGTCCCTGTGCATTGTAAATGAGGATATTTTCGAGACTCTCCAGGCTTGTACGGTATTCAGGTGCGTAACGCACTTTGATATCATATTCATCTCCGTCCTCACGATATTTAGATGCTACCGCACCATTGACACGGTTACGCAGATAGTTACCAGCAGTTGAAAGATTCAAGCCATGCATCGCCAGTTTTTCACGGTCGAAGTCTACCTGATATTCCGGTTGGTAGTCACTACGGCTGATATTTACCTCGGTCACGCCTTTTACTTTCAATAATTCACGTTTCAGACGGGCTGCTACGCTATCGGTTACTGTCATATCGTATCCGTAAACCTCAAAGTCGGCACTTGCCTGCGCGGACATACCCGTGTTACTACCTCCAAGGATTACCTGTGCTTTACTGAATTCCGGATAGGCTTTCAAATCTTCACGCATCTCATCACAGACTGCTTCCAAAGTGATGTCACGATCACCCGGGTCTACCAAACTGATGTTGAACGAGATTATATGTGAGCCATTGTCCTGCATGGATGCCCAAGTGTTGTCAGAATCAGCCTGACCGACTGTATAGTTACAGACTTTCATTATGTCTTTATACTTCGTCAGCCATTGGTTGGTTAACTTCTGAGATAATTCCTGCGCTATCTCTTTTCGTGTACCGATTGGAAGTTCCAACTGTACGGCAATACGGGCATTATCCTGTGCCGGGAAGAACTCCGTACCGATGCCCTTTGCACACAGCAAACTGACAACGAAGAAAGCAATACATCCCACAATCACAATCGGACGATGACGTACAGCCCAGTTCAACATCTTCGCATACCAGGTATCAAGTCCGTCGAGCGCTTTCTCAATCGGAGTAAAGAAGAGCTTGAACATTTTCGATGGTTTCTTCTGCAAGCGAAGTAACTGAGAACAGAGCATCGGAGTCAAAGATAGTGCGGCGACCGTAGAAATAAACATGATGGCACACATCATCCAACCCAACTGTTTGAAAAGCACACCGGACATACCGCTTACCATCGTCAACGGGAAGAACACGGCAATCATGGTCAACGTAGAAGCAATTACAGAGATTGCCACCTCATTTGTTCCGTGCACGGCTGCCTGTTTCGGATCGGAGCCACGCTCGATATGGGTCGTTACGTTTTCAAGTACCACAATCGCATCATCCACCACCATACCGATAGCAATAGAAAGTGACGAAAGCGAAATAATATTAATCGTATTTCCACTAATCGCCAAGTAAATGAACGAAGCAATCAACGAAAGCGGAATAGTGATACAGATAATCAGCGTCGCACGCCAACGTCCCAGGAAGAGGAACACGACGATGACAACAAAGAGCAAGGCATAAACAACGGTTTCCGTCAAACTGTCGATGGTGTTCAAAATGTTGTCCGAAGTATCGACAATGACACCAATCTTCACGTCGCTCGGCAGGTTCTTTTGAAGCCTCGGCAGCGCGTCGGCCACTTTCTTGGAGATTTCTACCGAATTGGCTCCCGACTGTTTCTGAACTACAATCATAGCACCTTGCACACCATTATTATAGGTTTCCTGTGCACGTTCTTCCACGGTATCGACAATACGGGCTACATCACGCAAAAAGACATTCGCCCCATTGTGTGTACCCACCACTACATCTGCCAACTGACGGGAATCATCAAACTCACCTTCTACACGCAGTGCATAGGTTTCGCTACCAATATCGAAGTTACCACCAGGAATGTTCTTATTCTCGGCTCCGATAATGGAGCTGATTGTTTCAATAGTCAGGTGATAGGCTTCCAGTTTGTTGGGGTCGCAATATACCTGAATCTCACGTTGCGGTGCACCACTGATGGAGACGGTTCCGACTCCCGGAATACGTGCCAGCGGATTTACCACACGGTCGTCCAATATCTTATAAAGCGCTGACTGACTCTCATTGGCCTGTACGGAAAGCAACACGATCGGAATCATGTCCGTACTAAATTTGAAGATGATCGGATTCTCGACATCATCGGGAAGCTGTGAGCTTACCATGTCGAGTTTATCGCGCACATCATTGGTGAGAACGTCAATATCGTTACCAAACTCGAACTCCAATGTAATTAATGACATATTCTCGGAAGAACGGGAGGTGATATGTTTCAGGTTGCTCACCGCATTCAACGTATTTTCGAGCGGGCGAGTCACATTATTTTCTATATCCGAAGCACTTGCTCCGGGATAAGCGGTCATTACCATGATTGTATTCGTGTCAATGTCCGGATACAAGTCGATAGGTAACTTGGACAAAGAGAAAAGACCAAAAATCACCACTGCCAGAAAGCAGAGGGAGGTCATAATCGGTTTCTTAACCGCACCTTCGTATAAACTCATGTTGTTTTATTTAAAAGCCTCTCCCCACTCCTCTCCCAAGAAGAGGAAGCCGGAAGATCGTTTTGAAATCAGGTTAATTAATAAAAGCATTGGGAGAAAGGTACTGTACATCTCTCATTTGGAAGAAAGTTGGGAAGAGGCTTCCACCTCTACTGCCATACCGTTCACCAAACGTGACTGTCCGGCAACTACAACCTGTGAGTTATCGGGCACACCGGATTTCAACTCGTACTCCGTACCCATGCGTCTACCCAGTTCAACCTTATTATAAGATACTTTACCGTCTTTATAAACGAATACATAACGGTCGCCGGAACCTGCCTGCTTAACGATAGCCAAATCAGGAACAACTACGTTTTCTGCTGTACCGAAGTTCAATGTCGCACGGGCAAACATTCCCGGACGCACACGCTGGTCTTTATTATCCAGTCTGATCTCCACCTGGAATGTACGGGTAGTAGCATCTATGGTAGGGTAAATCAGGTTGATGGTTCCTGTAAAGACTTCATCACCATATACATCGAGTTTCACGTCGACAGGAGTACCTTTTTTCACTTTCGTGAAGTAGGTTTCAGACACGTTAATCAGGAGTTTCACGGGAGTGATCTGTTCTACTACCAGAACCGGTTCTCCACCACTGTACATATCGCCATTATCATAGTTGCGCGCAGTGACTACACCATTGATAGGGCTTTGCAAAGAGGTATTCTCCAGCAGATTCTTATAAGCGGTTTTCTTCACATCGAGTTGCATCTTCGAAGCATCCCACTCTGATTTGGACGCACCGCCCACTTTATATAATTCGTCGATACGGTTGAATTCTATTTCCTGATTATCTAGTTGCAGCTTCGTCTGTTTCAGGTTGGCTGCATCCATCTGCACAAGTTTCTGTCCTTTGGATACGCGGTCGCCCACTTCTACGAAAATCTGATCGATACGTACGGGAGACGAAGGCGCAATATTATTCTTTACTTCGGCTTCCACCGTTGCTGTGTAATCCTGTATTTGATCTACGGGGCGGGCTTTTACGTCTGCCAGCTTCACAATAGGCTTTGCGTCCACATGTTCCGCAGCAGCTTTGTCTTTTCCACCTGTACATGAGCCCATAAACACAGTTAACAGCAGGGCTACCAATTGGATACTTCTTTTCATATTCCTTACTTGTAATTTTTTAGTTGTCTATCTTTATTCTTTTCCCAGAACCTGATCGAGGTCTGCCTTAGCAACCAGGTAATCGTATATGGACTGATTGTAGGTGAGTTGCGCCTGTGTCAGTGACACTTGGGAACTGTTCAGTTCGAGCACCGTGCCCTTACCTACATCATAACGTTTTTCGGCAATCACCACCGCTTTCTTTGCCTGCATCACATTTTCCTTGTTGCTGACTACCTGCTCTGTGCTGGCACTCATATTATTGCGACAACTGACAATCTGCATATTCAACTGTCTTTCCGTATCGATACGATTCCAATCGAGCTGGCGCATCTGGATACGGGCAGATTTCACTTTCGTAAAATTGCTTGCCTTATATAAAGGTATGCTGATATTGAACATCAGGCTGGAACTGTTGCTCCAGTTATAATCGAAGAAATTGATATTCGGATTATACAATGACTGATATTGATAGGAGAAGCTCATGGAAAGAGTCGGCATAAAGTTCGTCTTTAAAGACTTTACATTCTTTTCGAGCAACTTCATGTTCAAGTCCAACTGCTTCATGGTGGTATTGTTGTTCAGATTCACATTCTCTTCTTTCAACTGATTGGCAAACATGGTCGTCTCATAGTTGGTCAGATTATCATTAATCTTTATCTCCACATCGGCAGTGATGCCCATCAGAACTTTTAACTGTAATTTAGCCAAAGTCACCGCATTGGCTGCCGCAATCAGGTTCGGCTTAATGCTGCGCATCTGTACTTCCGCACTGATCTTGTCATATTCGCTCACAGTTCCCTGCTGATATTTGGCATTCACTACATTGTAATTATCTTCTGCCAGTTTATAGCTGCCTTGAAGCACTTCATAGCTATCCTGTGCAAGCATTAACTGATAATAAGCCTTGCTTACCTGATTCACCAGATCCAGTTTGGAAGCACGTGACTTCTCTACTGCCAGTTCAATATCCGTCTTTGTCATCGACATAGCACGGTAAACACCCGGCACAAAGAGTGGCAGGTTAATACTCAACCCGGCATTGGCGGTGTTCGAACCGTCTTGCCCCATCTTGAACGACATATCGTTCAATTTCATTTCAGCCGCTTTAATTGTATGGTCTAAGGAACCGGCAATGCTGGCCTCCGGCAACAGACTTTGCCAGGCTTCCTTGCTGGCAACTCTCTTTAAGGCGATTTCTTCCGCTGCCACTTTCATTGTCGGATTCTCATCCAATGCAATTTCCAAGGCTTTGTCTAAGGTTAAGGTTAGGGTATTCTTCTCCGTCTGCGTGTCCTGCGCCTTTGCAAAACCAAATGCACAGAATGCCACAGCTACCAGAAGGATCTTCCGACCTGTCAATCTTTTCATCTTGTTCATAAACTGAATTTCTAATTTAATCTTAATTGTTTGTCAATAGAACCTCACTTTTACTCTAGTCTTCGATGCGGTTCTTGCGATATTCTTGTATAAAGTCTTCCAGTACCCTTGCTCCTTTTTCGGTGGAGATACCGCGTATATAAGTAAACATGATGGATTCGTACACTTCAATGAAAGGGTATTCATTACAGATGTCCGTATTCAAAAGCACATCAAATTGCTCACGTACCAGCAAATTGACAATAGCGAAGTTTACATCCGAACGAAAGATGCCCTGCTCTACTCCTGTTTTGAAGAAGGACATGGTTTTCATCGAATCGCTGTCCTGCCGATTCTTCATCATCTCATATACTTTGGGATATTTCTTAATGTCTTCAAAAAAGCGTTTGTTCGTCTGATGAAACATCTCAATGCTTTTCTGAAAGACTGCAAGTATCACTTCCAACACATTGTGCGACTGTTCAAAGACTTTCTGCAAATACTTGTCTCTGTCTGCCTGTGCCTTCAGTATGCATTCTTTCAACAACGATTCTTTATCCGAAAAGACTTCGTAGAGCGTACGTTTGGAAATTCCTAATGCTGCTGCAATGTCATCCATTGTAATACTCTTGATGCCTTTCGAAGTAAAAGCTTCTGTTGCCGCCGTTATGATCCGTTCTCTTAACTCTACCCGTTGGGAAGCGTCTTTTCCATGCTCTGTCATCATCCGTTTTTCTATTTTATTAAAATGCAGTTTTCGTTTTCTCTTCATTTCCAAAGGAGAAACGGAACAAAGATATATAGAAAACTCAATTAACAAATCAAGTTTCCATCTATTTATAGTCCATTTGGGATTTATTATCATTCAATAGAGTAAAATGAAAACAAGTGTTAATAGGAAATTTGGAACAAACACAGAGGAAAGGTAAAAGGGAGGAATATAGGAAGTAAAGTTTTATCGCTAATAGAAGAGATGGCCGGCAATAAATGCCGGATAAATATCGATAAGAACCGACACTTACCCGGCAATAACAGTCACCATTATTAACGAAAAGCGAAAAAGGATCAATTTATTGTCAGTATTCAATCTGTGTCCTCTTCAGGAAGGCGACTGTTTTATGTATTTCCTTGTACATCACGATGTCATCTTTTACAAAAGGTACTTCTTTCCGATAGGCATGGAGGAAACGCTCAAGAACGGGAGAGGTTTTCTGCGGGCGGCGGAAGTCGATGCCTTGTGCGGCGTTCATCAGTTCGATGGCAAGGATATGTTCCAGGTTGTCCATCACTTTATAGAGTTTGGTGGCGGCATTGGCACCCATGCTTACATGGTCTTCCTGTCCGTTGGAGGAGACTATGGAATCGCTAGAAGCTGCATAGCAGTACATTTTATTCTGGCTGACCATGGAGGCGGCGGCATACTGGGGAATCATGAAGCCGGAGTTCAGACCGGGGTTGGCTACGAGAAATTCAGGTAGTCCACGGAGTCCCATAATCAGTTGGGAGACACGGCGTTCGGAGATATTTCCCAATTCGGCCAGGGCGATGGCGAGGAAGTCATAAGAGATGGCAAGCGGTTGCCCGTGAAAGTTTCCGCCGGAGATGATCCGGTCTTCATCGGGGAAGATGGTGGGGTTGTCCGTGACGGAATTGATTTCGGTCAGCAGTACGGAGGCAACGTAGCGGATGGCATCTTTGGTGGCGCCATGTACTTGTGGGATGCAGCGGAAGGAATAGGGATCTTGCACATGTTCCTTGTGGCGTTCGATTAGTTCGCTGCCTGCCAGTAGTTTGCGGAAGGCTTCGCCTGTCTCAATCTGTCCCTGATGGGGACGGATTTGCTGGATGCAGTCCATAAACGGGTCGATACGGCCGTCAAAGGCTTCGAGGGAAAGGGCGGCTATCAGGTCGGCCTTTTTCGAGAGGCGAAAGGCTTTGAGCATAGCAAACACACCGTTGGCACTCATAAATTGGGTGCCGTTCAGCAGGGCTAGTCCTTCTTTGCTCATTAGTTTGACCGGTTCCCAGCCAAACTCGTCGAGTACGCTGATGGCTTCGCACTTTTTTCCTTTATAGTAGACATCACCGACACCTATCAGAGGAAGGAAAAGATTGGCGAGCGGTGCCAGGTCGCCGGAGGCTCCAAGGGAACCGCGGTCGTAGACAATTGGCATGACGTCATTATTGAAAAAATCGAGGATGCGTTGCACGGTGATAACTTGTACGCCGCTATGTCCCAATGAGAGGGCGTGGGCTTTGAGAAGCATCATCAGTTTGATGATGACGGGGCGGATTTCTTCGCCTACGCTGCAAGCATGGCTTTTTATCAAGTTCTCCTGGAGGGTTCCCAGTTCATCGGGAGATATATTTTTAGTGCATAGAGAGCCGAAACCTGTTGTTATGCCGTATAATGGTTCTTCGGAAGAAGCTATTTTTTGGTCGAGGTAGTCACGGCATTTCTGGATGCGTAACTTGGCTTCGGGGGCTAGTTCCAGTTTCAGGTTTTCGTTTATAATTCGTTCGATGATTTCGAAGGTCAGTGCTCCGGAACCGATATGGTATACATTCTTACTCATACGCGCAGGTCTTGATTTACAGCATCCAACAATTCTTTTTCTCTCTGACAGGCGGTTTGCTCGATGGCATCGGCTTCGGTTTGCAGCTGGAGGACAAAATCTCTGTCTTTGAGCGAACCGAGGTTGATACGGACATTCAGTAAGGCTCCCAATACGGCGGTACGGGCGGACATCATTGCGACACAGGCATCTGTGACAGCATTCCGGTTACCGAGACGGGCAACATCTGCTATAACGGACATCATATCCAGTGCTTTGCGGGCTACTTCCAACGGAACGAGGGCGGCTTGTTTGGTTGCCTTCTGGATAGCGGCACTTCGGGCGACTTTCTCTTCGTCGGTTGTTTTAGGTAGTTTAAAGCAGGCAAATACTTCGTTGTAGGCAGCTGAATCTTTGTCAATAAGTGCCATAAATTCGTCCAGCAAACGGAGGGTGATGGTTTGTGCGTGCTGCATTACTTCTTCACTGACTTCATATCCTTTTTTTCCTACGGTCAGCCGTGCCACCATCGTAGAAAGGGAGGAAGCCAGCGCTCCATTCAAAGCGGCAATACTACCGCCACCGGGCACAGGGTCACTGCAAGCTACTTTATCTAAGAAATCTTTTACGGTTAAATCTGCTAACATGGTATTCTATTTTTTTAAGTGATTAATGAATGAGAGTTTTTCAACTATTAAGTGAGGGGATAAAGTATGCCGCCTTTAATAGTCATGATTACGCAATTCATGCCTATATAGTAAGGTAGAATATGATAGTTGTCGGAATTGAGGATGATGAAATCGCCTTGTTTGCCTACTTCAATGCTTCCAATCCGGTCGGCTCGTTGAAGAGCGGCGGCTCCGTTCAGGGTGAGAGCGGTGATGGTTTCTTCGATGCTCATTTGCATATAGATGCAGGCCAGAGCAATGGTCAGCGGGATGGAACCGGAGAAACAACTGCCGGGATTCAGGTCGGTGGCAAGTGCCACAGCACAACCGGCGTCAATCATTTCACGACCTCGCGCATAGGGTTCTTTCAAGGCGAAAGCTGTCAGAGGTAACAGGGTGGCTACTACCCCGGCATCGGCCATTGCACGGATGCCGGCATCGGAAGCATGCAGGAGATGGTCGGCAGACAGTGCTCCGAGTTCGGCTGCCAGTTCGGCACCGCCGAGAGAGACGATTTCGTCGGCATGGAGTTTCAACAGAAAACCGTGCTCTTTGGCTGCCTGAAGCAGGCGACGGGATTGTTCGATAGAGAAAACGCCTTGTTCACAAAAGACATCACAACATTCTGCCCACTTACCAGAATGGATAAGGGGAAGCATTTCACGAATCAGGAAATCGATGTATTCGTCACTTCTCCCTGCATATTCTTCGGGAAGGGCGTGGGCACCGAGAAAAGTGGAGACTATATCGACGCGTTTATGCTCGGCGTTATTCAGGCTGCGCATTACTTTTAGTTGTAGTAATTCTGTGTCCCGGTCCAGGCCGTAGCCACTTTTACCTTCTACGGTGGTTACTCCCATGGTGCTCATCTTCTTCAGGAAGCTTTCGGCGGCTGAACGAAGTTTAAGGTAGTTCATTTGCCGGGTGGCTTTGACGGTACTTGCAATTCCCCCTCCCCGCTCCATGATTGACATATAGCTTTCACCTTTCAGACGCCAGGAGAATTCTTCGGAACGTTCTCCGCCAAATACAAAATGGGTATGGGAGTCGACGAAACCGGGTAAAAGGCAATGTCCGCGAGCGTTATAATGCCAATAGTGCTGGTAGTAACCATCCCGGTCTTCACCACGGTTTTCACCAACGTAGGTAATGATTCCTTTGGTTACTTCCACGGTTCCGTTTTCTATGATTTGCAGTTGAGACATTTCCTCTCCTTTACGGGCGGAAAAGCCGATGGGGGTTACGATACGGGCGTTAAATATGATTAGGTTTTCACTCATAAATAGTTCATCATAATTAGTTCATATAATAAATGGAGATATGAATGGCACGTTTTTTTAGAATGATGTTTGCCATAAAGCAATTGTGATTCATTCTATTTTCTTATTGACTATTCCATGATACGAGCTTCGAGAACTTGCTGCATGGTAAAGTTTTCGAGTCCGAGATAGTAGGAAGCGGTATCAATCAGAGCTTCCATCGGTACAAGACCGATTATTTCACTACCTACAATCGTAACACCGTAACGACGGGCTTCGATACGTACTAATTCGAAGGCACGGTAGAGTGCGGTACGGGTATAGTCGGTCATGTTAATGGATACTTGGGTAATGTTTCGCTCTTTCAGTTCCACTCCCATTGCTTTTACATAACGAAGTCCTCCATTGATATGGCGGATATTTTTCGCTATCTTAGTGGCTATCTCCATATTATCTGTACTTAGATTAATATTGTAAGCTACGAGTGGCATACGGGCTCCGATTGCTACGGTACCTGCGGTCGGATGTCGTTCAGCAGGTCCGAAGTCAGGTTGCCATTCGGGTAGTTTGATCTTTTCGGCCATTCCTTCAAACTCGCCTTTACGAACGGAGGCGAGATTTTCCCGGTGTGGCGCAGTAGCCGACTTTTCATACAGGAAGACGGGAAGATTATATAGCTCCGCAACTTTCGCCGCTACTTTTTTAGAGAGTTCGATGGCTTCTTCCATACTGGTGTTCTTAATCGGGATGAAAGGAATTACATCTACCGCTCCCATACGAGGATGTTGCCCGGTGTGCTGATTCAGGTCGATCAAACGGACAGCTACACCAACGGCTTCAACTACTGCTTCACACAGTGCTTCCGGCTCTCCCACAAGTGTGACAACCAGACGGTTATGATCTTCATCATTACTGTAATCAAGCAGTTTTACTCCGGCTTTACTACGGAAAGGGGCTACTATCTGATCTATTTTCTCCAAATCACGTCCCTCGCTAAAATTGGGGACACATTCAATAATCTTATTCCAACTCATATCAAATATCTATTATTATAGAGGTTATACTTTACTGAATAACTATATGTTTTACATCAAATAGCCACATGGTTTATCCAAAATAACAGCATGTTCAAACTGTTCCATATATTGTGGGAATTTATTCCTTCACATTATGGGAACGCTTTCTCTTATATTGTGAGACTACTTTCCCACAATAGATGGAACTATCTTCTTTATTAATTCTTCGTCCGCCACATACGGCATTGTTATCTGATAATCTCCAGCATGGGACTCATTAAATGCTTCACTCGTTTCCATCGCATGCGGATTACGCGCCCACGAACGGCGGGCTACTCCTCCCATTACGTCCCAAAGCATTGCCGAACGGAGTATTTCATCTACCCGTTCGCTACCGTCGCATACCATACCAAAACCGCCATTGATTGCTTTGCCGATACCGACTCCACCTCCATTATGCAAGGCTACCAGACTCATCCCACGGGCACAATTTCCGGCAAAGCATTGCACAGCCATATCTGCCATCACATTACTTCCGTCTTTGATATTTGACGTCTCCCGGAAAGGAGAATCCGTACCGCTGACATCGTGGTGATCTCGTCCCAGCATAATAGGGCCTACTTCACCCCGGCGAACCATCTCATTGAAATGGAGGGCTATCTTCATTCTTCCAACTGCATCCTGATAAAGAATACGTGCCTGTGTACCCACCACGAGTTGATTCTTTTCTGCATCCCGTATCCAATTATAGTTGTCCAGATCCTGACCGCGCCGATTGACGTCAATACACTCCATAGCCGCATGGTCTGTTTTTATCAGATCTTCGTGTTTACCACTCAAGCAGACCCACCTGAACGGACCGTAGCCGTAATCAAAGAGTTGGGGTCCCATAATATCTTCGACATAACTCGGCCAGATAAATCCGTCTTTTTCATCAACACCATTATAGGAGATTTCTTTTACTCCGGCATCGTATATGGCTTTCATAAAAGAATTTCCATAATCAAAGAAATAAGTTCCGCGGGCTACCAATTTCTTGATGACTTCGAAATGACGGCGCAGAGATATGTCTACCAAGTGACGGAATTCCTCCGGCGATTCGTGAAGAAGGCGTGTGCGTTCCTCGAAAGTCAGTCCGGCTGGGCAGTATCCACCTTCGTAAACGGCGTGACAGGAGGTTTGATCGGATAATAGTTCGATCAAAATCTTTTCACGCTCGGCATACTCGAGCAGGTCTACTATATTTCCATGATAGGCAATGGAACAAGGTTCACGGCGTCGCATTGCTTCAGCTGCCATCCGGTATGCTTCTATGATATCTGCAGTCACACGCCCCACCCATCCCTGGCGGTAACGTGTTTCAATGCGTGAACGATCTACTTCGGCTATGATGGAGACTGCTCCTGCTATTTCGGCTGCTTTAGGTTGTGCACCACTCATTCCTCCCAAACCGGAAGAAATAAATAAGTGTCCCCGCAAATCTTGGTCTTGTGGAATGCCGAGTTTCAATCGTCCGGCATTCAGGAGGGTGTTGAAAGTGCCATGCACAATGCCTTGAGGACCGATATACATCCAGCCTCCGGCTGTCATCTGTCCGTAATTGGCAACTCCCATCTGGGTGGCAATATGCCAATCATGTTGATTGTCGAATTGTCCGATCATCATCGAATTGGTAATTATAACGCGGGGAGCATCGGGACGGGAGCGGAAAAGCCCCAATGGATGTCCGGATTCAATAACCAGTGTCTGTTCCTGGGTAAGTTCTTCCAGATATTGCTTAATCAGTCGATATTGCATCCAATTTTGGCAAACTTGCCCGGTTTCACCATAAGTAACAAGTTCGTAGGGATATAAGGCTATATCGAAGCAAAGGTTATTGTCAATCATTACCTGAAAGGCTTTGCCTTCAATACATTGCCCCTGATATTCATCAATCGGCTTTGCTTTCAAGTCTCCGGCAGGACGGAAACGGTATCCGTAAATCCGCCCGCGAGTGCGTAGTTCTTCCATAAATTCAGGAGCCAGTTGTTCGTGCCACTCGGAGGGAATATAACGCAAAGCGTTTTTTAAAGCTGTGATGGTCTGCGCCGGGGTAAGTGTATAACCACGGTCGGGAGCTCTCCGGATACCTTCTACAAAATCCGGATAAGGAGGTAGCGTGTTGCCAAGAGTTATTCTCATAATAAACAGAATTAAGGATTACAAACTGTAAGCAATACAGTCTTATAACTCTTCGCAATATAGAAAAAAAGAAGATAAAAGACAAGAGAAATAACAGATTTATTATCAGAAAGGCATTATTACATTTACTGCTTAATAGAATGGTAAGATACAGGCAATGTCAGGAGTCTCTTATGCTTTTATACAGATACAAATGCAGGTCTTTTATCCAAACGGATTAATAGGGCTTTTATTAAAATGGATAGCGGATTTTTCCATTAAATCAAAGCTATGAGTTCTGTGTTATTTGCATAATCCGCACCCTAATCATATCACTATGACCATGATTGTATTATGAACATACTCTTTCTCTGCTATACCAACAGAGATCGACAAAATTACTTTTTTTGTTTATTCCGCAACTCCAACAAATATTTAAAGGTATGCTTCGCCTCCTGACTATCATCTTTCAAATATGCCTGTTTCAGTTCCGGATAATTCTTCAATAATTGAAGCATTTTATCTTTTCCTAGAAAATCGACTTTTCCTGTTTCACCATTTAGCTCATAACAGACGCGTTTCGTAACCAAACTTGAAGCGGCAAGAGCATCGCCAATATTCCCTCCCAGTTTTACGTCATCCTCTTCTACAAAGTTTCCTCCGATAACCGAACCTAGAGGCATGGCACAAAAATAGATATTTTTACCCAATTGAACGGCAGGGGCATACCATGCTCCAAAGCGTAACTTTTTATAGCGCAACTTACGACAATTCAAATATAAATCTCCTTTTTCGTCACGCACGGCAAAACAACGCTTCTTCAAGCGTCGACACATCGACTCGTCATCACCGGCCGTTATCCGGTAATCAGCCCCTCCTGTCAATACAATCTGATTTCTGGAACGTTTTTCTACACGCAACACGGCTGTTGTATCACCATGTTGAGCCAGCAACTCTTTCAGGTTGGAATAAATAATATTCTGCGCAATTAACGGAAGGCTAATCACGCTTATCAGCAAACATAAGATACATCCTTTCTTCATAAGCATCCTCCTTTCCTGTCTAACGCCTTTTCGAGTGGAAAGTTATAAATTTTAGCGGATAAATGCAAGAATGAGGAAAGAAATATTGAAAAAAAGCTGCTACCAGGAAATGCCCCCTACTCTTATTAAACGGAAACAGAACTTATATACCCCATTCCTTACAGCTAGTAAAGGCATTATCCAGACAAGTCATAATATGAGCTTGTTATTCCTTTCTATCTTCCGTTAATAAACAGTAAATCTGCTCTCGACAAAAACAAGCTCTTATCCCGACCGTCATGAATTATATTACCTTTGTGGAAAAGAATTAAATTTGTCATGGAAAAACAAGAACAGATCATTACTACATATCAGCAAATCATTCAGAAAACAGAACTGGAGTTACAGAATGCACGGAAACGTATCTATTATATCAGTCTTCTCCGCCTGATCTTATTCGTAGGAGCTGTAGCAAATGTCATTATCTTTTGGTCTGATGGGTGGCTATGTCTCTCTGCTTTCGCTATCTTACCTTTTATCTTATTCATCTGGCTGGTAAAACGCCATAATTTCTGGTTCTACCGAAAAGACTTTCTGAAAAAGAAAATAGAAATCAATGAGCAGGAGCTACGTGCCATGCAATATGACTTTTCTGATTTTGATGATGGAAAAGAATTTGTTAATCCATCTCATCTCTACACTCTTGATTTAGACGTATTTGGCGAACATTCTCTTTTCCAATACATCAACCGCACTGCAACGCCTATTGGCAAACTGCATCTTGCAAACTGGTTCAATGCACATCTGGAAAACAAAGAAGCTATTGAACATCGCCAGGAAGCTATACATGAATTGTCCACAGACTTAGAATATCGCCAACAAATCCGCTTACTCGGCTTACTCTATAAAGGAAAACCTGCCGATACCACCGAAATCAAAGAATGGGCAAACAGTCCAAGTTATTATCGGAAGCGTACACTTCTACGCATCCTCCCGACAGCGGTAACGATCATTAATTTCTTATGTATAGGTCTAGCCATTTTAGGTATTATCTCGGCCAGTATTGCAGGAGGAGTGTTTGTTGGCTTTGTATTATTCAGCACTATTTTTTCTAAAGGAATCACTAAACTACAAACGACCTACGGAGAAAAGCTACAAATTCTTTCGACATACGCTGACCAGATTCTTCTCACTGAACAGAAAGAAATGCAAAGTCATATACTGCAAAAGTTAAAAACGGAACTTACAAGTCAGAATCAAACCGCTTCTCAAGCAGTACGCCAGCTTTCAAAACTGATGAACGCACTCGATCAACGAAGCAATCTGCTAATAAGCACGATACTCAATGGACTGATATTCTGGGAGCTGCGCCAAGTGATGCGAATCGAGAAGTGGAAAGAAATCCACGCATCTGACCTTCCCCGCTGGATAGAAACCATCGGAGAAATTGACGCTTATTGTTCTCTGGCAACATTCGCATATAATCATCCGGATTACATCTATCCTACCATTGCTGCTCAATCTTTCCATCTGCAGGCTGAAGCTTTGGGGCATCCTTTAATGGATCGCAACAAATGTGTACGCAACGGAATAGACATTGAAAGACGTCCTTTCTTTATTATTATCACAGGAGCCAATATGGCAGGAAAAAGCACGTATTTACGTACTGTAGGAGTGAACTATCTACTAGCATGTATAGGGGCTCCCGTTTGGGCAAAGCGGATGGAAATATATCCGGCTCGCCTCGTCACCAGCCTTCGGACCAGTGACTCCTTAGCCGACAACGAATCTTATTTCTTTGCCGAACTCAAGCGACTTAAATTAATCATAGACAAGCTTGAAGCAGGAGAAGAACTTTTCATCATCCTTGATGAAATATTGAAAGGTACAAACTCTATGGATAAACAGAAAGGTTCTTTCGCCCTCATCAAACAATTCATGCACATGAACACCAATGGCATCATCGCCACTCATGACTTGTTGCTAGGAACTTTAGTGGACTCTTTCCCACAAAATATCCGGAATTACTGTTTCGAAGCTGACATCACGAACAACGAACTCACCTTCTCTTACCAAATGAGAAACGGAGTTGCGCAAAATATGAATGCCTGCTTTTTAATGAAGAAAATGGGGATCGCCGTCATTAACGACTAATCCCCATCCTTGTATGAAAATCAAAGTTTTCTATTGCAGTAACATCCAAAACCGGCTTTATTTAGTAGCAGCAAACTGAATATAAAATTTCAAGCTACCTGTTTTAATGTGTCGGAAAAAACAAAGTTAAACAGGTTTTGTAGATATACTTTTACTGCATTTTACTTTTTGCCAGAAATGCTATTACCGCTGAAGCTTGTTCATCAGTGAAATACTGCACTGATGTTATTGGCTGATATGTATAAGGTATAAACTGGAATAACTGTACAGCTGCAAACTTTTTATCAGCAGAAAGTATCACATCCATACGTATATTACCACTAGCCTCACTCTTTATATGCGAACCTGCTGAGAATGAACCCGAATTCACAAGATTCCTCAAAGCATCCATGTGTTTCAAATCAAAGAATATACTATGCTCTTTAGCCACACTTTTGGTTGGCAAATAAATAACTTCTTTTGATTTCCAGAAGAGACGGAAAATCCCCATAAGGAATAAACCTGTTCCCAGAACCATCAAAGCCATACTAACCGTAGAAGACTTATCATCCAATTCGAAAGTGGAAACAAAAGCTAAAATACCGACCAATAACATTACAGAAGAAATTAAAACTCCTGAAACACTTGTACGTTTTGCGATATCGGGGTGTGAAGATGCGAAGATAGTAGCATCAATCGTTTGAGTAGTTGCCATAATATTTAAAGTTTAAATTATTAGTAAAAATATAAAGATAAAAAGGATATAGTCACCGGTATTACAGAAGATACCAGTAACCACAAAATAAACAATACCAATAAATAGACTACTAAATAATTATACGCCTCAAAGTATATACATAGTATTCACTTGATGGCTGGCAATAATAGGAAGTTGTTGTACCATAAATCCGCCCCCAGTGTTGTGAAAGTGAGTTATCACGATCAGCACAACATTGTAGCGCATTTTTTAAAGAAAAGAAATATTCTCCAAGTTGCACACGTTGAATACGTGTTACAGATATCTGATGGCTTTGCAAGTTGTTCAATTCAGCCACTGGCTTACCAGGAAGATCCGGTGCGCTGATTTCCCCATGCTGTCTCATTGCATATGTAATAGCACGCTCTTGTTCATCCACCACTTTCGCAGTAGAAACATTGCCTGCTATGCTATGAAAAGCAACAGTCAGCAACAGAAACAATATTACCTTTACAAATTTTGCCATATTCACCTGCAAATATAACAGATTCTCTCTATGAAAAGTTCTATTAAGATATATTTTAATGTATCTTAGTATTAGTAAACGGCAGACAAACAAAAAAGGCTACCCTCACAGGTAGCCTTTTTTATATCTATAAGAATAACTGTAAAATTATTCAGCTGATTCAGCTTTTGGTTCTTCAGCCTTAGGAGCTTCAGTTGCAGGAACTTCAACAGCAGCAGGAGCAGCTTCAGCAGCTTTCTTCGAACGACGAGTACGAGTAGCTTTCTTAGCAACTTTTTCTTTAGCCATGTTTTCATTGTAGTCAACCAACTCGATGAAGCACATTTCTGCATTGTCACCCAAACGGTTACCAGTCTTGATAATACGAGTATAACCACCCGGACGATCAGCAATCTTAACAGAGATTTCTTTGAACAGCTCTGTTACTGCAATCTTATCTTGCAAGTTGCTAAATACAACACGACGAGAGTTCGTAGTATCTTCTTTAGACTTAGTAATCAAAGGCTCAACAAACTTTTTCAAAGCTTTCGCCTTTGCAACAGTCGTAGTGATTCTTTTGTGCTTGATCAAAGAGCAAGCCATGTTAGATAACATAGCGCTTCTATGAGAAGCAGTACGACCTAAATGATTGAATTTTTTATTATGTCTCATTTTTTATTCTTTATCTAATTTATATTTAGAAATGTCGGTTCCAAACGACAGATTCAGACTTTCCAGCAAATCATCAAGCTCGGTAAGCGATTTCTTTCCGAAGTTTCTGAATTTTAGCAGGTCAGTTTTGTTGAATTGTACCAAGTCGCCGAGAGTTTCTACGTCAGCAGCCTTCAAGCAATTGAGGGCACGAACTGACAAGTCCATATCAACGAGTTTAGTTTTCAACAGCTGACGCATGTGCAATACTTCTTCATCAAACTCTTCATTGCCATCAGTATCATTACTTTCAAGCGTGATCTTCTCGTCAGAGAACAACATGAAGTGATAAATCAGAATTTTTGCAGCTTCTTTCAGCGCTTCTTTCGGATGTATAGAACCGTCGGTACTAATTTCAAGTACTAGCTTTTCGTAGTCAGTCTTCTGTTCTACACGGAAGTTTTCTACAGCATACTTGACATTACGTATCGGTGTATAAATAGAGTCGATTGGAATTACATTAACATCCGTGCAATACTCGCGATTCTCATCAGCAGGTACATAACCACGGCCTTTGTTAATTGTAATATCAATCTGCAT
Organism: Bacteroides sp. OF03-11BH; assembly: GCF_003604005.1. Classification (NCBI taxonomy): domain Bacteria; kingdom Pseudomonadati; phylum Bacteroidota; class Bacteroidia; order Bacteroidales; family Bacteroidaceae; genus Bacteroides; species Bacteroides sp. OF03-11BH. The sequence goes on along the minus strand of NZ_QTMW01000005.1, from coordinate 224,412 downwards.
AGTTGACTTAGAATCTAAATGACAAATAACTAATTCCGGATTTAACACTTCAAATCCAGTCAAATACTTACCTATGTCACCTGCTTTAAATTCACTGGAATTCTCGACAGTGATGCTCACTTTTTCGCTCTCGAACTCTTCAACTACTTGCTTGAATCTCACTTGTTTCAGATTCAAGATAATGTTGGTAACATCCTCTTTTACTCCAGGTACACTAGAAAATTCATGCTCCACACCATCGATTCTGATAGTAGTGATAGCAAAACCCTCTAATGAAGAAAGAAGGATTCGGCGTAATGCATTACCTACAGTAATACCAAAACCCGGTTCCAACGGACGGAATTCGAATTTACCGAATCTGGAGTCCGCCTCCAACATTAATACTTTATCAGGTTTTTGAAATGCTAATATCGCCATGAAATTAATTATTATTTAGAATACAATTCAACGATCAAATGTTCTTTAATGTTCTCAGGAATGTCTGCTCTTTCAGGTATGTGCAACATTTTACCAACCTTAGAAGCTTCGTCCCATTCCAACCAAGCATACTTGCTATGATTGAAACCTGCAAGAGAATTAGCAATTACTTCCAAAGATTTAGATCTTTCACGAACACCAATCAATTGTCCTGGTTTTACTGCAAATGAAGGGATGTTTACCACTTCACCATCTACAGTAATGTGCTTGTGACTAACCAACTGACGAGCAGCAGCACGTGTAGGAGCAATTCCCAAACGGAATACTACGTTGTCAAGACGGCCTTCCAGCAATTGAAGGAGTACCTCACCGGTAATACCTTTAGCAGTAGCTGCTTTTTCAAACAAATTGCGGAATTGTTTTTCTAAAACTCCATAGGTGTATTTAGCTTTCTGCTTTTCACGAAGTTGCACACCATATTCAGAAGTTTTTCTTTTTCTTGAATTACCATGTTGTCCGGGAGGATAGTTCTTCTTTGACAAAACTTTGTCAGCTCCAAAGATTCCTTCACCGAATTTACGGGCGATTCTCGATTTTGGTCCAGTATATCTAGCCATTTCTTTTAAATATTTAATTGTTTATTCATGAACTTAATTTGTTGCAGCCGCGATTACAGAGAGAAATTAAATGTAATCCAAAAACAAAATCAAGATCATTGTGTAAGTTAAAGGTAAATTAAACTCTACGTCTTTTCGGAGGACGACAACCATTATGTGGAAGCGGAGTCACGTCAATGATTTCAGTAACTTCGATACCAGCACCGTGGATAGTTCTAATAGCAGACTCACGTCCGTTACCTGGACCCTTCACATATGCTTTTACCTTTCTCAGGCCAAGATCGAATGCAATCTTTGCACAATCCTGGGCAGCCATCTGCGCTGCATAAGGAGTATTCTTTTTAGAACCTCTAAATCCCATTTTACCAGCAGATGACCAAGAGATAATCTGCCCTTCACTGTTTGCAAGAGAAACAATAATATTGTTGAAAGATGAATGAACATGCAACTGTCCATTAGCGTCTACTTTCACATTTCTCTTTTTAGCTGCAACTGTTTTTTTTGCCATATCAACAATTATTATTTAGTAGCTTTTTTCTTATTAGCAACGGTTTTCTTTCTACCTTTACGAGTACGTGCATTGTTCTTAGTGCTCTGACCTCTAACAGGCAGACCAATACGGTGACGTACACCACGATAGCAACCAATATCCATTAATCGCTTAATGTTCAATTGGATTTCAGAACGAAGATCACCTTCCACTTTATACTCTGCACCGATAATCTCACGAATCTTAGCAGCTTGATCATCTGTCCAGTCTTTAACCTTCAGATCTTTATCTACACCAGCTTTATCTAAAATTTTTGCTGAACTACTGCGACCTATTCCATATACATAGGTCAACGCAATTTCACCTCTTTTGTTCTGAGGTAAATCTACACCAACTATTCTTATAGCCATATACTTAATTATTTTTTTTGCAAAAATAACAAATTATCCTTGACGTTGTTTATACTTAGGATTTTTCTTGTTAATAACATACAAACGGCCATTACGTCTAACGATCTTACATTCTGGCGTGCGTTTCTTTAATGATGCTCTTACTTTCATATCTTATTTTATTTATATCTAAACACAATTCTTCCTTTCGATAAGTCGTAAGGAGACATTTCGACTCTCACTTTATCTCCCGGCAAAATCTTGATGTAATGCATCCGCATCTTACCTGAAATATGTGCAGTAATCTCATGTCCGTTTTCTAATTCAACACGAAACATTGCATTTGACAATGCTTCAACTATAACTCCATCTTGTTCTATTGCAGATTGCTTTGCCATATTATATTGCTTTATCTCCTAAAACTTCTTCTATGAATTTGAATGAAGACAAAATATCAGCTTCACCAGCTCCAACAGCTATCGTATGTTCAAAATGTGCAGCACATTTACGATCTCTGGTCCTCACAGTCCATCCATCACGTTCCATAATCACTTGTCGATCTCCCAATGTTATCATCGGCTCTATCGCTATGCAAAGGCCTCTTTTCATCAAAGGTCCATATCCTCTTTTACCATAATTAGGCACTTGAGGATCTTCGTGCATCTCTTTACCAATGCCATGACCAACAAACTCACGCACTACACCATAAGAGTGAGACTCACAATATTGCTGAATAGCATACCCGATGTCTCCGATTCTTTTGCCTTGCACTGCGTTCTGAATGCCAATATATAACGCTTCTTTAGTTACCTTCAACAAGTTACGAATTTCTTCGTCCACCTCTCCTACACAAAAAGTATAAGCAGAATCACCACAAAAACCATTCATGTAAGTTCCGCAATCCACTGATACGATATCGCCATCTTTCAGTACAATATCCCCTGGGATTCCATGTACAACCTGTTCATTAACAGAAGTACAAAGAGATGCGGGAAATGGTTCTCCATATTGATTCGGAAATCCTTTGAAAGTTGGAGTTGCCCCATGATCTCTAATGAACTCTTCAGCAACTTTATCCAACTCACGTGTAGTTACACCAGGCTTCACCAGTTTGGCAACCTCTGCAAGAGTTTTACCAACAAGCAGGTTACTCTGACGGAGCAATTCTATTTCATCTTCTGTTTTAAGAAATATCATTTCTAATCTAAAGAATTAATATGCCGCTACACCAGCGCGTCCTTTAATACGACCAGACTTCAACAGACCATCATAGTGTCTCATCAACAAATGACTTTCAACCTGTTGCAGTGTATCAAGAACAACACCTACAAGAATTAACAAAGATGTACCGCCGAAGAATTGAGCAAATCCTGCTTGCACTCCGAATATACCGGCAAAAGCAGGCATAATAGCAACTAAAGCCAAGAAGAAAGAACCCGGCAAAGTAATACGAGACATTATATCATCAATATACTCTGCTGTTTTCTTTCCCGGTTTAATACCAGGGATGAAACCATTATTTCTCTTCATATCCTCAGCCATCTGAGTCGGATTAATTGTAATTGCAGTATAGAAATATGTAAATAATATAATCATTACCGCAAAAACAAAATTATACCAGAAACTTGTATGATCTGTAAACGCATGCAAGAAACCGCCCGCATCATTTACATTTGAAAAACCGATAAACGTAATTGGAATAAACATGATTGCCTGAGCAAAAATGATAGGCATAACACCAGCAGCATTCACTTTCAAAGGAATGTATTGTCTAGCACCACCATATTGCTTGTTACCAACAATTCTTTTTGCATACTGTACAGGAATCTTTCTTGTACCTTGTACCAAAAGAATAGCAGCACCAATCACTAATAACAAGAATACGATTTCAATTATAAACATGATCAAACCACCACTCTTATTTGCTACTCTGGATACAACTTCTTGCAACAAAGCATCAGGGAAACGAGCGATAATACCAATCAAGATGATAAATGAAATACCGTTACCAATACCTTTATCAGTAATTCTTTCACCAAGCCACAAAATAAACATACTACCTGCTGCCAAAATAATGGTAGAGGTAACCATAAACAGAGTCCAATCTAATGAAGCATTTAAGGAAGGGCCAGCCTGCATTTTAAGATTGAGCAAATAAGAAGGGGCCTGAACTAACAATATAGCAATCGTCAAATAACGAGTATATTGATTCATTTTTCTTCTGCCGCTCTCACCTTCGCGTTGCAGCTTCTGGAAATACGGCACAGCGATTCCCAACAACTGGATTACGATAGATGCAGAGATATAAGGCATGATTCCTAATGCAAAAATAGAGGCATTAGAAAATGCTCCTCCAGAGAACATATTTAACAAGGCTAAAAGGCCTTCACTTGTTTGTTCGTGCAATTTTGCCAGCATTGCCGGATTGATACCTGGTAATACGACATATGATCCGAAACGGTAAATTGCCACAAACAATATGGTGATGAGGATCCGCTGTCTCAGATCCTCAATCTTCCATATATTCTTTAATGTTTCAATAGCTTTTCTCATTGAATCAGAGTTTTACTACAGTTCCACCAGCAGCTTCAATAGCAGCAGTTGCAGTCTTAGAGAATGCATGAGCTTCTACTTCCAGCTTGTTAGTCAGAGTTCCGTTACCCAATACTTTTACCAACTGATTTGAAGATATAAATCCTGCTTCGATAAAGTCGTTTACACCAATTTTTGCCAAGCTCTTAGCTTCAGCAAGTTTCTGGATAGTATCCAGATTGATGGCTTTATATTCTACACGATTGATATTCTTGAAACCAAATTTAGGAACTCGACGTTGAAGAGGCATCTGACCACCTTCAAAACCGATCTTCTTAGAGTATCCAGATCTTGATTTAGCTCCCTTATGACCTCTTGTAGAAGTACCGCCTAAGCCAGAACCAGTTCCACGTCCAATTCTTTTTCTTGTCTTAGTAGATCCCTCTGCAGGTTTTAAATTACTTAAGTTCATATTGTAATTTCGTTTTATTATTCAACAAATAATTACTTAACAATGGCAACCAAGTGTTTTACTTTATCTACCATCCCAAGAATTGAAGGAGTGCTTTCGTGTTCAACCACACGGTTCAGTTTACGAAGTCCCAGTGCATCGAGAGTTCTTTTCTGATCAGCTGGAGCACCAATTCTACTTTTAACTTGTTTAATCTTTATAGTTGACATATCTCCTCCTTATCCTCTAAATACTTTTTCAACACTAATACCTCTGTTCTGAGCAACCATTCTTGCATCACGCATTTCACTTAAAGCTTCGATTGTAGCTTTAACAAGGTTGTGCGGATTTGAAGAACCTTTAGATTTAGCCAAAACGTCAGTAACACCAACACTCTCCAATACAGCACGCATAGCACCACCAGCTACAACACCAGTTCCGTGAGATGCAGGTTTGATGAATACTTCAGCACCACCAAATCTAGCTGATTGTTCATGAGGAACAGTACCTTTCAAAATAGGCACTTTCACCAGGTTCTTTTTAGCTGATTCAACACCTTTAGCGATAGCAGCTGTTACTTCACCTGCTTTACCAAGTCCCCAACCAATGATACCTTCTTCGTTACCTACAACAACGATTGCAGAGAAACTAAAAGTTCTACCACCTTTGGTAACTTTAGTAACACGATTAATAGCAACTAATCTATCTTTCAGTTCTATATCGTTAGTAATCTTAACTCTATTATTAACTCCTGCCATAATGATTAAAATTTAAGTCCACCGTTACGAGCAGCATCAGCTACTTCTTTTACTCTCCCATGATACAAGTAACCATTACGGTCGAAAACAACAGTAGTTATACCTGCTTCCTGAGCCTTTTTAGCAATCATTTCACCCACTTTAGCAGCTTGTTCTTTTTTAGCAACTTTATCAGTCAAACCTAAAGAAGAAGCGGCAGCCAGTGTCTTACCAGAAAGATCATCGATAATCTGGACATAAATTTGCTTGTTACTTCTAAATACACTCATACGCGGACATTCAGTAGTACCTGAAATTTTGTTGCGTACTCTATATTTGATCTTAACTCGTCTTTCTATTTTTGTTGTCATAATAATCTAATTTTATATGAATTACTTAGCGCCGGCTGATTTACCAGACTTTCTACGAATTACTTCGCCAACAAACTTAATACCTTTACCCTTGTATGGTTCAGGCTTACGGAAAGAACGTATTTTAGAGCAAACTTGACCAAGCAATTGTTTGTCACACGATTCCAATATAATAAGAGGATTCTTATTTCTTTCAGACTTAGTTTCAACTTTTACCTCAGCAGGTAATTGAATGAAAATATTGTGTGTATAACCTAAAGCAAGCTCAATGATGTTACCTTGGTTAGAAGCACGATAACCTACACCAACAAGTTCCAGTTCCTTCTTGTATCCTTCAGATACGCCCACAACCATGTTGTGAACCAAAGAACGATACAAACCGTGGAAAGCATGTTTTTGCTTTGGGTTATCAAGCATTTCTTTATCGTTTTCTGTTAAAGTTACGTGTCCGTCTTCAATGGCAACATTGATAGCAGGATTCACATATTGGCTCATTTCGCCTTTGGGTCCCTTTACGGTAACCACATTATCCTTCAGAGTGACTGTCACTCCAGCAGGGATACTAATGGGTAATTTTCCTATTCTTGACATTCTAATTCCTCCTAATTAATATACATAACACAAGACTTCACCACCGATCTTCAGTTCTGCAGCCTCTTTGTTAGTCATTACACCTTTGGAAGTAGATATTATAGCAATACCCAACCCATTAATAACACGCGGCATATCTTTGTAACCAGTATACTTACGCATACCCGGAGAAGATATTCTTTCTAACTTTTTGATTGCGTTAACTTTGTTAACAGAATCATACTTCAAGGCAACCTTAATAGTTCCTTGAGGACCATCTTCTACAAACTTATAATTAAGAATGTAGCCTTTTTCAAAAAGAATCTTAGTGATTTCTTTTTTCAAATTCGAAGCGGGAACTTCAACAACTCTGTGCTTTGCACCAATCGCGTTCCGCAACCTCGTTAAATAATCTGCTATTGGATCAGTCATATAAAAATAAATTAAATTAATCAGGACTACCCTGACAATATTTAAACAATAATTACCAGCTTGCTTTTTTTACGCCTGGGATCAGTCCGTTAGATGCCATCTCACGGAATTGAATTCTCGAAATTCCGAATTGACGAATATAACCTTTAGGACGTCCAGTCAGTTTGCAACGGTTGTGCATACGAATCGGATTAGAATTCTTTGGCAACTCTTGCAACTTCTGTGCAGCTTCAAAAGCATCAGCAGGATCACCTGTTCTTACGATTTGCTTCAAAGCAGCTCTTCTTTCGGCGTATTTGGCTACTAATTTAGCACGTTTTACTTCACGTGCTTTCATTGATTCCTTTGCCATATCTATTAGTCTTTTTTAGCGTTTTTAAAAGGTAAACCGAATTCCTTCAGCAAAGCATAACCTTCTTCATCTGTTTCCGCAGAGGTTACAAAGGTAATATTCATTCCGAGAATTCTTGTAATACTATCGATATTTATTTCAGGGAAAATGATTTGTTCCTGAATACCAAGGGTATAGTTACCTTTACCATCAAACTTACTTTCGATACCTTTGAAGTCACGAATACGAGGAAGAGCTACACGAACCAATTTTTCAAGGAATTCGTACATTCTTTCACGACGTAAAGTTACCATAACACCAATCGGCATTTTTTTACGCAACTTAAAGTTTGCGATATCTTTACGAGAAATGGTAGCTACAGCTTTCTGACCTGTGATAGCTGTCATTTCATTGATTGCAACTTCGATAATCTTCTTATCAGCAACAGCCATACCTAACCCTTGATTGATAACAATCTTCTTAAGTACGGGTACCTGCATTGTAGAAGAATACTGGAACTGTGATTTCAATGCAGGTGCTATACGCTCTGCATATTCTTTCTTAAGACTAGCAGTATTACTCATTACTTAATCTCCTCTCCTGATTTTTTAGAATAACGCACTAAAGTTCCTTCCGAACTCTTTTTTCTCCCAATACGCGTTGCTTTACCAGTTTTTGGATCAACCGGGTTCAAGTTTGAAATGTGGATAGAAGCTTCCTGCTTCACGATACCACCTTGCGGATTCTTAGCATTCGGTTTTGTGCTTTTAGATACCATATTGATACCTTCTACAAATGCACGTCCTTCTTTAACAAGAACCTTCAATACACGACCAGTTTTGCCCTTATCTTCGCCAGCATTTACGTAAACTGTATCGCCTTTTTTAATATGTAATTTACTCATTACTTAAATCTTTTACAAATTAAAGTACCTCAGGCGCAAGTGACACAACTTTCATGTTTGTAGCACGAAGTTCTCTTGCTACAGGACCGAAAATACGACTACCTCTAATTTCACCTGCATTATTCAACAACACGCAAGCATTATCATCAAAACGTATATAAGAACCATCAGGACGACGGATTTCTTTCTTTGTACGTACAATCAAAGCCTTTGATACTGCACCTTTTTTAACATCACTAGAAGGGATAACACTCTTCACTGAAACTACAATGACATCCCCCACTGAAGCATAACGACGACCTGTACCACCCAAAACGCGGATACACAACGCCTCTTTCGCTCCACTGTTATCACATACTGTAAGTCTGGATTCTACTTGTATCATAATTACTTAGCTCTTTCAATTATTTCTACTAATCTCCATCTTTTAGTCTTGCTCAAAGGACGAGTTTCCATGACGCTTACAGTATCACCGATATTGCATTCATTCTTTTCATCGTGAGCATGGTACTTCTTCGTTTTACTAACGAACTTACCATATATAGGGTGTTTTTCCTTAAATTTGGCAGCAACTGTGATGGTCTTATCCATCTTATTGCTCAACACAACCCCTGTTCTTTCTTTTCTTAAATTTCTTGCTTCCATCAAGCTGATCATTTATTGTTAAGTTCTCTTTCGCGCAATTCTGTTTTCATACGCGCAATAGTCCTGCGTAATTGTTTGATTTGAGCAGGATTTTCCAAAGGAGAAATAGAATGATTAATAACCATTTGGTTATAATTAGCTGTTTCCGCCTCTACTCTTTCTACTAAATCATTAGTAGTCATTTCTTTTATTTCTGCAATTTTCATAACACTTACGCATTTTGATTTTGAATATCATAATCACGTCTTACGACAAACTTCGTTGTAATAGGAAGCTTTTGAGCAGCTAAGCGCAATGCTTCTTTCGCGATTTCGTAAGATACTCCTTCAGCTTCAATAATGATTCTACCTGGAGTCACAGGAGCCACAAATCCCTCTGGAGCACCTTTACCTTTACCCATACGTACATCGGCAGGTTTTCTAGTGATCGGTTTATCCGGGAATATACGGATCCAGATCTGTCCTTGACGTTGCATATATCTTGTTACTGCAATACGAGCAGCTTCGATCTGACGGCCTGTAATCCACTTAGTCTCCAAAGCCTTTATGCCAAAAGAACCAAAGGCCAGCTGGTTGCCTCTCTGGGCATTACCTTTCTGACGACCTTTTTGTTGTCTTCTGAATTTTGTCTTTTTCGGTTGTAACATAGTTTCCTAAAATTCAAATTCGTTTAGCGATTATTTTTCTTTCTTTTGAAGTTCTTTCCGCCGTTGTTTCCACTATTGTTTCCACGACCACTTTCTTTGCTTTGTGTAAAGTTCGGAGCCAATTCTTTCTTACCAAACACTTCACCTCTACAAATCCAAACTTTGATACCTAAAAGACCTACTTTAGTCAATGCTTCTGCATGACAGTAGTCGATATCAGCTCTGAAAGTGTGCAACGGAGTTCTTCCTTCTTTATACATTTCAGAACGGGCCATTTCAGCTCCATTCAAACGTCCTGAAATCTGAATTTTGATACCTTCAGCACCCATACGCATTGTGTTTGCGATAGCCATTTTGATGGCACGGCGATAGGCAATTTTACCTTCAACCTGACGAGCGATGTTGTTAGCAACAATCACAGCATCCAGTTCCGGTCTCTTCACTTCAAAGATATTGATTTGAATATCTTTGTCGGTAACCTTCTTCAACTCCTCTTTTAACTTATCAACTTCTTGGCCACCTTTACCGATAATAATACCCGGGCGAGCAGTGCAAACAGTAATAGTAACGAGCTTCAGCGTACGTTCAATTACGATTCTTGATACACTTGCTTTTGCAAGTCTTGCATTAAGATATTTACGGATTTTGCTATCTTCCAGCAAAGAATCACCGTAATCATTTCCACCATACCAGTTAGAATCCCATCCTCTGATAATTCCTAAACGGTTGCTTATTGGATTAACTTTTTGTCCCATCTACCTTAATTTTGATCTTCGTTATTACTTTTAGCACCAACGAACAATGTTACGTGATTTGAACGTTTGCGAATTCTATAACCTCTACCCTGTGGTGCCGGTCTCATTCTTTTGAGTGTAGCTCCACCATCAACAAAAATCTGTGTTACGAACAACTCGCCACTTTCCGCTTTACGTTCGTTTTTCTGTTCCCAGTTAGCAATTGCAGAGCGAAGCAATTTTTCCACTCTTGCAGCAGCTTCTTTTGAAGAAAATTTCAAAACACCAAGTGCTCTGTTCACTTCCATACCACGGATCATGTCTGCAACCAGACGCATCTTACGCGGAGAAGTAGGAACATTTTGCAATTTTGCAAAATACATGGTCTTAAGGGCTTCTTTTCTCTTTTCAGCCGATATTTTTTTTCTTGCTCCCATTATTATTTATTACTTTATTATTTCAAATAAATCCTGTTATCTTTTCTTGTTACCAGCGTGTCCTCTGAATGTACGAGTTGGAGCAAATTCGCCCAACTTGTGTCCTACCATATTCTCGGTAACATAAACAGGAATAAATTTATTTCCATTGTGAACTGCAACTGTATGGCCTACAAAATCAGGCGAAATCATTGAAGCTCTGGCCCAAGTCTTTACTACGACTTTCTTACCTGATTCATTCATGGCAAGAATTCTCTTTTCAAGCTTAACGTTAATATATGGACCTTTTTTTAATGAACGACTCATAGTTTACTCAATTAATCAGATTACTTTTTTCTTCTCTCAATAATGTACTTAGACGACTGTTTCTTAGGAGCTCTAGTCTTAAGTCCCTTAGCGTACAATCCCTTACGTGATCTTGGGTGACCTCCAGAAGCACGTCCTTCACCACCACCCATCGGGTGATCAACCGGGTTCATTACAACACCACGGTTACGAGGACGACGTCCTTGCCAACGAGAACGTCCAGCTTTACCTGAACTTTCCAATCCATGATCAGAGTTACCTACACTACCGATAGTAGCTTTACAAGTGCTAAGAATCTGTCTAACTTCACCTGAAGGCAACTTAATTACACAATACTTACCCTCACGAGAAGTCAACTGAGCAAAGTTACCAGCTGAACGAACCAGAGCAGCACCCTGTCCCGGACGTAATTCGATATTGTGAATCACAGTACCCACCGGAATGTTTTGAAGAGGAAGAGCATTACCAATCTCTGGCGCTGCTGTTTCACCTGACATCAGAGTCGCACCAACTTGCAATCCATTGGGAGCAATAATATATCTTTTTTCTCCATCAGCGTAAAATAACAGAGCGATACGAGCCGAACGATTCGGATCGTATTCAATTGTTTTAACTACTGCTGGAACACCGTCCTTATTTCTCTTGAAATCAACAATTCTAATCACCTTTCTATGACCGCCACCAATGTAGCGCATAGTCATCTTACCTTCGCTGTTACGACCTCCAGATGATTTCTTACCATATACAAGAGACTTTTCTGGTACTGATGCAGTAATTTCTTCGAAAGTACCAATAATTTTATGTCTTTGCCCCGGTGTTGTGGGCTTAAATTTACGTACTGCCATTTTTATTAAATATTGCTATAAAAATCAATAGTATCTCCTTCTTTCAATGTCACGATTGCTTTTTTGAAAGCATTCGTACGACCATTGATGATACCTGCTTTGGTATAACGGCTCTTATTTTTGCCAGCATACTTCACAGTATTCACATCAACTACTGTAACATTATAAAGAGCTTCAATTTCCTTCTTAATTTCCAGTTTGTTAGCTTCAGGACGTACAACAAAGCCGAAACGATTCAGCTTATCTGTGATTGCAGTCATCTTTTCTGTTACCAACGGTTTAATAATAATTCCCATTATTTAAGCCTCCTTTTTAAATTAAGATATTGTCAATAGCCTTCAGAGAGTTTTCAGTAAGCACAACAACCCCAGCATTCAATACTCTGTAAGTATTTAATCCCGAGATAGTCTGCACATTAGCACCCTCAATGTTACGAGCTGACAAATATACGTTTTTATTTGCTTCCGGTAAAATTACAAGTAGCTTTTTATCGGAAACTTTAAGATTTTTTGTCATTGCAACGAAATCTTTTGTCTTAGGAGCTTCAAATGTGAAATCCTCAACGACAACGATTGCATCGTTTTGAGCTTTATAAGACAAAGCTGACTTACGAGCCAATGTCTTAACTTTTTTATTCAACTTGAAAAAGTAGTCTCTTGGCTTCGGACCAAAAACGCGGGCACCACCTACAAGAACCGGTGAGTTCATATCACCACGACGAGCTCCACCACCACCTTTCTGGCGGCCGATCTTACGAGTTGAACCACTGATTTCACTTCTTTCTTTTGACTTATGAGTACCCTGACGCTGATTAGCCATAAATTGTTTTACGTCCAAATAGATAGCGTGGTCGTTGGGCTCAATTCCGAAGATAGATTCGTTTAACGTAACCTTTCTCCCAGTGTCTTCACCTTTAATGTTATATACGTTAACTTCCATTATTTCTCAATTAATACGATTGAACCTTTGCAACCCGGGATAGAACCTTTAATCAAAAGAAGGTTATGATCCGCGATTACTTTTAATACCTGCAAGTTTTGTACAGTGACTCTGTCACCACCAAGTTGTCCACCCATGCGCATTCCCTTGAATACTTTTGCAGGGTAAGAACAAGCACCAATAGAACCCGGTTTACGAGCGCGGTTGTGCTGTCCGTGAGTAGCCTGACCCACACCACCAAAACCATGTCTTTTTACTACACCCTGGAAACCTTTACCTTTAGAAGTTCCAACAACGTCAACAAAGTTAGCATCGTTAAACATCTCTACGGTAATAGTATCACCCAGATTCAAATCTGTTCCAAATTCTTTGAACTCAGCCAAGTGTCTCTTCGGTGTTACTCCTGCTCTTTTAAAATGTCCCATCAACGGTTTAGTTGTATGTTTTTCCTTTTTGTCCTGGAAACCCAACTGAACAGCTGCATAGCCATCTTTTTCTACAGTTTTAACTTGAGTAACAACACAAGGACCTGCTTCGATAACAGTGCATGGTACATTTTTACCATCGGCACTGAAAACGGATGTCATTCCGATTTTTTTTCCTAATAATCCTGGCATTTCACTAATTTTTAATTATCAAACTTTAATTTCTACTTCCACACCACTTGGCAATTCCAACTTCATCAGAGCATCTACTGTCTTAGCTGTTGAGCTATAGATGTCGATCAATCTCTTATAAGAAGAGAGTTCAAATTGCTCACGAGACTTTTTGTTTACGAAAGTCGAACGGTTCACAGTAAAGATACGCTTGTGCGTAGGCAGAGGTATCGGACCGCTAACAATAGCACCTGTAGCTTTTACAGTTCTTACAATTTTCTCAGCTGACTTGTCAACCAAGTTGTGGTCGTAAGATTTCAATTTAATTCTAATTTTCTGACTCATTATTTTTTTTTTAATTAATACATTTATAATAAGATAAAGCGGCAGGCTAAGAGTCATTCGCTAGCCTGCTGCTTTAGATATTTTAGAGTAAATCAGCACGTCCTTTTACTTCTTCCAATACAGCCTTGGCAATAGAAGAAGAAACCTGAGCGTGATGAGAGTAAGTCATTGATGAAGTTGCACGACCAGAAGTGATAGTACGTAAAGCTGTTACATAACCAAACATTTCTGCCAGCGGAACCATCGCTTTCACGATACGGGCACCAGAACGACTAGATTCCATACCTTCAACCTGTCCACGACGTTTGTTCAAGTCACCGATAACATCACCCATATTCTCTTCCGGAGTTACAACTTCCAGCTTCATGATAGGTTCCATCAAAACAGGACCTGCCTTAGCACATGCATTTTTATAAGCCTGCATTGCACAGATTTCGAATGACAACTGATCAGAGTCAACCGGATGGAATGAACCATCAACCAAAGTAACTTTCAATGAATCCAGCGGATAACCTGCCAAAACACCACTCTTCATAGCATTCGTAAAGCCTTTCTGAACAGCAGGAATAAATTCCTTAGGAATGTTACCACCTTTCACTTCGTCAACAAACTGCAAACCACCCAAAGTGAAATCTGCATCAGCCGGACCAATATTCACGATGATATCAGCAAACTTACCACGCCCACCAGATTGCTTCTTATATACTTCACGCAAATTAACTGTCTTCGTGATAGCTTCTTTGTAGTTAACCTGCGGCTTACCCTGGTTACATTCTACCTTGAACTCACGTTTCAAACGATCAATAATGATATCCAAGTGAAGCTCACCCATACCAGAAATAACCGTCTGACCTGTCTGTTCGTCTGTCTTCACAGTAAACGTCGGATCTTCTTCAGCCAATTTAGCCAAACCGTTAGACAGCTTATCCATATCCTTCTGCGTCTTAGGTTCTACAGCGATACCGATAACTGGTTCCGGGAAGTCCATAGATTCAAGTACGATCGGAGCGTTTTCATCACACAAAGTATCACCAGTGTGAATATCCTTAAAGCCTACACCTGCGCCGATATCACCAGCACCGATTACTTCAACCGGATTCTGTTTGTTAGAGTGCATCTGGAACAGACGAGAAACGCGTTCTTTCTTACCAGAGCGAGAGTTGTAGATATAAGAACCTGCTTCAATTTTACCTGAATAAACACGGAAGAAAGTCAAACGACCTACATATGGGTCAGTTGCGATCTTAAATGCTAAAGCTGATGTTTTTTCATCATCACTTGGTTTACGATCTTCTTCAGCTCCAGTATTAGGATTTGTACCTATTACATTCTCTGTATCAAGCGGAGAAGGCAAAAAAGCACAAACATAGTCAAGCAATGTCTGAACACCTTTGTTCTTGAAAGAAGACCCACAAAGCATGGGGACTACGGCCATCTGAACTGTTGCATTGCGAAGAGCTCTCAACACTTCTTCTTCAGTAATAGTAGAAGGATCATCGAAATATTTCTCCATCAAAGCATCATCAAATTCAGCTACTTTTTCAAGCATCTTGTCTCTCCACTCGTTAGCTTCATCGACAAGTTCTGCCGGAATTTCCTCAACACTGTAGTCAGCACCCATTGTTTCATCGTGCCAATAAATAGCTTTCATTTTGATAAGATCAACAAGACCTTTAAAAGATTCTTCAGCACCAATAGGAACAACAATCGGACACGGATTAGCTCCAAGCACATCCTTCATCTGGCGAACTACTTCAAAGAAGTCTGCACCAGAACGGTCCATCTTATTAACATAAGCAATACGAGGAACGTTATATTTATCAGCTTGACGCCATACAGTTTCTGATTGGGGCTCAACACCACCAACAGCACAATAAGCAGCCACAGCTCCATCAAGGATACGCAATGAACGTTCTACCTCTGCAGTAAAATCAACGTGCCCCGGAGTGTCAATCAAGTTAATTTTATAAGTATCACCAGCATATTTCCATCTTGTTGTTGTAGCAGCAGATGTAATAGTGATACCACGTTCTTGCTCCTGTTCCATCCAGTCCATAGTAGCAGCACCATCATGAACTTCACCTATTTTGTGAGTCAATCCAGTGTAGAACAGGATACGTTCAGAAGTCGTTGTTTTTCCGGCATCGATGTGAGCCATGATACCGATATTACGAGTTAAATGTAAATCATGTTTAGCCATCTTCTAATTCCTTTACTTTAAGTTTATATTTGGTTTCTTACAGTATTAGAATCTAAAATGAGCAAATGCACGGTTAGCTTCTGCCATTCTGTGCATATCTTCTTTACGCTTGTATGCACCGCCTTGTTCATTGAAGGCATCCATAATTTCAGCAGCCAACTTGTCAGCCATTGATTTACCACCTCTTTTGCGAGCAAACAGAATCAGATTCTTCATAGAGATTGATTCTTTACGATCCGGACGGATTTCAGTAGGAACTTGGAAAGTTGCACCACCTACACGGCGAGACTTTACTTCCACTTGCGGAGTTACATTATCCAAAGCCTTTTTCCAGATTTCGAGAGCTGATTTTTCTTCGTTAGGAAGTTTTGCTTTCACTGTTTCCAAAGCGGCATAAAAGATTTCATAAGATGTATTTTTCTTTCCATCATACATCAAGTGGTTCACGAACTTGGAAACCTTTTGGTCATTAAACACGGGATCCGGAAGAATCAGGCGTTTTTTTGGTTTTGCTTTTCTCATTTGTTTGAAAAATAATGTTTTTGTTCTTGGTTGTCTACTTCTTGACTTCTTCAACTCTCCCTCCGGAGAATTTACTCAACCTTTAGCATTTCCAACAAACTAAAACGTAAGTTATTACTTTAATTTTAATTAGGTCTTAATCCTTATTTTTTCTTACCCTTAGCAGGAGCAGCAGCTTGTCCTGGTTTCGGACGCTTAGCACCATACTTTGAACGTCTTTGAGTACGACCAGCAACACCTGCTGTATCAAGTGTACCACGTACAATGTGATAACGCACACCCGGAAGGTCTTTTACACGACCACCACGTACCAAAACGATTGAGTGTTCCTGCAAGTTGTGTCCTTCTCCCGGAATGTATGAGTTCACCTCTTTTTGGTTAGTCAAACGTACACGAGCTACTTTACGCATTGCAGAGTTCGGCTTCTTCGGAGTAGTAGTGTATACTCTCACGCAAACGCCACGTCTTTGAGGACATGAATCCAAGGCTGGAGATTTACTTTTCTCCACCAGCACTTCGCGTCCTTTTCTTACTAATTGCTGAATTGTAGGCATTTTAATTGTTTTTTGATTTATATTATTGTTATATTAATTTCGTAACTATACATTTTGGGCTGCAAAAATACGAATAATATTTGAATATTCAATGCGCTACAACTTTTTTTTCTTTTTTAATGTTTTTATATCATCCTCACGCTTCGCCTTTTACACCCGTCAAAGGAGAAATAGGGGGTTCATCCGAAGTACGAATCGGACCGAATACGCGCTCATACTTTGCTATATTATCTTCTAATGCCCGCAGCAGGCGTTTTGCGTGCTCTGGAGCCACAATAATACGAGATTGCACACCAGCCTTCGGTATGCCCGGCATTACGCGCACGAAGTCAAGGATGAATTCAGAACTCGAATGAGTAATAATAGCAAGATTTGCATAAGTTCCCTGTGCAACCTCTTCTCTCAATTCAATCTGTAATTGTCCGTTGTTATTTTGTTCTTCCATATTTAATATGATTAAAAAGTTATCCTGCAAAATAACACATTTTTCCTGAAACTAATGGTAATACACGCGAGTAAAAAAGAAATAAAAAAAGGAGCAATTACCCAATCTGGCAATCGCTCCTTCTCATATAGTCAATTGAATTGTATTTATTCTACTTCATTGTAGTCAAGTACTGTTTTCTTGTTAGCCAAGATACGGTCATACTCTTCTTTTGATCCAACGATGAGCTTTTCGAACTCGCGCTGTCCGGTACCGGCAGGAATCAAGTGACCACAGATCACATTTTCCTTCATACCTTCCAACTTATCGATCTTACCGTTGATAGCAGCCTCATTCAAGACTTTCGTTGTTTCCTGGAAGGAAGCAGCCGACATAAAGCTTGAAGTCTGCAAAGCAGCACGTGTAATACCCTGAAGGATCTGAGTAGAGGTAGCAGCAACAGCATCACGAACCTCAACCGGTTTCAAGTCACGACGTTTCAACATACTGTTCTCATCACGCAACTTGCGGGCAGTTACAATCTGACCAGCTTGCATATTTTGAGAATCACCAGCATCCACTACGACTTTCTTACCCCAGATACGATCATTTTCTTCCATGAATTCCAGTTTGTCTACGACTTGCTGTTCGAGGAAACGAGTATCTCCCGGTTCATCAATCTGAACCTTGCGCATCATCTGACGAACGATAATCTCGAAGTGCTTATCATTGATCTTCACACCCTGCAAGCGGTATACATCCTGAACTTCATTCACGATATATTCTTGTACAGCTGTAGGACCTTTAATTGCCAAGATGTCTGCTGGAGTAGTAGCACCGTCAGACAACGGAGTACCTGCACGTACATAGTCATTTTCCTGTACCAGAATCTGCTTAGACAGTGCAACCAAATATTTTTTAACCTCACCAGTCTTGGAAGTTACAATGATCTCACGGTTACCACGCTTGATCTTACCCATTGTTACCTCACCGTCGATTTCAGAAACGACAGCCGGATTTGACGGGTTACGAGCTTCAAACAATTCAGTAACACGAGGAAGACCACCCGTGATATCACCCGCTTTACCTACGGCACGCGGAATCTTCACGATTACTTCACCAGCTTTTACCTTCTGACCATTCTCGATGATTACGTGACCACCTACCGGTAAGTTATAAGTACGGATCAAATCACCGTCCTCTGTCAAAATATGAGCTGTAGGAACTTTGGTTTTATCCTTGGATTCAATAATAATAATTTCACGAAGACCTGTTGCTTCATCCGATTCAACCTTATAAGTAACGTTTTCAATTACGCCCTCAAATTCGATCTTACCGGTTGCTTCTGTAATAATAACAGCATTGAACGGGTCCCACCTAGCGATCAGTTTGCCTTTTTCTACCAAGTCGCCGTCACTTACATACAGTGTTGAACCATAAGGTACGTTATGAGTAGAAAGAACAATACCGGTATTTACATCCACAAAACGTACTTCGGCCAAACGACCTACTACCACTTTTGCAGATTCACCCATCTCGTCAACGATATCTACTGTACGCAACTCTTCAAATTCAAGACGTGCATTATTTTTAGCAACGATACTGGCGTTAGCTGCAATATTTGCAGCAGTACCACCGGCGTGGAATGTACGCAATGTCAACTGTGTACCCGGCTCACCAATAGACTGAGCAGCGATTACACCGACAGCTTCACCCTTCTGAACCATGCGGCTCGTTGCCAAGTTACGTCCGTAACATTTAGCACAAACACCCTTCTTAGCTTCACAAGTCAATACCGAACGGATTTCAACACTCTCGATCGGAGACTCCTGAATCTTCTTGGCTACTTCTTCTGTGATTTCTTCACCACCGGCAACAAGCAATTCACCTGTGGTAGGATGAATAATATCATGTACGGAAACACGACCTAAGATACGTTCGTACAGAGTAGCAATAACCTCATCGTTATTCTTAAGGTCCGTACAAACCAATCCGCGGAGTGTACCGCAGTCTTCTTCTGTAATAATCACATCGTGTGATACGTCCACCAGACGACGAGTCAAATAACCAGCATCGGCAGTCTTCAAAGCGGTATCCGCCAAACCTTTACGAGCACCGTGGGTAGAGATAAAGTACTCCAACACCGAAAGTCCTTCTTTAAAGTTTGACAAAATCGGGTTCTCGATGATCTGACCACCTTCAGCACCTGCTTTCTGCGGTTTTGCCATCAAACCACGCATACCTGACAACTGACGAATCTGTTCTTTAGAACCACGAGCACCAGAGTCAAGCATCATATATACAGAGTTGAATCCCTGATCATCCGAAGAAATTGTCTTCATCAGGATATTAGACAACTCAGAGTTTACATGTGTCCAGATATCGATCACCTGGTTGTAACGTTCGTTGTTGGTAATGAAACCCATGTTATAGTTGTTTACGACTTGTTCTACTTCGTCGTAACCTTTCTGTACCAACGTTTCTTTTTCCTTCGGAATGATAATATCACCCAAGTTGAATGATAAACCACCCTTGAACGCCATCTGATAACCTAAGTTCTTGATTCCGTCCAGGAAGTCGGCAGCCTTAGCCACACCACATACCTTAATTACATCACTAATAATATCACGAAGAGATTTCTTAGAGATAATTGTATTGATATAACCTGCTTCAGGCGGAACAATTTCATTAACAATCACACGTCCTACCGAAGTTTCGCGCATTACGTCTACAATGTTACCATTTTCATCAACGTCTTTCACGATAACTTTCACCGGAGCATGAATATCTACCTTACCTTCATTGTAAGCGATCAACGCCTCTTCCGGTCCGTAGAATGTCAGACCTTCACCTTTCGCACCAGCACGCAACTTAGTAATATAGTACAAACCAAGAACCATATCCTGTGCAGGCACAGTAATAGGCGCACCGTTTGCCGGATTCAAGATATTATGTGATTGAAGCATCAACATTTGTGCTTCCAGAATTGCTTCATTACTCAAAGGCAAGTGAACAGCCATCTGGTCACCGTCAAAGTCGGCATTGAATGCCGTACATGCCAACGGGTGCAACTGAATAGCTTTACCTTCGATCATCTTAGGCTGGAAAGCCTGAATACCCAGACGGTGCAATGTCGGAGCACGGTTCAACAGTACCGGATGTCCTTTCATTACATGTTCCAGAATATCCCAGATCACCGGTTCCTTGCGGTCAACGATCTTCTTGGCAGACTTAACAGTCTTAACGATACCACGTTCGATGAGCTTACGAATAATAAACGGCTTGTACAATTCGGCAGCCATCAATTTAGGAATACCGCATTCACCCATTCTCAATTCCGGACCTACGACGATTACCGAACGAGCAGAGTAGTCAACACGTTTACCCAGCAAGTTCTGACGGAAACGTCCTTGTTTACCCTTCAAGCTGTCAGACAATGACTTCAACGGGCGGTTGGCATCTGTCTTCACAGCACTTGACTTACGTGAGTTATCAAACAAAGAATCGACAGATTCCTGAAGCATACGTTTTTCATTACGCAAAATCACTTCCGGAGCCTTGATTTCAATCAGTCGTTTCAGACGGTTATTACGGATAATCACACGACGATAAAGGTCGTTCAAGTCAGATGTAGCAAAACGACCACCATCCAACGGAACCAACGGACGAAGTTCGGGTGGGATAACCGGTACGATACGTACAATCATCCATTCCGGTTTGTTGCGTCCACGTGATGCACGGAACGATTCTACTACCTGAAGACGTTTCAAAGCCTCATTCTTACGTTGCTGTGAAGCATCGTTACCTGCACGGTGACGCAATTCGTAAGACAAAGCATCCAGATCCAAACGAGCCAGCAAATCATAGATAGCTTCAGCACCCATCTTTGCAACAAACTTGTTCGGATCATTATCTTCAAGATATTGATTATCTTTTGGAAGCGTATCCAGGATATCCAGATATTCTTCTTCCGAAAGCAAATCATATTCAGCTACACCGTCCTCTGCTTTTACACCCGGCTGAATAACAACATAACGTTCGTAGTATATAATCGAATCCAGTTTCTTCGTCGGCAGTCCGAGCAAATAACCGATTTTATTAGGGAGCGAACGGAAATACCAGATGTGAGCCACCGGCACAACCAGCTGGATATGTCCCATACGTTCACGGCGTACTTTCTTTTCAGTAACTTCCACACCACAACGGTCGCAGACGATACCTTTATAACGGATACGCTTGTATTTACCGCAATGACATTCATAATCCTTGATAGGACCAAAAATGCGCTCGCAGAACAAACCATCACGTTCGGGTTTGTACGTACGGTAATTAATGGTTTCAGGCTTCAAAACTTCACCACTCGAATTCTCAAGGATTTCTTCCGGAGAAGCCAGACCAATTGAGATCTTCGAGAAATTACTTTTCGTCTTATTTTCTTTTCTAAAAGCCATACTCTATATAATTGAGATTTGATAATTGAATCATTGGAAATTGAAAAGACACGGATGTCAACAGACCGTCATCGGCTTGTTGACACCACGTATTCTTTATTATTTTATTCTAGGTTGATACTCAAACCTAATCCTCTCAACTCGTGTAACAATACGTTCAAGGATTCCGGAATACCTGGTTGCGGCATCGGTTCACCTTTCACAATTGCTTCATAAGCTTTCGAACGTCCTACCACGTCATCAGACTTGATAGTAAGGATTTCCTGCAGGATATGAGCAGCACCAAAACCTTCGAGTGCCCAAACCTCCATTTCTCCGAAACGCTGACCACCGAACTGTGCTTTACCACCAAGAGGTTGCTGAGTAATCAATGAGTACGGACCGATAGAACGAGCATGCATCTTGTCTTCAACCATGTGACCCAACTTCAACATGTAAGTCACACCCACAGTAGCTGCCTGGTCAAATTGCTCACCTGTACCACCATCACAAAGATAAGTCTTACAGTAGCGAGGCAATCCTGCCTTGTCTGTCCACTGATCCAGATCTTCCATGGTAGCACCGTCGAAAATAGGAGTCGCGAATTTCACGCCCAACGTTTTTCCGGCACGTCCGAGTACAGCTTCAAAAATCTGACCAATGTTCATACGAGAAGGCACACCCAACGGATTCAACACAATGTCAACCGGAGTACCATCAGCCAAGAACGGCATATCTTCCTGACGAACAACGCGGGATACAATACCCTTGTTACCGTGGCGACCTGCCATCTTATCACCCACACCAATCTTACGCTTCTTAGCAATATATACTTTTGCCATCTGGATAATACCAGCTGGAAGTTCATCACCAATTGTAATAGCAAACTTCTTACGTTTCAATTCAGCATCCAGCTCTTTGTATTTCTTAATGAAATTCATCACCAGATCACGAATCATACCATTAATATGGTCATCACTAGTCCAGTTGCTTAACTGAATAGAAGTAAAGTCGAGTGAATCAAAATCAGAAGCACTGAACTTAGAACCTTTCGCAATTACTTCCGCACCCAGATAATCCTTCACACCTTGAGAAACCTTACCTTCAGTCAAAGTCATCAGTTTCTTAACCAGGATACGTTTCAGATCAGCTACCTTAGATTCAAATTCATCATCGATCTTAGGCAACAATGCTTTATCGGCCAGTTTTGAGCTACGATTCTTAATCACACGTGAGAAAAGTTTCTTATCGATCACAACACCTTTCAAAGAAGGAGAAGCTTTCAATGAAGCATCTTTCACATCACCTGCCTTATCACCAAAGATGGCACGAAGCAATTTTTCTTCCGGAGAAGGATCAGATTCACCCTTCGGTGTAATCTTACCGATCATGATATCACCCGGCTCGATACGAGCACCGATTCTTACGATACCATTTTCATCCAGGTCTTTAGTAGCTTCTTCACTTACATTCGGGATATCAGAAGTCAACTCTTCCATACCACGTTTTGTTTCACGAACTTCCAGAGAATATTCCTCTACGTGAACCGAAGTCAACAAGTCTTCGCGTACCACACGTTCGTTCAATACGATAGCATCCTCATAGTTGTAACCTTTCCAAGGCATGTAAGCAACCAACAGGTTCTTACCCAATGCCAATTCACCCTTTTCAGTAGAATAACCTTCAGTCAAGATGTCACCTTTCTTCACACGCTGGCCTCTGTCGCAAATCGGACGCAAGTCAATCGTCATGTTCTGGTTAGTCTTACGGAACTTAGGTATTCTATATTCTTTCAAAGCAGGTTCAAAACTTACGAACTCTTCGTCTTCTGTACGGTCATACAAAATACGGATAGTAGTAGCATCAACGTAGTCAACAACACCATCTCCTTCCGCAGTAATCTGCGTACGAGAGTCTCTTACCAACTGACGTTCGATACCTGTACCTACGATCGGTGCTTCACTCCTCAACAAAGGAACCGCCTGGCGCATCATGTTTGATCCCATCAATGCACGGTTAGCATCATCATGTTCCAGGAACGGAATCAATGAAGCCGCGATTGATGCAATCTGCTGAGGAGAAACGTCCATCAAATCAACCTCTGTCGGTTCAACAACCGGGAAGTCAGCATCCTGACGAGATTTAACTTTGTTACGCACAAATGTACCGTCATCATTCAACGGAGCATTTCCCTGTGCAATAACCTTTTCTTCCTCTTCTTCAGCAGTCAGATAAATCAGACCGTTATCAGAAAGATCCACTTTTCCGTTTTCCACCTTACGGTACGGAGTTTCGATGAATCCCAGATCATTAATCTTAGCAAATACACACAATGAAGAAATCAAACCGATGTTCGGACCTTCAGGAGTCTCAATCGGACAAAGACGACCATAGTGTGTGTAGTGAACGTCACGAACCTCAAATCCGGCACGTTCACGGGAAAGACCACCAGGACCAAGGGCAGACATACGACGCTTGTGCGTGATTTCAGCCAAGGGGTTTGTCTGGTCCATGAACTGCGACAATGCGTTCGTTCCGAAGAATGAGTTGATTACAGAAGAGATAGTCTTCGCGTTAATCAAATCAATCGGAGTAAACACCTCATTGTCACGAACGTTCATACGTTCGCGAATCGTACGAGACATACGAGCCAGACCAACTGCAAACTGATTAGAAAGCTGCTCACCTACTGTACGTACACGACGGTTACTCAAGTGGTCAATATCATCCACATCTGCTTTTGAGTTAATCAACTCAATCAGATATTTGATGATTTCAATGATATCTTCCTTCGTGAGGACACGCACGTCCATATCAGTCGTCAGATTCAACTTTTTATTGATTCGGTAACGACCTACATCACCAAGGTCATATCGTTTTTCAGAGAAGAACAAGTTGTTGATAACCTCCCTTGCACTTGCGTCATCAGCCGGATCGGCGTTACGCAACTGACGGTAGATATACAACACAGCTTCTTTTTCCGAGTTACTCGGGTCCTTCTGCAACGTATTATATATGATAGAGAAATCGGACTGGTTCGGTTCATCTTTATGTAAAAGGATGTTTTGAACTCCCGACTCCAAAATTTCATCAATATGCACCTCTTCCAGTACGGTTTCACGATCGATAATAACTTCGTTACGCTCGATAGAAACCACTTCACCGGTATCTTCATCAACGAAATCTTCAATCCATGTTTTCAAGACACGTGCAGCCAATTTACGACCTAGCACTTTCTTCAGATTTGTCTTGTTCACCTTTACATCTTCTGCAAGGTTGAAAATCTCAAGAATATCTTTGTCATTCTCGAAGCCAATTGCACGCAACAAAGTCGTTACCGGCAATTTCTTCTTACGGTCGATGTATGCGTACATCACATTATTGATGTCAGTAGCAAACTCAATCCACGAACCCTTAAACGGAATAATACGAGCCGAATAAAGTTTCGTACCATTGGCATGTACACTCTGACCGAAGAACACACCCGGAGAACGGTGAAGCTGTGACACAACTACGCGTTCGGCACCGTTAATGACGAAAGTAGCCTTATCAGTCATATAAGGAATCGGGCCGAGGAATACGTCCTGAATCACTGTATCAAAATCCTCATGATCGGGGTCCGTACAGTAAAGCTTAAGTTTCGCTTTTAAGGGAACACTATAAGTAAGCCCACGCTCTATACAATCATCGATGGTATAACGCGGCGGATCAATATAATAGTCCAGAAACTCAAGAACAAAATTGTTTCTTGTATCGGCAATAGGGAAGTTTTCAGCAAATACTTTATACAATCCCTCATTCTTGCGCTTTTCAGGTGGGGTATCTAATTGTAGAAAGTCTTGGAATGACTTCAATTGTACTTCCAGGAAATCCGGGTATTCGAGCGGATTCTTAGTCGAAGCAAAATTAACTCTTTGATTTACAGTATTTGAAGACATCTGTCAATGAATTTGGAGAACTTAATTTGAAATATATACACAAAAAGGTTAAGAATCCTCTTGTGAAGGATTCCTAACCGAATTACCTGATTACCAGGCCAATGTTATTTAAGTTCAACTTCAGCTCCAGCTTCTTCCAATGTTTTCTTCAATGATTCTGCTTCGTCTTTAGCCAAACCTTCTTTTACTGTGCTAGGAGCACCGTCTACCAAGTCTTTAGCTTCTTTCAAACCAAGACCACAAGCTTCCTTAACGGCCTTAACTACCTGAAGTTTAGCTGCACCAGCGCTCTTCAATACTACGTCGAAAGAAGTTTTTTCTTCTGCGGCAGCAGCACCAGCTGCAGGACCAGCAGCAACAGCTACAGCTGCAGCAGCAGGTTCAATACCGTATTCTTCTTTAAGGATAGTTGCAAGTTCATTAACTTCTTTTACTGTCAAGTTAACTAATTGTTCTGCAAAAGCTTTCAAATCTGCCATTTTTTGTATGATTTTAATGTTTAAATACTTGTTGATTTTTGAAAATTATTCGGGATGTTATTCCCAAGGCTGTGACGCCTTTTTCCATTTTTACGCTTCGGTACGTTCACCAAGAGTCTTGAGAACTCCGTGAAGGGTGTTACCACCTGATTGAAGAGCAGAAATAACATTCTTGGCCGGAGATTGCAACAGTGCAACGATATCAGCGATAACTTCATTCTTACTCTTGATTGCAACGAGAGCATCCAATTGGTCTGCACCAACATAGAAGCTTTCTTCTGCATACGCAGCTTTCAGTCCGGGAATACCGTCTTTCGCTTTGTCTTTGATTAACTTAGCAGGTACGTTTGCAGTGTTAGTAAACATAACAGCAGTAGTACCTTTCAAAGAACCGTAAAGAGGTGAAAAGTCTTCTTCCAGGCTTTCAAGTGCTTTGTGAAGCAGAGTGTTTTTAACCACCATCAATTTGATGTCTGATTTAAAGCAATCTCTTCTCAATGCGCTGGTAGCAGCAGCGTTCATCGCTGTAACGTCTACCAAGTAGAAGTGACCATATTCCTTTACTGTAGCAGCAATTTGCTCTATAATCGTACTTTTATCTTCCTTTCTCATTATTTCTCTGTTTTATTAGATTTCATCCACTGATTTCGGGTCGATTTTAATACCCGCACTCATTGTACTAGAAAGATAAATACTCTTAATATATGTACCCTTTGCTGCGGTCGGTTTCAGCTTGTTCAGAGTAGAGATGAACTCTTTCGCGTTGTCGCGAATCTGATCAGGACTGAATGATACCTTACCGATAGAAGTGTGAACGATACCGCTCTTATCAACTTTAAAGTCAATCTTACCTTGTTTTACTTCTTTTACAGCCTTAGCAACATCCATAGTTACAGTACCACTCTTAGGGTTCGGCATCAATCCACGAGGACCGAGTACACGACCGAGTGCACCAATTTTACCCATGATAGATGGCATAGTGATGATTACATCAATATCAGTCCATCCACCTTTGATCTTTTCAATATATTCGTCAAGACCAACATAGTCAGCACCAGCTTCTTTTGCAGCAGCTTCAGCATCCGGTGTACAAAGTACCAACACACGCACTTCTTTACCAGTACCATGAGGAAGTGAGACAACACCTCTCACCATCTGGTTAGCTTTACGCGGGTCAACCCCTAAACGTACATCAATATCCAGTGAAGCATCGAATTTGGAAAAAGTGATTTCTTTTACCAAAGATGCAGCTTCTTTCAGTGAGTATGCTTTCCCTGCTTCAATTTTTTCTGCAGCTAACTTTTGATTTTTTGTCAGTTTACCCATTACAATTGAAGTTTATTAGTTATTAACCGGGAACTCCCCTTTTACAGCGATACCCATACTTCTAGCTGTACCTGCAACCATTCTCATGGCAGCTTCCACAGTAAAACAGTTCAAGTCAACCATTTTGTCCTGAGCGATCGTACGAACTTGTTCCCAAGTAAGCTCGGCAACTTTCTTACGGTTAGGCTCAGCAGAACCACTCTTTACCTTAGCTACTTCAAGTAATTGAATAGCAACGGGAGGAGTCTTGATTACAAAATCGAAAGACTTATCTGCGTAGTAAGTAATGATAACAGGTAAAATTTTACCTGCTTTGTCTTGGGTTCTGGCATTGAATTGCTTGCAAAATTCCATGATATTGATACCCTTAGAACCCAAAGCAGGTCCAACGGGAGGTGATGGATTTGCAGCGCCTCCTTTAATCTGTAACTTGATTAGTCCAGCAACTTCTTTAGCCATTTTTTTATTGATTTATATATAAACATTAAACGAAGAACAACAACAGCGTAACAATTCCGTGTTATTCCTTTTCCACTTGCATAAAGCCCAATTCAAGCGGCGTTTTGCGCCCGAATATCTTTACCATGACCTTTAGTTTCTTTTTTTCGCTATTCACTTCTTCAATGATACCACTGAATCCGCTAAAAGGTCCAAAAGTAACTTTTACAGTTTCACCCACCACGTACGGAATATTGAGTTCTTCACCCGTTTCCTGCAGTTCGTCCACTGTACCAAGTATACGATTCACTTCTGATTGTCTGAGAGGCACCGGTTTTTCGGAGCCACCTAAAAAGCCTATCACATTCGGAGTGTTGCGCAAGTGATGAGCGACCTCACCAACCAAAGCAGCCTCCACCAAAACGTAACCAGGAAGATAACTTCTTTCCTTCACAATTTTTTTACCATTGCGAACCTGGTAAACTTTTTCAGTAGGAATCAATACCTGAGATACATATTCACCAAGGTCACTGTTCTTAAGATCAGCTTCAAGATATTCCTTTACCTTAGCTTCTTTTCCACTAATAGCACGCAGAACGTACCATTTCTTTTCAATCTCAGCCATTTTCAATTCCTAATTTTTAATGTGGATAAACGATTTTTTCCATGAAGTTCTGGAAACAGACATCCATACCCCATACTACCAATGCAATAAGCAGGGAAGCATATAAAACAACTACTGCACTGTTAGCAAGTTCAGAATACGTAGGCCACGATACTTTATGTACAAGTTCGTCGTAAGATTCTTTAATATAAGCTATTACCTTTTTCATTTCAATAATATTAGCACGGGAGGAGAGGCTCGAACTCCCGACACCCGGTTTTGGAGACCGGTGCTCTACCAACTGAGCTACTCCCGTGTGTACATAATCAGTTCCCGATGAAAACCGGGAACTGATTAATTATTGTGTATTAGTCGATAATTTCAGTAATCTGACCAGCACCTACCGTGCGTCCACCTTCGCGGATAGCGAAACGAAGACCCGGGTTCAATGCTACTGGGTAAATCAACTCAACTGTAATAGTTACGTTATCACCCGGCATTACCATTTCTGTTCCTTCCGGCAAAGTGATTTCACCTGTACAGTCCATAGTACGCAAGTAGAACTGAGGACGGTATTTGTTGTGGAACGGAGTGTGACGACCACCTTCTTCTTTCTTCAAGATATAAACCTCAGCTTTGAATTTAGAGTGCGGTTTAATCTGACCTGGTTTACAAAGAACCATACCACGTTTGATTTCGTTCTTGTCAATACCACGAAGCAAAAGACCTACGTTGTCACCAGCTTCACCTTGATCCAACAGTTTACGGAACATTTCAACACCAGTTACAACTGATTTCTTATCTTCACCTAAACCAAGAATTTCGACTTCATCACCAACGTGGATGACACCTGTTTCGATACGACCTGTTGCTACAGTACCACGACCTGTGATAGAGAACACGTCTTCAACCGGCATCAAGAATGGTTTATCAACATCGCGCGGAGGCAGTGGAATCCAGTTATCAACTGCATCCATCAGTTCCATAACTTTGTCTTCCCATTTTTCAACACCGTTCAATGCGCCAAGAGCAGAACCACGGATGATAGGAGTATTGTCACCATCGAAATCATAGAATGAAAGGAGTTCTCTCATTTCCATTTCAACGAGTTCCAACATTTCTTCGTCGTCTACCATATCGCATTTGTTCAAGAATACAACCAGACGAGGTACGTTTACCTGACGAGCCAACAGAATGTGTTCGCGAGTTTGAGGCATCGGACCATCAGTTGCAGCACAAACGATGATAGCACCGTCCATCTGAGCAGCACCAGTAACCATGTTCTTTACGTAGTCGGCGTGACCCGGGCAGTCTACGTGTGCATAGTGACGGTTAGCTGTTTGATATTCAACGTGAGAAGTATTGATAGTAATACCTCTTTCTTTTTCTTCAGGAGCGTTGTCGATAGAATCGAAAGAACGCAATTCTGAAAGACCTTTTTTTGCCAACACTGTAGTGATAGCAGCTGTCAACGTTGTCTTACCGTGGTCTACGTGACCGATTGTACCAATGTTTACATGCGGTTTGGTACGTTCAAATTTCTCTTTAGCCATAGCTTTACTTGTTATTTATTTGATTAATAATCAGCATTTACATCCTTTATGAGCTGTTACCGGGACTTGAACCCGGGACCTCTTCCTTACCAAGGAAGTGCTCTACCACTGAGCTATAACAGCAAGAAAAGAGAGCGGAAGACGGGGCTCAAACCCGCGACCCTCAGCTTGGAAGGCTAATGCTCTATCAACTGAGCTACTTCCGCATTCTTGCCAAAGTTGTCACTCTGATTGTGGGCAAAGATGGATTCGAACCACCGAAGGCGTAAGCCAGCAGATTTACAGTCTGCCCCATTTGGCCACTCTGGTATTTGCCCTTTTCAAAATCAAGAAATAAAAGAACTATTTTCAAACAATATGATAAAGACAGATGTTCTATCTTTGTTCTTCGGTTTCTTTTTGAGCCTCTTGTCGGATTCGAACCAACGACCCCGAGATTACAAATCACGTGCTCTGGCCAACTGAGCTAAAGAGGCAAACTTACTAAAAAATGCAACCGTCACGTTCTAACGCGAGCGAAACGGCTGCAAATTTAGTTATTTATTTCTTTCCCGCAAAATATTTGGGATTTTTTTATTTGCTACGTTGCTTTTCCTTGTATTTAACCAGTTGTTTTACGAGCGCTTCCACATCTAAATCAATTGCCTCTTCAAATGTATCACACACTTTGCTTGCATAAAACTCCCCATTGGGGATTAATATTTTAATGCCTGCTTCTTTATTTTCAGCAACTTCTGGTTTTACTACCTTTAATGACACCTCTACTTTCTTTATATCTTCGTAATATTTTTCCAACTTGGACACTTTCTTCTGAATAAATGCCTGCAATTGCTCTGACGCATCAAAGTGAATTGATTGAATTCTAACATCCATACTTACCTCCTTTTTTTTAAGCTCTTGGATGAGCTTGTTTATACACTTTTTTAAGTTCTTCAAATGTGGCATGCGTATAGATCTCGGTAGTCGTAATGCTCTCGTGACCCAAAAGTTCTTTTACCGCGCCCAGCTCTGCTTCATTATTCAGCATTGTGGTAGCAAAAGTATGCCTCAACACGTGAGGACTCCTTTTCTTCAGCGTTGCCACCTTTGACAGGTTCCGTTTCACTAAATTATAGACCAGATTCTTATAAAGTCGTTCGCCATTCTCTCTAATAAAGAAAGCCTCCGACCTTTCCGGAATCGTTTCGTTTCTTACATTAATATATTCAAGCATCAACTCCCGCAGTTCATCACCGAACGGTATCAGTCGTTGCTTATTTCTTTTCCCGGTCACTTTCAGAAGAGAAGCCGAAAAATCCACATCCTTATCATCCAAACCTATTAATTCCGAAAGTCTCATGCCAGTAGCATAAAACACTTCAATCACCAACCGGTCCCGACAACCTTTAAATCCTTCGCCAAAATCCGTATCATCCAATAACCGATTCA
Organism: Bacteroides sp. OF03-11BH; assembly: GCF_003604005.1. Classification (NCBI taxonomy): domain Bacteria; kingdom Pseudomonadati; phylum Bacteroidota; class Bacteroidia; order Bacteroidales; family Bacteroidaceae; genus Bacteroides; species Bacteroides sp. OF03-11BH. The sequence goes on along the minus strand of NZ_QTMW01000005.1, from coordinate 192,782 downwards.
TTTCGTTCTCTTTTAAGAACACAGGCAACGGCTTTTTGTTTTTAGGTCCTTTTATTTTACGCAAAGGATCTATAGTCGTCTTCCCCTGTCTTATGAGATACTTGTAAAACGTTCGGAGCGAACTTAGCTTACGATTTACAGAAGTTGAGGTATACCCTTTATCCATCAATGAAACAATCCATTCACGAATCAGTTCCGCCTCGACCTCTAACGGATTAAACTTTCCATACTCTTCCTGAGCAAACTCCTGCAGTTGCTTTATATCTTCACCGTACGCAAGAACGGTTTTTTCAGAATAGTTCCGCTCATACTGGAGATAATCAAGAAAAGATTCTATCAACATAATATCGCTACATCTAAAATCGTGCAACGAATGTATGAAAAGAATTCAATAATTCAAAGGAAATTACGAATTATTAATCTTCTACTTGCTGAAGTTGTTGTACGTAAACTGCGCGTTCTTTCTTAAGTCTTTTAGTTACAGACGGTTTATCAAACTGCTGTCTGCTTCTCAATTCCTTTACGATGCCAGTTTTCTCAAATTTTCTTTTGAACTTCTTCAGCGCTTTTTCAATGTTTTCGCCTTCTTTTACAGGTACTACAATCATTTTGTTATTATTAATATGTTATGATTAAAAAAATTCCGCAGTCAAATTGCGCCGCAAAATTACACATACTTTCTTTATTCACAAAACTTTCGGCAAATATTTCTCAAAAACTATTCATAAACAAGTCATTAAATGCGGAAAGTTAGTACCTTTGAAACACTTACATGTCTATAATAATATAATAAGGTATGAAACAGAACATAAAAGAACGAGTACATGCTTTGCGCATGACATTCCATCCCAATTACATCAAAGCATTCATTATCCCCAGCACCGACCCCCATCTTAGTGAGTATGTGGCTCCCCACTGGATGTCACGTGAATGGATTTCCGGTTTTACGGGTTCTGCAGGAACAGCGGTCATCCTGATGGACAAAGCGGGATTATGGACCGACTCACGTTACTTCCTTCAGGCAGCGAAAGAACTGGAAGGGAGTGGCATCACACTCTACAAAGAGATGCTGCCGGAAACTCCAAGCATAACAGAGTTTCTCTGCCAGCACTTAAAACCCGGAGAATCTGTAAGCATTGACGGGAAAATGTTCTCCGTGCAACAGGTAGAACAAATGAAAGAAGAACTAGCGGCACATCAGTTACAGGTAGATATATTTGGAGATCCATTAAAGAACATCTGGAAAGACCGTCCCTCCATACCTGACTCTCCAGCCTTTATTTATGATATCAAATATGCAGGAAAAAGCTGCGAAGAAAAAATATCCGCCATCCGTGCGGAGTTGAAGAAGAAAGGTGTCTATGCCTTATTCATATCTGCACTGGACGAAATAGCATGGACTCTCAATCTACGAGGAAACGATGTACATTGCAATCCAGTTATAGTGAGCTACCTGTTAATTACGCAGGACGAGGTGACTTACTTCATTTCACCGGAAAAAGTGACGTCGGAGGTCGAGACTTATCTGAAGAAACAACAAATAGGAATACAGAAATATGATGAGGTAGAGACATTCCTGAATTCTTTCTCCGGAAAAAATATTCTTATTGATCCACGGAAAACGAATTATGCGATTTACTCGGCCATTAATCCGAAATGTTCCATTATTCGTGGTGAGTCTCCCGTCACATTATTGAAAGCCATTCGCAATAAACAGGAAATAGCCGGCATCCATGCTGCCATGCAACGGGATGGAGTGGCACTTGTCAGATTCCTCAAGTGGCTGGAAGAATCTGTATCCACCGGAAAAGAAACTGAATTAAGTATAGATAAAAAGCTGCATGAATTCAGAGCAGCACAGCCCCTCTACATGGGAGAAAGTTTCGACACCATTGCAGGATATAAAGAGCACGGAGCAATCGTGCATTATTCGGCAACGCCAGAAAGCGATGTAACTCTTCAGCCTAAAGGATTCCTACTCTTAGATTCAGGGGCACAATACTTGGACGGAACCACTGACATCACTCGTACCATCGCATTAGGCGAACTGACGGAAGAGGAAAAGACGGATTATACCTTAATATTAAAGGGACACATAGCATTGGCTATGGCCAAATTCCCAGCCGGAACCCGTGGTGCGCAACTCGATGTACTGGCGCGTATACCTATCTGGAATCACAGAATGAACTTTCTCCATGGCACAGGGCACGGCGTCGGGCATTTCTTGAGTGTACACGAAGGTCCACAAAGCATTCGTATGAATGAAAACCCTGCAATTCTCCAGCCCGGTATGGTTACATCCAACGAACCTGGTGTTTATAAGACAGGCAGTCACGGGATACGTACGGAGAACCTGACGTTAGTTTGCAAAGATGGAGAGGGAATGTTTGGAGAATATCTTAAGTTTGAGACTATCACTTTATGCCCCATCTGCAAAAAAGGGATCATCAAGGAGATGCTGACAAATGAAGAAATTGAATGGTTAAACAATTACCATCAGACTGTCTACGAGAAACTATCACCGGATCTTAACGAAGAAGAAAAAGTTTGGTTACAAGAGGCGACTGCTTCCCTTTAAAAAGAACTTGCCTGACACCCGGGTGTCAAGCATACCAGCACCCGGGTGTCAGACTGCTCAAGACCCGGGTCTCATACATCACGACACCCGGGTGTCGTACAACATAGAACTGCATTAAATAAAAAACTTTATTAGAAACAAATATTATATGGCTTTAATTAAATCAGTACGGGGTTTTACTCCCGAGATCGGAGAAAACTGCTTCCTCGCAGATAATGCAACTATTATAGGAGATGTAAAAATAGGAAATGATTGTAGCATTTGGTTTAATACGGTATTAAGAGGTGACGTCAACTCCATACGAATCGGCAACGGTGTCAATATTCAAGATGGAAGTGTCTTGCATACATTATACCAGAAATCGACTATTGAAATTGGCGATCACGTATCCGTAGGACATAATGTCACCATTCATGGGGCGACCATCAAAGATTACGCATTGGTCGGGATGGGGTCAACCGTACTGGATCACGTTGTAGTCGGTGAAGGAGCAATCGTTGCCGCCGGCTCTCTGGTATTAAGCAATACCATCATTGAACCGGGAAGCATTTGGGGAGGAGTACCCGCGAAATTCATTAAAAAGGTAGATCCTGAACAAGCCAAAGAACTGAATCAAAAAATTGCTCACAACTATCTGATGTACTCACAATGGTATAAAGAATAGCTTTAAATAAAACCTAAAACAAAACTTCGTTCCTCCTTACTCTTATATTTTTAAGAAAAGGGGGAACGTTTTTTTTCAGAACACCATTGACACTTCAATAGCCACATAAATAAGCCATTTACAAACACATACCATAAAATCCACACTACTAAAACTAATCATCATTGATTTCCAAAGTCCATATTTATATTATTTAACCCTCTGAATATATTTTTATTACGAATTATTCGTAGATTTGTAAGACATTAAATCTGAGCAATGAACCAACAAGCACTTATTCATTATGAAAATAAAACTACTACTTACAATTCTCTTATTGGCAGAAATAATAACCGCCAATGCACAAAACGCAGAAAAAGAATATTTAAAGAAAGTACTTACCAATTTAGAAAAGATTGAATCTGCAACCTACTATGTCACTAACGAAAGCTGGCAACCTGGTGATTCAACCGCATTATCTACCTTGCATGGCTTCGTTAAAGAGTACGATAATCCAATGGACTCAACCATAGGTGCAAGCTATGTTTCACTAGATGCCAATGATACAACAAAACTAGAATTTTGTTATGACGGCAACATAAGAGTATTACCTTATCACGAAAATAAGAAATTAGCAATTGATGATTTCACATTCAGACCACTTCCTTTCAGGCTAGTAAGTCCTCCATTCTTCAATCACGCAAAGAATATCATCAGATATGCACTTACCACTAAGGATCATATTGCAACAGAGTTGAAAGACGAGGGTGATAATTATTATTTTAAATTAGTAATTGATGAGAATCAACAAGTTGAATTCTTTGGAAAAGCTTATCACATGCCACTTCCTCCATTCAATATCGGCAGTACAGCTTCTATTTATGAGTTATGGATCAACAAATCGAATGACCTACCTTATAAAAAACGGAGAGAGATGTCGCATGATATTTCCGTTTCAACCTGTTCGAATCTTGAAATCAATAAACTAACAATCAACGACTTTAATGCGGCTGATTATTTCCCAAAAGATTATGAAATAGTAAAATACAGCGACCTCTACAAGAAAAATGAAGAACCAACAGCATCCAGTCTTATAGGAAAAAAAGCTCCCGACTGGATATTAGAAAATATAGAAGCACAGCCGGTATCATTAGCCGACTGTAAAAGCAAAATCATACTAATCAACTTCACAGGCATTGGTTGTGGTGCCTGTCAGGCGGCTGTTCCTTTTCTGAAACAGTTAAAAGAATTATTCACCAGTGAAGAGTTTGAGTTGATTGCAATAGAATCCTGGAGCCGTAAAGTATCTGCCATCCGAAATTATGCAAACCGAAAGGAATTGAATTATACCATTCTGAATGCAACAAATGAGGTTATAAAACAATATCAGACCGGTGGTGCCGCACCTTACTTTTTCATAGTAGACCAAGAACGAATCATACGAAAAGTAATCAGAGGTTATAGTAATGAGAATACAGATAAAGAAATAATAAATGCAATAAAAGAACTACTATGAACATGAACAGACTATTTACTTGTCTTTGTTTGTCCTTGTTATTCAACCTGGCACAAGCACAATTACCCATCCCCGAATATCAGAAAGGAAAGGCCATTTTAAGTGGTACAATCGCCAATTACCATCCGAATGATAATCTGATATTCAAGATCGGAGCTCCCAATATCGTGATGGGAACAGCCGAAACTCTTTATCCGACTGTTGAGTCAGACGGAAGCTTTACTATTAATATTCCTCTCTACCATCATACACAAGTACGGATGATGATAGGAAATGCTGATTTAGTCATTCTGCTAAGTCCCGAAAAAGAAACAAATGTAGCTATCAATCTAAGTAATCCACCAGGAAAACAGTTTGTATTTAGCGGTCAATATGCTACCATTAACAATGAATGGTGCCAGCCGGAACTAATAACAAAGATACCACCTGTTTATAGTGATGGCGACCTATTGGATTCCATTGTAGGCATTAGTGCCAATGAATTCAAAAAACGATGTATCAACCAATACAAACGATATGTAACGCACAACAACGCACAGTTACAATTCAGCGAAGACACTCGCACACTCGCCAATCTCTCATGCGCATTTGATTGCCTGGAAAATCTACAGGCCACCCACTATTGCCTGCAAACTGCTTATCAAAAGAAGGAAAACATTACGCGGGAACAAGCTTTTGCTGCTTTTCTTGATGTATATTTGCCCGATGATTTCCACAATTATTTGAAGGATTTCCCAGTCAATCACCCTTTAGCACTCTATTGTTATAATTACCGCAATGTAGTCATGGATTTATATGATACCCACAAAGACCCACTCGCTTACGAAAAAAATCTATTGAAAAATGCACCACTCACTAAAGAGGAACAGACACTTATCCATCAATATGAAACGGCTTTCAAAGCAGGTATCTCCTTTCAGCAAGAAAGCGAGCTAATGGCACTTAGTGCAAAATACTTCAAAGAAAATGACCTATTCAGATGGGAGTCATTCTCCAAAGCAAAAGAACGTCTTAGTAATATCATACAAGACAGCACAAGTTTAATAGTTGACTACATACGAGCAATCTATATGCGTTCCAGTTTTTACAATTTACAACCTCTGACACCCCGACAAGAGCTCATGGCTTCGGAAATTACCAATCCTATTTTCTTAGGTATCATTCAAGACATGAACCGCCAGATGCAACCCCGACAGAAAACGATAACAAAGAAATTCACTATTTGCGAAGCACCACAAGTTCCGGAAAAGGAACTGTTGACTGCTCTCATTGCCCGCCACAAAGGGAAGGTACAGTTTATCGACTTTTGGGCTACCTGGTGCGGTGGCTGCCGGCAAATCATCAAGGAATATGAACCACTAAAGAAAGAAATAGGTGAAGACAAAGTTGCTTTCATTTACCTCACAGGCCCCAGTTCTATAAAAAAGACTTGGGATATACTAATACAAGACATTGCCGGAGAACATTACTGGTTGAACAAAGAACAGTGGGGTTATCTTTGGAATCATTTTCAGATGACGGGATTACCGATGTACCTGATAATAGATAAAAAAGGAAATATCGCAAAACAATTCACCCACGTAACAGCCAAAGAGTTGAAAGAGTTGCTAGAGTTAGAAGTCAACAGATAAGGTGGCTAGCTACAAATGCAGGAAACAGGTTCTTCGTCAAATCTGGTGAAAAGTTGTCCTCTATTCATTTATATAATTCAGTAGATGCCTGTTTTTCTAAAGGATTTACCACCCAATTTGACAAAGAGCCGAAAGCAATGAGAAGTGTGCCAAAGCTCCTTAATAAACAAAGAATCACCTTTACCACAGATAATTGTGATAAAGGTGATTCTTTGTTTATTAAGGTTTTGTATTGCCCTCTTATATCGAATTCACATTGATCTACACTACATATTTAGAAATTAATCATGTGCATAATCTTCTCCGTCGCACCGGCATTGCTAGTCACATAATAACCGGCATTCGTTCCGGTTTCCCGCAAAAACGCCTCATCTGTCAGGAAACGATCCAGCAAAGTTTTCAGCTCATCATAGTCTTTGATAGAATAGGCACCTTTTGCTTCGAGCAATTGAACGGCTTCCATAAATTTCTGATACTTCGGTCCGAAAATCACCGGAATACCGTATACAGCCGCTTCCAAGGTGTTATGGATTCCTACCCCGAAACCACCGCCTATATAAGCTATTTCACCATAGCGGTAAATAGAGGACAGCAGTCCGAAGCAGTCTATAATAAGACAATCCGCTTTCAATACATTCCTCTCATCGGCACGGGTATAGCGCACATACGGACGCTTCAGTTTACCGATGATCTCAACCAGGTGATTCTCATCGATCACATGCGGAGCAATAATCAATTTCATTTCCGGATGATTATTGAAATATTCGAGGAATAAATCCTCATCAGGTCCCCATGAACTTCCGGCAACAAAAGTAAAAGAATTGTTTCCTTTAAACTTCTCCACCAACGGGAGCTCTTTAGCCTCTTCGCGGATTTGCAGTACACGGTCAAAACGGGTATCCCCCACTACTGTCACACGACTGATGCCGATTTTCGACAAATAACGTTTGGATGCCTCATTCTGAACAAACAGATGATCGAAATCTTTCAAGACATTGCGATAAGTGCCACCGTACCATTTAAAGAATATTTGTTCGCGACGGAAAATAGACGACACACTATATACCGGAATACGGCGCTTGTGAAGCTCATCCAGATAATTCTTCCAAAACTCATATTTGATAAAGAACGCCATGCAAGGATTTGCAATATCCAGGAACTTCTTCACATTCCTCGGCTTATCAAACGGCAGATAGCAGACAATATCCGCCCCCCGGTAATGCTTGCGCACTTCATAACCGGAAGGAGAAAAAAATGTCAGCAATATCTTATAGTTAGGATATTTCTCACGAATCATTTCTATCAGAGGGCGTCCTTGTTCAAACTCCCCCAGTGAAGCAGCGTGAAACCAAATATACTGTTCCCCTTTTTCCACTTGTTGGCGTAAGAGTTCATACACCACCCAATGCCCCTTCATCATCTTCCGTGGCTTACGGCTAAACGGAGCAGCCAAATGGACGATAAAGTCATAAATGACTATTGCCAGGTCGTAAAGCATAGTACTGTGTCGATTACTTCAAAACCTCTACCGCTCGTTTCATACGAGCTATCGTCTCCTCTTTGCCCAATACCCAGGAAATATCGAACATGTGCGGGCCTTTTCCTTCACCCACCAATGTCAGACGGAAAGCATTCATGATATTACCGGTATGGTAACCTTTCTCTGCAATCCAGTCCATAACGACTTTTTCCTGTCCTTCAATGCTAAAATCTTCAATACCGGCAATCACTTCTGCCAATTCGGTCATACATTTTGCAGAATCTTCTTTCCAGCGTTTCTTCACCGTCTTTTCATCATATTCGGTAGGAGCCACAAAGAAGAAGCTACATACGTCCCACAGTTCTTTAATGAAACTTACCCGGTCTTTCATCATGCCAACCACAGTCACTACCTTTTCGAAAGGCGCTTCAACACCATGTTCTTTCAAGAAAGGCAAGAACAGTTCCGCAATTTCTTCGTTAGGTTTCTGCTGTATATATTGATGATTGAACCATATTCCTTTTTTATAGTCGAACTTAGCTCCCGACTTGCTGCAACGGTGAAGATCAAACAATTTAATCAATTCATCCATCGACATCACTTCCAGATCATTACCCGGATTCCATCCCAATAAAGCCAGGAAATTAATCACAGCTTCGGGTAAATAACCGGATTCGCGATAACCAGAAGAGATTTCTCCGGATTTCGGATCGTGCCATTCCAATGGAAATACAGGGAATCCGAGACGGTCACCGTCACGCTTGCTTAATTTTCCATTACCTTCCGGTTTCAATAACAAAGGCAGGTGAGCAAATTCCGGCATCGTATCTTCCCAACCGAAAGCACGGTACAGCAACACATGCAAAGGAGCGGAAGGCAACCATTCTTCACCACGAATCACGTGGGAAACTTCCATCAAATGGTCATCCACGATATTTGCCAAATGGTAAGTAGGCAGTTCGTCAGCCGATTTATAAAGCACTTTGTCATCCAGAATAGATGAGTTGATTACTACTTCGCCACGAATCAGGTCATTTACATGTATATCTTCATTCGGTTCGATTTTGAAACGAACAACATATTGTTTGCCTTCAGCAATCAGTGCATCCACTTCTTCTTTCGGCATAGTTAATGAATTGCGCATCATACCACGGGTAGATGCATCATATTGGAAGTTAGCAATTTCAGCACGCTTAGCGTCCAGTTCCTCCGGAGTATCAAAAGCGATGTATGCTTTTCCATTTTCCAGCAAAATCTGCACATATTTCTTGTAGATTTCGCGGCGCTCCGACTGACGGTATGGACCCTGTTCACCACCGAAGCTCACTCCCTCGTCAAAGTGGATACCTAACCACTTAAAAGATTCGAGTATATACTCTTCCGCTCCCGGAACGAACCGGTTAGAGTCAGTGTCTTCAATACGAAATATCAAGTCTCCGCCGTGTTGACGTGCAAATAGATAATTATACAAAGCTGTACGCACACCACCGATGTGCAATGCTCCCGTAGGACTTGGAGCAAAACGAACTCTTACTTTTCTTTCTGCCATAATTTGGGTTAGTATAGGTAAATCGTGGCAAAATTAAACCTTTTTTTCCACACTATTGTTTTTTTTTGTACTTTTCGCAAAAATTTCAGTGGATATGGAACATTTGAAGAAGAAAAAAAGATTTTCATGGAGAGATTTACTATATAAATCACTGCTATTTGTAGGCACTGTGGCGCTGATTGTTTATTTCCTGCCACGTGACGGAAAATTCAATTACCAGTTCGACATCAACAAGCCCTGGAAATACGGACAGTTGATCGCTACTTTCGACTTTCCTATTTATAAAGAGGATGCAGTGGTAAAAAGGGAACAAGATAGCCTGATGGCTTTCTTCCAACCTTATTATCAACTGGATAAAAATATAGAAAAAGACGCAATCGCCAAGCTGAAAGAGAATTACCATACGAATCTGAAAGGTATTCTCCCTTCCATCGATTATTTGCGGTACATTGAGCGCACTTTAAAAGAAATCTATCAGGCAGGCATCGTTTCGACAGAGAATATACAGCTGCTTCACAAAGACAGCACTTCATCTGTCATGGTGATTGATGACAAACTGGCTAATCCACAGGCTACCGAGAATCTTTACACGGTAAAAAAAGCCTATGAGCACTTGCTGTCAGCAGACTCTACTCATTTCAACCGGGAAATTTTAAGGCAATGCTCCCTGAACGAATATATCACCCCCAACCTTACCTTTGACGAGGAACGTACCCAGGCTGCCAAAGAAGAAATCCTGAACAACTATTCCTGGGCAAACGGATTAGTAGTCAGCGGGCAAAAGATTATCGACCGGGGGGAAATCGTCAGCCCGCATACCTATAATATCCTGGAGTCATTACGCAAAGAATCCATCAAACGGAATGAGTCCATGGGACAAAACCGCCTGATTCTCGGCGGACAGATTCTGTTTGTAGGAATGCTGATGCTTTGTTTTATGCTTTATCTCGACCTGTTCCGAAAAGACTACTATCAACGGAAAGGCAGTCTGTCATTGCTATTCACGTTGATTGTATTTTACAGTGTCATAACCGCTTTCATGGTAACACATAATCTATTTAATGTGTATATCATCCCGTACGCGATGCTACCCATTATCATCCGTGTTTTTCTTGATTCGAGGACTGCTTTCCTGACGCATGTCATCACTATATTGATATGCTCCATATCCTTACGCTTTCCGCATGAATTCATTCTGACACAGTTGGCTGCAGGATTAGTGGCGATATTCAGTCTAAGAGAGCTATCGCAAAGGTCCCAACTTTTCCGAACGGCTTTATTGGTTATACTGACTTATGCAGCCATTTATTTCGCCTTCGAGTTGATGACAGAGAACGGTCTTTCCACCGACTTTTCGAAGTTGAACATACGAATGTACACTTACTTCATCATCAATGGAATTCTGTTATTATTCACCTATCCTTTACTCTTTTTATTGGAAAAAACTTTCGGATTTACTTCCAATGTAACGTTGGTAGAACTTTCGAATATCAATAATGACCTTTTGCGGCAAATGTCCGAGACGGTTCCGGGAACATTCCAACATTCCATGCAAGTGGCCAATCTTGCTGCAGAAGCAGCCATCCGCATTGGAGCCAAAAGCCAGTTAGTACGTACAGGAGCTTTGTATCATGATATTGGTAAGATGGAAAACCCTGCTTTTTTCACAGAAAATCAGTCAGGAGGAGTTAACCCGCATAAGAACCTGAATTACGAACAAAGTGCGCAGGTCGTCATCAGTCATGTGACGGATGGATTGAAGTTAGCCGATAAACACAATCTGCCTAAAGCCATCAAGGACTTTATCAGCACGCATCATGGACGGGGAAAAACAAAATATTTCTATATTTCCTGGAAGAACGAGCATCCGGACGAAGAGCCGAATGAAGAACTGTTCACCTATCCCGGCCCGAATCCGTTCACCAAAGAACAGGCTATCCTGATGATGGCGGATGCCGTAGAAGCTGCCTCACGCAGTCTTCCGGAATATACAGAAGAAACAATCAGCAACCTGGTCGATAAGATTATCGATTCCCAGGTCACTGAAGGTTACTTTAAAGAATGTCCTATCACTTTCAAGGATATAGCAACAGTGAAAGCTGTGTTCAAAGAAAAACTAAAGATTGCTTATCACACCCGGATCAGTTATCCTGAGTTAAAGAAGTAAGCAAACCTGCGCAAGCATCTTCAAGAACATCAAGTACATATTCAAACCCCTCGGCCCCTCCATAATAGGGGTCGGGTACATGATCTGCAGGAATACGGGTGCAATACTCCGTCATGCGATGAATCTTCTTCCATTCTTCGGGAGAAGGAGCTTTGTCTTTCAAGTCATCTATGTTCCGGTCGTCCATACCGATAATCAGATCAAAATTATAAAAATCTTCCGTACGGACGGGGCGAGAACGATGCACCAATTGATAACCGCGACGGGCTGCATGAGCACGCATCCGGCTATCCGGCAATTCCCCCTGATGATAAGACAGGATTCCGGCAGAATCTATCACAAATTCTTTTTCCAGTCCCGCTTCTTCTATTAAATGAAGCATTACGCCTTCAGCCGTAGAGCTACGGCAGATATTTCCTAAACAGACAAATAATATTTTCTTCATATATACATGATTGTTTCTCAAAAAGAGTTCAGTATCTGATTAGCCCGGTTCACGGTTATTGCGGCCGGGATTTCCGGCATACTACCCAAATTGAACGGAGCAAGCATTTTTTCTATCTTCTTTAATCCGGCCTTATTTCCTTTTTTCTCAAATTCCTGACGAAGGATATTGATCTTCTCATGCGCCTGTATTCCTTCAATCAAACGCTCGAAACGAATACAGCTACGAGCTCCCGGATATACAAGGTAAGTATCTCCGCCTGCCCAACTACGGAAACGGGAATCGAGCAGCGGTTCCAATGGCCAGCTGTTATATGCCCAACGCAGATAACCATCCAGATGTTTCTTAGATGAATAATAACTCATCCAGGCTGCTTCCGCAGGATCAGAGAAAGTAAACGTGTTGGGATGGGCTTCCGTACAGCAAGTATAATAATTAGTACGCTTGTTCTCGGCAACACGACGCAGACGCACTTCTTCCGGGAAGTTCTGTCCGATGACAATACAGTAATCATATAGATCGGGCTCAATCTCCTCATGATAGTTTCCAGCCAACGATACTTTAAAATCCGGATCAGCTTTACGAATCACTTTCAACGTCTTCTGCATTACTTCCATCGGACGTTCGTCCATTGCAATAGCACAAATATCAAACCATCCTTTTTCTTTCAGATGCTTGGAGAAAGAGGCAAGCATCGCTCCCCACATTTCTTCATAAGCCGCTTCACCCGGTGCAGTTTTCACGAATTGCAAAGAGTTGGTTGCCTGATCGTAGTATTGGAATGACAACTCCCAGGGAACCATTGAGTAACAATTAATCTGTTTATCAATGCCTACACTCATCATAAATTCCACCCAACGGTCGAAGATTGTATAATCAAAAGCCCATGTTCCATCCGCCCGTTTCATCCAGGTGACCATTGTATCAAAATAATCTTCTGTCTGACCATTCCAAGGCTTGTGCGTCAAAGTAGCCGTAATAATCTTCTGTCCGGCATCTGCCAACATTTTCATTAAAGGACGCATGGCGTCAAAATGCTCCTGACTCCATAAAGGAACCTGATAATAACGTGCCACTGCATAAGGACTTTGCCATAAATCCAAGTGATAAGCCCATTCCGAAGGTTGAGGAAGTTCACGGGAAGAAACGGTAATTTCGAGATTCAGGCGTTGCAATAAACGCGAGCCATCATTAATTAATAACTCCCCTTGATAAGTTCCGGGAGTAGCCGATTGAGGAATCCAACACTGCACCCAAACCGGTTGAACAGTACGAGCGGGCAAAGCCATCGTTTTCAGGTTGGTATCAATAGGATCGGCCACCAATAATGAATCATAATCTATAGACTTCCGATGTCCACAGGCACCTCTCCCATCCTTATTCAATTCATCCGTCATCACATAACGGACAAAACCACCTGTAAATGCATCTTTGGGAAGAACATTTCCCTTTTTGTCTTTAAAATCACCAAAGCTGAAATTCAGGTCTTTCAGTTCTACGCCTGTCCACACAACAGCTTGCGCGTTCACACGTTCGCCACGCCAGCCTTTCAGGGAAACAGTCTGTTGTTTCTTCAACTGCGGGAGTTGATGTTTTGCATACCGTACATCTGTTGTACCCCAAGAAACTTGGGTGGAAGTCACCGCTACCCACTCTTTATCAGAAGGTGCAGTAGGATCAGGCAACTCCTGATAAGTCAGTAAAGGGAACTTCGGTTGTCCTGTCGGAACACCACATTGAGTTACTCCCCGCTGGGCAAAAACTGCACCCATGCTAAAGAGACAAGTCAGAGAAAAAATAGTAAGTCGTTTCATGGTTAGTTAATTAAATGATTAAAGGTTATTATATGGGGGAAAATTATTAAATCACATAGGGTCTACATCATAATAAACAATCAAAGATTTATAGCGTTCGTCCGCCAACATCTCGCGCTGAATGCGTAGCAACAATTCCCGTGCACGTCCCATCGGGGCATTCTGCTCAATCTTGACAACAATCTTCTTGATAAACAAAGTCTGGATACGGGCAACAGGAGGTTTATCCGGGCCTAATACCCGATTGCCAAATACAGCCCGCAACTTATCCGCCATCACTGCCGCCATCTGATCCAGCAACGCTTCATTATGATTTTTCAGATAAACATATACCAGCCGGTAATAAGGAGGATAATGGAACATCTGACGTTCCACCAATTGTCCGCCTACCATATCTTCATAATCATTGGCAATGACCTGATGAATGATAGGATGATCGATGCTCTTGGTTTGCAATACCACCCGTCCGCGTTTATTCTTACGCCCGGCACGTCCCGCTACTTGTGCCATCAACTGAAAAGCACGCTCATAGGAACGGAAATCGGGATAATTCAACATGGTATCGGCATTCAATATACCTACTATACTGACATGATCGAAATCCAACCCTTTTGATACCATTTGCGTACCGATCAATATGTCCGTCTTTCCCTGCTCAAAGTCTGCAATAATCTTCTCATAGGCGGAACGGGTACGTGTAGTATCCAAATCCATCCGGGCAACGGCAGCTTCCGGGAAAAGGATTTTGATGTCATCTTCAATCTTTTCCGTACCGAAACCACGGTTCACCAGTTCTGTTCCCTCGCAGGCAGGACAGGATTTCGGCAGTTGATACGTATAACCGCAGTAGTGACAGGTTAATTGATTGATTCCTTTATGATAGGTAAGGCTTACGTCGCAATTCTTACACTTAGGCACCCAACCGCAGGTACGACACTCCACCATCGGAGCAAACCCACGACGGTTCTGAAAGAGAATCACTTGTTCTTTCTGTTCCAAAGCCTCTTTCATATATTGTATCAGAAGTGGCGAGAATTGTCCGACCATCCGCTTTTTGCGATGCAGTTCCTTGATATCCACCGGAATAATCTCCGGCAACTGGATTTCTTTATATCGTTCTTTCAGTTGTACGAAACCATATTTTCCCTCTCTTGCATTCTGCCATGACTCGATAGAGGGAGTGGCCGTACCCAACAGGGTTTTAGCTCCGTACATGGCAGCCAGTACAATAGCCGCGCTACGCGCATGATAGCGGGGAGCGGGATCTTGTTGCTTATACGTATTTTCGTGCTCTTCGTCCACAATCACCAATCCCAGATTTCGGAAAGGCAGGAAAATAGAAGAACGAACACCCAGAATAATATCATACCCGTTCTCTCCCAGTTGCTTCCGCCATATTTCAACCCGTTCGGCATCAGGGAACTTAGAATGATAGATACCCAGACGAGCACCGAAGACCCGTTGCAAACGCTCCGTGATTTGAGTGGTCAATGCAATCTCCGGCAACAAATATAACACCTGCTTTCCCTGACGAATCGCTTCTTCTATCAGATGGATATAAATTTCAGTCTTACCACTGGACGTTACCCCATGAAGCAGACAGACATTTTTCTCCTGAAAAGACTGCACGACTTCATCAAATGCACGCTGTTGAAACTCATTCAAAGGATTTAATTCGACAATCTCCTTCTCCTGCTTATCCAACCGCCCGATTTCATGGTAGTAGATTTCAAAAATCTTCTTATCCACCAATCCATTCAATACAGAAGGAGCCACATTAGTCCGCTGCAACAGTTCTTTCTTGGAGACTTCTTTCGGAGTTCCCGCTCCTAAAACGCCGGAACACTCCACATACTTCATGAGTAATGCCAACTGCTTCGGAGCACGAGACAGAATATCAAACAGGATATGAAGCCGCTTTTCATCCGCTGTACCCGCAAGCCGAACCCGTGCCTCTGTTTTAGGTTTATAAGTACGCCTCAACTCCTCCTTTACGAAAATCGCTTCTTTATCGAGCAGAGACTTGATGACCGTAAGAATATTTTTGATACCACTGTCCTTCTCCAGTTTAGTGACGCACTGTTGCGAATCTACGGCAAGTAAATCCAAAATACGTTGCTCACGTTCCGGCAATGGCGCATCCGCTTCAAAATCAGGATTATATTCAACAATCGTTTCACTCTCCAGTTTCAGGCCGGAGGGAAGTGCCGCTTTATAGACATCGCCTTGTGTACAGAGATAATAATCAGCTATCCACTCCCAAAATTTGAATTGAGCGGGTAACAGAATGGGAGAAGCATCCAGCAATGCAGATATATCTTTCACTTCGTACTCCGTTGGAGCACAATAATGAACGTTAAGGACGATAGCCGTATAAAACTTCTTCCGCCCGAAAGGGACTACCACACGGCAACCTATCTTCACATCTTCCGCACATTCATCCGGCAAAGAGTAAGTAAAACTCTTCGGAAGCGGAAGCGGTAATATGACATCTACGTACTTTTTCATTGCAGCTACAAAAATACAATAAAAAAACGGGGATTTAAAAGAAGGGAGAGAGAACACTTAAAAAGAAAAACTCTACTTCATACGAGAATTGGAGAAAATATATTTGAGAGCGCAACAGGACACCCCCAAACAAAAAAGAGTTTCCGGTTATCGGAAACTCTTTTTCAAATACTATGTAAAGTGATAGACTACTTAAAAAATATAGGCTACAGACACTTGCCAAGTCTTAGTCTTATAAGAAGCATCTGTTCCTTCAATATCAGCAGTATTACCCAATGGGATATTGTAATTAGCACCCACCTGCAAATGGTTCAGCAACTTCAAACCGGCACCCACATTGATACCTACTTCAGCTTTCTTCTTATCAATTCCCGATTTCTTTTCAAAATCGAAATAAAAGTCAGGACCTGCAGCCAGATAAATACCAGCCAGACTTCCCAAGCCAATGGTATATTTCAGGTTTACAGGAATATCAATACCGTTTTGTTTAACAGTAATATCATCATTCCCTTCTGAAACTTTGATACCCCGTTGAGCAAAAAGCAAAGATGCATCTACTCCCAACCCTACGATTGGAATATTAAACTCGGCCATCGGACCGATAAAGAAACCTGTAAAATTATCCTTTTTAAAGTTTTCGCTCACATTAGAGAAACTCGCCTTTGACAAGTTCAAACCTCCCTTTACACCAAAGTGTATCTGCGCCTGAGCAGGCATTGCCATAGCTATACATATAGCAATCATTAAAGCACCAAAAATCTTTTTCATAAATTTACGTGTTTATAATTCGGGACAAAGATATATATTTAGATTAAATAAACACAAATTATTGGTTGTTTGTTCATTTAAAGACGTCGTTGTCCCTCCTGACGAACTAATAAGAATTTCTTATAAGTTCGATTTTATCTAATTGGTACGGTTATGAAGCAATTGATATTTTAGCAAATAAGTATTGAATTAATCCGATTTTACTTCCTGATTTTCATACAGATTCTTTTCAGCCAACAGGTACAGCAAGTAGTCTGCCCCAAGACGAGTTCTTTTTCCAACTTCCGCAACCGGTCACATTGTTTCAGCCATTTGATTTGTAAGGTATCATAGAGGATTCCGGCTGCTTTATATCTTGTGATTTCTTTGTCCTGTTTTCCTAAAAGTGATAGGTATATTGAACAAAGTTTTGATTTATCTATGCAATATCGTTCCAGTTTTTCGATATACATCAAGGTAGCCCCTTTTTCATTTCGACTCATAAACTCCTGAACACTGTCATCACTGATGATGTCGATGCCCGACCTTTCGTAGTCCACAGTGATTTCTCGCATCTCTATCAAGACCCAGATATATTCTGTCTCGAATCCGTACTTTGCGGCTGCCTCTTCTATACTAATCCATTGTGCCATAGCGTTTGTTTTTTCATGTGTGATACAAATAAGGGATGAATAATATTTTATTCATGTATATTAGCACAACGGGCATCCACGCTTTTTTGCAGTCTGCCGGGTGGGGATTGGCTAGGTTAAATTGGGGCAATTTATTACCGGCCGAATACAAGAAAGACGCAGATGCTGCTGTACCATTATCCGATCTTAAGGCTAGCTACACCCGCACAAAAGATAATGATAACAGCAGACACCCACGTCAATCGTTTATATATAACACATCTCTTACGAATATGTTGATATACATCCGTTCACGTGGAGTATCTACCGTATCATCTCTCTTTGTTTGGATTGGCTATTTCTAAGATCGAGAGATAATACGCTTTTACTCCATAATGGAAATAAAAACCACCTTCTGCCTATTCCATCACGCTGATGGGCTGAAAGCGTACGGCAAAGATATATGTTTTTTTTGAAACGCAGTCGAAATATGGAAATAAATACTGGAAGTTATGTATTAAAATGAATCTGACAAAAGATGGCTCTACTTCTCATTCTTGATTACTGAAATATTTCTCACAAATAAAAGTTGTAGCAGTTTTTACCCTCACACCCTCCCCCATTGGTTCAATCCCTTTATTCATCGGCATTACAGGTGTGAGGGTAAAGATGATGGCAGGGGGAGGGGAAAAGTTACCCTCACCCTGCCATCACGTAAGCGCTTCCACTAATCTGCACCTACAACAAACTGTTATCATCTGATGTACTGAACATTAATTATTTCCGCAAGAAGTATTAACAGCTATCACCTCAAGTATTAACACTTTAGACTTCAGCCATTAATAGTTGAAAAATCAGGTATTAACACATGGGAAATGGAGTGATAATACCTGATCAATGGTTTAATATCATCTGAAACAACAGGTGAAACGAGCGTATAGATACAGATGAAAGCATCATACCATATAAGATTGCAAATGGCTTATCCAGTAGGAAAGTTCCAGTTTTCAATAGGACGAATGACAGTCTCATGTAATGATACTAACAGTTTCCCGGTGAGAGACTATAGTTTCCCCGTAAGGAAACTACATTTTCCCCGTAAGGAAACTACATTTTCCCCGTAGGGAAACCATTGTTCCCCCATAGGGGAAACTTTAGTTTCAAGCCTGCAGGTTCAAGACTTGCTTATTAGGTTAACAACGAATGATATTGCAAAGTTCGTCGCTTTCGAAGTAATAAACAATAACCATTTCGCCGAATAAATTAGCAATTATTCCCGTATAAGGTCAAAGTAATAAATAATCAAAACAGAGTGTGTCAAAACGCAGATTAACGCAAATTATCGCAGATTATTTCAATTATATTGATACATTAATCAACTAATTGTAAAATTATATCTGCGATAATTCGCGTTAATCTGCGTTTTATTATTCATTATGACACACCTCCATCTCATCTTAAACCAATCTCCACTTACTATATATCAATCAACGATTCGGGTGAATGTCCAACTTCACCGGTTTAATCATATTTCCCGGTTTTAAGATAGTATCTAGGTCTTCCTTAGAAAGAATGTTATGTTCCAAAACTAGTTCATAAACTCCCTTCCCTGTTTCCAATGCTTCTTTGGCTATTTTAGTAGAGTTCTTATATCCGATCACCGGATTCAGGGCTGTCACTACTCCAATGCTGTTATGCACATCTCTCCGGCATTTTTCTTCATTAGCCGTAATGCCGTCGATGCATAAGGTGCGCAAAGTGTCAAAACCATTCATCAACAAATCGGCAGACTCGAAACAGCATTGTGCCATCACCGGCTCCATTGCATTCAGTTCCATTTGAGCTGCTTCACCGCTCATGGCCACACAAAGGTCATTTCCTATTACCTTGTAGGCCACCTGGTTCATCACTTCAGGAATCACCGGATTCACTTTTCCGGGCATGATGGATGAGCCCGGCTGCATTGCCGGCAGATTGATTTCTCCCAATCCACAACGCGGACCGGAAGCCAGCAACCGCAAGTCGTTACATATCTTATTCATTTTAACAGCAATACGCCTCATCACTCCCGAATAACCTACCATGCAGGAAGTGTCCGAAGTAGCTCCCACCAAATCGTCTGCTAGTTTGATATCCAATCCCGTAATCTTGCGCAAAGCGGCAATGCACTTCTCCGCATATTCCGGTTCGGCAGTGATTCCTGTTCCAATGGCTGTTGCTCCCATATTGACTGCCAGAAAATCCTGTGCAGCAAAATCAAGGTTCTTTATTTCATGTGACAAAATACTTGCAAAGCCATTAAAAGTTTGCCCAAGAGTCATCGGTACGGCATCTTCCAATTGGGTACGCCCCATTTTGATGACATGTGCAAACTCATTCGCTTTCTTCCGGAAAGACTCGATCAGAACCTCCAAATGCTTAACCAATTTCAAATGAGTATAATACAGTCCAATGTGAATGGCTGTAGGATAAGCATCGTTGGTAGATTGTGAACGGTTGACGTGATCGTTAGGCGAACAGAATTGATATTCTCCCCGCTGATGCCCCATCAGTTCCAATGCCCGGTTGGCAATCACTTCATTGGCATTCATGTTGGTGGTCGTACCGGCTCCTCCCTGAATCATATCTACGGGGAACTGCTCGTGATGCTTTCCTTCGAGTATTTCTTTACAGGCTCTCAAGATAGCATCCGCTTGTTCTTCAGTCAATAAGTCCAGTTCACGGTTGGCAATGGTGGCTCCCATCTTCGTAATGGCCAATGCCTGAATGAATAAAGGATATTCATTCAAATGAAACTTGCTGATGCGAAAGTTTTCAATGCCACGGAGTGTCTGTACTCCATAGAGTGCACTTTCCGGCACTTCACGACTACCTATCAGGTCACTCTCTGTACGAGTTTTTTTTGATAAATTTTGTTCCATATCGGTTGTTTTATAGTAATAACGTTTTCGTTAGTTCTTATAATAACCAACCAGCGATGTTATTGTTTTAATAAATATGCAAAAACTATTCAAAGACTTTTTTGTTGTAAATAGAAGAAAAAGAAAATACAAAGAGAAGAATCGCTTATCTTTGTTTTTGAATTTAAAACAGCAATCTATGATATTACAATTAGCATTTGTTCTGACAGCCATTATTATTGGCGCACGCCTGGGAGGTATCGGACTTGGCGTAATGGGAGGCGTAGGGTTGGCAATACTCACGTTCGTTTTTGGTTTACAGCCCACTGCGCCTCCCATCGACGTTATGTTAATGATTGCCGCCGTAATCTCTGCCGCTTCCTGCATGCAGGCAGCCGGAGGTTTGGACTATATGGTGAAACTGGCAGAACATTTGCTTCGTAAAAATCCTTCACACGTCACTCTGCTTAGTCCGCTGGTGACTTACCTCTTTACTTTTGTAGCCGGAACCGGACACGTGGCTTATTCCGTACTGCCGGTAATTGCAGAGGTTGCCACCGAAACAAAAATCCGTCCGGAACGTCCGTTAGGTATTGCCGTCATCGCTTCCCAGCAGGCCATTACGGCAAGTCCGATCTCTGCCGCTACCGTGGCACTTCTCGGACTTTTAGCCGGATTCGACATTACCCTGTTCGACATTCTCAAAATTACGATTCCCGCCACCATCATTGGAGTGTTGGTAGGCGCCTTGTTTTCCATGAGAATCGGTAAGGAACTGGTGGAAGATCCCGAATATCAGAAAAGATTGAAAGAAGGTTTATTCAACAATAAAAAGGTGGAGATTAAAAGTGTCAAGAACAAACGTTCGGCAATGATTTCCGTTATCATCTTTATATTGGCAACTGCTTTTATCGTGCTTTTCGGTTCTTTTGAAGGAATGCGCCCCAGTTTCCTGATTGATGGGGAAATTGTCACCTTGGGAATGTCTTCTATCATCGAAATCGTGATGTTGTCGGCTGCCGCAATTATCCTGCTAGTAACGAAGACAGACGGGATCAAAGCAACGCAAGGTTCTGTATTTCCGGCAGGTATGCAGGCGGTGATTGCCATCTTCGGTATTGCCTGGATGGGAGATACCTTTCTTCAGGGAAATATGGGACAGCTGACTCTCTCTATCCAGGGAATTGTGCAACAAATGCCGTGGTTGTTCGGTGTCGCCCTGTTTGTGATGTCTATCCTGCTATATAGCCAGGCTGCCACTGTACGGGCACTCGTCCCTCTGGGCATTGCGTTAGGGATTTCTCCTTATATGCTGATCGCTTTATTCCCGGCCGTGAACGGATATTTCTTTATTCCGAATTATCCTACCGTGGTGGCTGCGATTAATTTCGACCGTACCGGGACAACAAAAATCGGCAAATATGTGTTGAATCATTCGTTCATGATGCCCGGTCTGGTATCGACCGTTGTGGCTATTGCACTAGGTTTGCTTTTTATACAAATATTCTAATAGATCATATTATTAACCTAAACATCATTCAGTTATGAAACAATTCAAAAGCTTTGGACTGGTAGTAGTCACACTACTGTTTTCCGTAACTATGGCATTCGCCGCAAAACCGAATATTCATATTCTTGCTACGGGAGGAACCATCGCAGGTACGGGAAGCTCGGCTACCGGAACCAGTTATACGGCAGGACAAGTTGCCATCGGCGCACTGCTCGATGCTGTGCCTGAAATTAAAGACATCGCCAACGTAACCGGAGAACAGATTGTCAAAATCGGTTCGCAGGACATGAACGACCAGGTTTGGTTGACGCTTGCCAAGAAAATCAATGAACTACTGAAACGCCCGGACATTGACGGCATCGTGATTACTCACGGAACAGACACCATGGAGGAAACTGCTTACTTCCTGAATCTGACTGTCAAGAGTGACAAACCGGTGGTATTAGTAGGCGCCATGCGTCCGTCTACCGCTCTAAGTGCCGACGGCCCGTTGAACCTTTACAATGCCGTTGTTACCGCAGCCGCAAAAGAATCGAAAGACAAAGGGGTATTGGTTGCCATGAACGGCCTGATCCTCGGAGCGCAGAGCACGGTTAAAATGAATACGGTCGATGTACAAACTTTCCAGGCTCCCAACTCCGGCGCACTGGGTTATGTACTGAACGGAAAAGTGTTCTACAACCAAGTAATGCTAAAGAAACATACTACCCAGTCCGTTTTTGATGTCACTCATCTGAACGCGCTTCCTAAAGTAGGTATCGTGTACAGCTATTCCAACATTGAGGCCGATATGGTAACTCCGATGCTTAGCAACGGGTACAAAGGCATCATCCACGCAGGAGTAGGAAACGGAAATATTCACCAGAACATCTTCCCGGTACTGACGGATGCCCGCCAAAAAGGTATTCTTGTCGTTCGTTCTTCCCGTGTCCCGACCGGACCTACCACACTGGATGCAGAGGTGGACGACGCCAAATATCAGTTTGTGGCTTCGCAGGAACTGAACCCGCAGAAATCTCGTGTTTTGTTAATGCTTGCACTAACAAAAACTACAGACTGGAAACAGATTCAGCAATATTTCAACGAATACTAAAAACCTGACTTACTTATGAAAAAATGGATATTCATGCTGCTCCTCGCGGGTAGCATACAGGGAATATATGCTCAAAAAACAGAGAAAAAGGAGAAATTCAATCCGAACACTCCCCTGTTTGAAGAGCTGACAGACGTGAAAAAGAAAACAGATAAATTCAATCTTTATCTGAATATGCAAGGGAGCTTTGACGCTCATTTCCAGAATGGTTTTCAGGAGGGTGACTTTAATATGCACCAGCTTCGTATCGAAGCCAAAGGAAATATCAACAACTGGCTGTCTTACCGCTATCGTCAGCGCCTCAACCGCTCGAACGATGCAAACGGCATGATTGATAACCTCCCGACTTCTATCGACTATGCCGGAATCGGTATCAAGCTGAATGACCAGTTTAGTCTTTTTGCAGGAAAGCAATGTGCCGCATACGGTGGTATCGAGTTCGACCTGAATCCGATTGACATCTATCAATACAGTGATATGATTGATTACATGAGTAATTTCATGACCGGATTGAATGTGGGTTATAACATTACTCCCGAACAGCAGCTTAACTTGCAGATATTGAACAGCCGTAACAGTTCTTTCGATAATACTTACGGAATCACAGAGGATGCCGAAGGTAATCTCCCCGATCTGAAATCGGGCAAAATGCCACTGGTTTATACATTGAACTGGAACGGTAATTTCAATAATGTATTTAAAACCCGTTGGTCGGCTTCTGTTATGAACGAGGCCAAAAGTCACAATATGTATTATTATGCTTTAGGTAACGAGTTAAATCTTGGAAAATGGAATGCTTTTGTCGATTTCATGTATTCAAAAGAGGATATTGACCGCAAAGGAATCATTACCAGTATCGTAGGTCGTCCGGGCGGGCATAACGCTTTTGATGCTAACTATCTTTCGGTTGTTGCCAAATGTAATTACCGCTTTCTTCCGAAATGGAATGTTTTTGTGAAGGGTATGTATGAGACGGCTTCCGTAGGCAAGGCGTCCGAGGGAATAGAGAAGGGAAATTACCGTACTTCCTGGGGATATCTGGGCGGTATCGAATATTACCCGATGGAAACCAATCTGCACTTCTTTGTTACCTACGTGGGACGTTCGTATGATTTCACTTCCCGCGCCAAGGTGCTGGGACAGGAGAATTATAGTACTAACCGTATTTCTGTAGGATTTATCTGGCAGATGCCTGTATTCTAATCCTAAAGCAAGAAACCGAGCTGACAATAAAAAATACCCGATAGCTTCTTACAACAGTTATCGGGTATTCTTATATGTTCGGTCTTTTTAAATCAATACTCTTCCTCGTTAAAGAAATTTATCTATATTGATTATCAATATATTATTCAACATTCAATGAAATTTGCGCAAACAAACCGCACCGTCTGAGACGGTCTGAGGCGATGGGAGGAATGGGTGGACAAACAATTCTTTGATGCCATAAATTGTCATCTACTCACATATGCCCTTCCCCTAATGGGGAAGGGTACACACTCTATTACATTTATTTTTCATAATACCGATAATATCACTATATGTGTCCCGCAATTATTACCAGCCAGAATATCTAATACTATATTACTTCTCATTGTCAGTATTCCTTACGGAGTCATATTTTACCATGAATTTCAGGACACCTTGTGTCACGTTGAAATAGTCGACCATCTCATCAACTATGGGAATAAAAATTTTATTCTTAGTTATAATCGTTGTTGTTGGAATAGTTTTTGCGCCCTTTACATTGTTGCCAAGAGGTTTATCCAAATCTAGTTGATAATAAAGAGTTAGATTGTTTGACGCATGCGTAAAGAAGAATATTACGCGATGCATACTCCAAATCACATTAGTTGTATGTGGTTGATAAAAGAATTCTGCATAATCTCTATATAACTTATCTGATAAGGATAAGAACAACTTGATATTATTCAAATCGTGATTGATAGCATCTGTTCTCAATACCTTGAAATCAATTTTTTTATCTAGTCGCATGATAGGCGGCATAGGCATACAAGGATCTGCATCATTACTTAGAGTACTTATTTTTGAATCAGGGGTACCGCCAAGGACGTCCGATACACTACCTACATTTCTTGCATTAACCTCTTGTTTTTGCTTTTGTTTATTGGCTCGAGCAACATTGATAATATCTTCCATGCTCTTTTTACCTGCAAGATAGTCGTTCATCATATCTCCAACATCTCCAAGATCTCCATTTTCAATGGTAAAAAGTTCGCGTTTTTTCTGTAGATATGCAAATAAAGCATCTGCACCTTCCTTTGTAACTGATGGTAGGTAATTTGAAAATTTAGGATATAATCTAGTTCTTACCATATCCTTTATAAATTGCTCAAAAAGAGCATAGTTATCCTTGTAGACAGCCTTTAAATAATCCAGCTCGGTTGAAGAACGTGAAAAGAAAATATGAATAACTCCAGCTTCATCTTGTACGTATATAGATAAATTATGGCTAATATCTGCATATGATAATTTAAAGTTACTTAGTGAATAATCATCCTCTATAACCATACGTGTTCTCATCAAGATAGAAATTTCCTCGGATGCCAAATCAATATCATCATATACTTTAATAATTCGTATGTCATCTTTGATTTCAGGGATTGATTTTTGCATTAACACCTGCTGTTGAATATTTGCACGATTATAGTCATTACTAAATGTCAATATTAGATTAGAATTATCTTTCAAGGATTCTATTGTCTCTTTATTATTTCCTTTAAAGTAATAGACATTTTTACCATCTATTACCTTTTTAACATCCTTAAGTCTAATACTAACATCTGTTTTTTCCACAGGAATCTCAATAAATCCTGCTAAATCATATCTTCTTGTATTCCTAATGTAAGCATGGAATTCACGAGAATTATTTGCTATTGGATATTTCGCAATCTCTTGGGCAACTATACCATCAACAATACTAATCAATCTAGAAACAAAAGAAGTACTTTCACGGCTAACAGCCTCTCTACCTGCCGTTGGTATTAAAGTAAGGAGGTTTACGATGCCGTTCAAATGGAATACTGAATTAACTGCAATTGGAGCTAATCCAAAAGAGTTTCTTAAACCGAATAAAACAGAATCAGATGCTTTCAAACATATATCACCTTTTATACCGACATGGTTATATGTTATAGCTGTTATCTTGCATTGCGGCAATACAGGGACACCGTTATTGAGTATAACTCTATAATCAAATTCGTAGAGAGAATCTTTATAATGTTGTATACCACTATCTATGTAGTTGGTGCTTAGTGTTATATCGTATGATTCTTGACTGATTAGAACATCATTTAAGTATACGGGAACAGACAGATAACGCACATAAGGCTTAAGGTAAGCCAATGCATTGTCCTTATTTAGCATAAAATCGGACGATATAGTTACTTTTATAGTTGTGCCAAAATCAGAGCGATTATGTTTGCTTTCCGATATATAAATACAATTATCGCTAAGTGATAATTCACTCTTCTTGACACCAGATAACCAAGTTATATCTGTTCCGTATAATTTTGATTCAACATTCAGTTCAGTACATACTCCAAAATTAGCCATAGCTCCAACTCCAAATGTACCAACAACACCTGCTGCTCGTGCTTCTGGATTATTTTTGCCACTTGACCCAGCAGTCCAATAATGAGTCTTAAGTCCATCTGCATCCATTCCAATACCATTGTCATATATTGACAATGTATGATTATCTATAGTGATACGAATTTCTGGATTAATAAAATCAGTATCTATGTGACTCCTTTGCAGAATAGCATCATAAGCATTCTGAACATTCTCTCGAAGAAGGGAGAGGGGTGAATCATATATTTGTGAACACAACAGGTCTAACACCCGATCAATTTGTACATTAAAAGGTATATCGCTCATACTGGTATGTCATCTTATTTTATTAGCGTCTTCAATCAGCACATTCGTTTGCCAATTTCGTAATCCATGTTTATCTGCGGACATTACCGCTTTATCAAAGGTATCCCAATTATGCGTCTCTATAGAAGCACCCATAACTGCTATAACTTGTGCAATCGTCATAGGCTCAAATTCTAATGTGCAAATATCGTGATTACTTATCTTTTGAAGAAATTCATCAATGAACTTATTTGCTGTAGCTTCATTATTACGGATAGATATAAGATTTTCAATGGCCTCCTTATAATTATTTTCAACCTTTGCCTGATTTAAACAATCTGCTAGCACCCTGCTATAATCAATTGCAGGTAGATTAAATGCCATTGAATATGAATCTTTTCCTTCAATTAGCTTCCTTCTCCATGAAGGTATATCCCATGCTGTTTCATCTTCTCTAACATGCAATATTACATTCACCTTTTCTTCGCTTTGTACTATCTCTAAAATATTGTATTGGCAATGTGTGCCTTCTGGCATAGTTTTGCCACGTCCATATAAACAACCAGAGCTTATTAAAGTCATTCGTCCTTGTTTAAAAATATCATGATACTCATATAAGGCTTCTGTATGATGTTGATGCCCATATAAACCTAACTGTATGTGGAAATCCATAAGACTATGAAGTACTCTTGGGTCAAGGTAATTCGTCTGAGTTGGTATTCCTGAGATATTATGGTGCCATACACCAACAATGAACCTACCATATTTGAAGACTTTCGACAATTCAGATTGGGATTCTGCAATCGCCTTACTATTTATTGCTCCAATCTGGTTTAGATGATCTATTCTGTAGCAACTATTAAATGTAGCAAATGCAATGTTATACTCCGGAAAGTCTATAATTTTATTCAGCATATCACAATCATCTATCGTGCGAATGCCTTCATAAAACCTATTATAAAATTCAACGAAAAATTTGAATCTAGATGCGTATTCTTCTTCCTTATTAATTAGATAAAAACAAAAATCTTTCCAGCTCCAACGATATTGAGGGTCACCTTTTAAATACCTCTCTTTAGCACTTTCTCGTATATCATCAGGTATAGCCTCCATACTTCTGATTGTTGCTCCCCTATATAAATCATGATTTCCAGGAACAATAATTATTCTAGATTTATCCCCATTAAGAAAATGTCTTACCAATTTATCTAGGAAAGATTCAACTT
This sequence comes from Bacteroides sp. OF03-11BH, assembly GCF_003604005.1. Classification (NCBI taxonomy): domain Bacteria; kingdom Pseudomonadati; phylum Bacteroidota; class Bacteroidia; order Bacteroidales; family Bacteroidaceae; genus Bacteroides; species Bacteroides sp. OF03-11BH. The sequence continues at coordinate 164,467 of NZ_QTMW01000005.1, read as the reverse complement.
CTTGATACTGTTTCACTATCTTTTCTTCAGCATCTTCCCCATTCGCGCCCTCAGCTAAATCACCACAAACTACAATAAATTCTGGCTTAGGTATATCTTGATCATATGAGTCTGCATCATTGCACAAAGAAGCAAACAAATGATCAAAGTCGTTGTTTTCTCCTTTATGCAAATCAGATATATGTAAAATCGAATAGTGCTTATTCATACTAAACCTATTTTAGTTAACCAATTACATAGGGTATTGAACAATAGTTCAGGCTATATAATCAGTTTCCTCATTTCATTTGCAATTTATTTGGCTTCAAAAAGCCAATCAAATTACAAAAGTATAAAAAGAAAACCGAATTATCGAATATAATTCCCTATATTTGCACTATTCAATTGAGAAATAATATGAAACTAAATAGGATTAAAGCCGCCTTATCTGAGAAAGGTATTTCTCAAACATGGTTAGCCAAACAACTCGGCAAGAGTTTCAGTATGGTTAATGCCTATGCTTGTAATCGGATCCAGCCCAATTTGGATACCTTGCAGCAGATAGCGGAGATACTACAAGTGGATTTAAAAGATTTGATAACCGACAAGAAGGATAGGTGACATGAAGCAGTTCTCGGAAGCGACACGGGTACAGATGCCGGCAATGGTTCATCTCACCCGAATAGGATATACATATTTTGGCAAGTTGAGTGAAGATAAAAATGGCACAGTCTATGACGGTGACACGAATATTCTTTTGCCAATTTTTGAGCAGCAGTTCAAAAAGCTGAATCCCGGACACGAAGGAGAATATCTTCAAGTGTTGAAAGACATCCGTAAAGAGTTGAATGATGATGATCTAGGTCGTGGTTTTTACAATCGCCTCAAAGCGGTATCTCCTATAAAACTAATAGACTTCGATAATATCGAAAACAATGCATTCCATTTTACTGCCGAATTTACCTGCAAAAACGGTCAGGATGAGTTCAGACCTGACATCACTTTGTTTGTAAACGGTATGCCACTCTGTTTCGTTGAAGTGAAGAAGCCGAACAATCACGGTGGAATGTTAGCAGAGAGCGCAAGGATGAACAAAGAACGCTTCCCAAACAAAAAGTTTCGCCGTTTCATCAACATCACGCAGCTGATGATATTCAGCAATAATATGGAATATGATTCACTTGGCGGCATTGTTCCTATACAGGGGGCTTTCTATTGTACTGGAGCACGTTCTTATGCTCCATTTAATTGTTTCCGTGAAGAAAATCCGAGCAATCAGAAAATTGCACCTTTCAATAGGGATTATCCATACAAAGAGATTGACGAGGTTATAGAAAAACAGATTCTGGCTGATTACAACTGTCAGGTAATCCATACAAGCCCTGAATATCAAACGAACCTCGATTTCAATACGCCCACAAACCGCATATTGACTTCAATGTGTTCGCCAGAACGCTTACTGTATATCATTAGATATGGTATCGCTTACGTCCGCATGGAGCGAGAGGTGGACGGTAAAATTGAATCTACCGACCAAAAACACATCATGCGTTATCAGCAATTGTTTGCATCGCTGGCAATTCGTAAGAAACTTGCCGAAGGTGTGAAATCAGGCGTAGTTTGGCATACACAAGGTAGTGGAAAGACAGCCTTGTCTTATTATCTGACCTATATTCTCAACGACTTCTATTCCAAGCAGAACAAGGTCGCCAAATTCTATTTCATCGTTGACCGTCTTGATTTGCTAGAACAGGCCACACAAGAGTTTGAAGCACGTGGGCTGGTGGTTTCAACCGCCAATACAAGAACTGAACTGATGGAACAGTTCCGCAGTAACCAAGCACAACAAGGCGTAAGTGGTCAGGCTGAAATTACCGTTGTGAACATACAACGTTTTGCAGAGGATAAAGAAAAAGTACGTATTAGTGATTATGCTACGAATCTTCAGCGTATTTTTATACTTGACGAAGCACATCGTGGTTATAAGCCAGGAGGATGTTTCCTTGCCAACCTTTTTGATGCGGATACGGATTCTATAAAAATTGCCCTCACTGGTACTCCGCTATTAAAGGAAGAACGCGCGAGCTGCAAAGTCTTCGGAAATTATTTGCACACATATTACTACGACAAATCCATTGCAGATGGCTATACACTGAAAATCATACGTGAAGACATTGAGACCTCATATAAAGAGCGTCTTTCAGATGTGTACGATAAATTGGATACCTTAGTACAGAAGAAAGACATCCGTAAATCGGAAATTATTGAGCATCCGAGTTATGTTGAAGAATTGGCTCATTACATTATGAGGGACTTGAAAGAGTTTCGCAAAATACAAGGTGATGACACATTAGGTGGAATGGTCATCTGTGAAACGAGCGAACAGGCACGACGGCTTTATGATGTTTTTCAAGAAAAATGGGAAGAATTTCAGCCCAAGCCTATCAAAATCAAACTTCCTGATGGTTCATGTGTACTTGGTGAGCCAATGGTCGAATATAAATCTAAATATCGGCCGTTGAAAGCTGGTCTCATCCTTCATGATACAGATGATAAAGAAACAAGAAAGCAGATAATCAAAGACTTTAAAAAGAATATGACTGTGGACATACTTATTGTCTTCAACATGCTCTTGACAGGCTTTGATGCGCCTCGCTTGAAGCGTCTATATTTTGGTCGCAAATTGAAAGATCACAATTTGCTTCAGGCTATTACCCGTGTAAACCGTCCTTATCCTGGTATGCGCTATGGTTTTGTAATCGATTTTGCCGACATTAAACGCAACTTCAAAGAAACGAATGAAGCATATCTACAAGAGCTTAACCGCTTTAACGATGTGGATGAGACAGGAATGGCAGCTGCCACAGATACGTTTACCCAAGTTATTGAGGACAAGGATGAAATCTTAAACCAGATGAAACAAGTGCGCCAAACACTTTTCAATTATCCTTTTGATAATGCTGAGGAGTTTTCTGCTGAAATCTCGACGGAAGAAGATAAGTCCGTTCTCCTTGACCTGAAACAGGCATTGGAATCAGCAAAAAACATGGCAAATATTGTACGTACGTTCGGTGATGAGGATATGAAAGAACAATTCTCAAAGCTTGAAATAACCAAATTGCCACAACTATTATCAGAGGTACAAAGACGAATCGGTATCATCAATCAGAAAGAGGCGTTTAGCACAAGCGACGAAACAAAAACGCTAATCAATGAGGCAATGATGGATATAGAATTCACTTTCTCTAAAATCGGGCAGGAAGAAATGCGCCTTATTTCAGGAGGAATGGAATTGAAAGATAAATGGCAACGCACAATCTCCTCATTTACGCAAAACTTTGACCAAGATGATCCTGAATTCATGTCATTACGTGATGCTTTTATGGAACGATTTAAAGAACATGGTTTTGTGATTGACAGTATAGCCAAGTTCAACGAAGAGACGCAGGCACTTGATGAAATCATAGTACGCTTACAAGAGCTGCAAAAGCGCAACAATGTATTGCTCAGAAAATATAACGGAGACGAAAAATTCGTTCGTGTTCATAAGCGTATTCGTGAGGCTAACAAACAAAGGGAAGAGAAAGGTCAAAAGCCTATGTTCTCATTCTTGGATGATGAAATAGCATCTATTCTCAATATCATAAAAAAGGATGTAGATGCTAAAGTATATGACCGTAATGACATTTTGAAAAAAGATGCCTATTTCAATCGTACGGTTATGACTCTTGTCAATGGGTGCTTGTATCAATTTCCGCAGATAAAACCGGAAATGGATGATTATAAGTTTATCCAAACACGTATTTCACAGCAATATATAAACCAATATAACGCCACATACGGTGCAATATCATAAAGAATATGTCTGACATCAAAGAAAAAACATTAAAGCTCATTGACGGGCTAAAAGCCACATGCCAGTCCTACGGTATGGGCAACGACGGTAACGAATATAAAATAATCACTCAGGTATTTCTCTATAAATTTCTGAATGATAAGTTTGGCTATGAACTTAAGAATGCCAAAAGTGACATAGCCAAGAAACTGACTGGTGATGTAAAATGGGAAACTGCATATGAGAATCTTTCAGGTGATGAACGTATGCTTATTCAGAGTGCAATTTCACCTGATGTTCCAATGCTCGAACCTTATCACTTGATTGCCAACCTATGGAATCAACAAAGCAAAGGTGATTTTGATACCATTTTTGATTCCACAATGACAGATATTGCAGAGAAAAATGCAGATATATTTTCTACTCAGACTACAGCCAACACAAGGATTCCGTTATTTGAGGCATTGACACCATTTGTAACCGATACAGCACAACGTGCGCCATTTGCTCGTGCATTGGTGGACAAACTCGTAAACTTCTCTTTTGAAGAAGCGTTTGCTCAAAATTACGATTTCTTCTCCAGTATTTTTGAGTACCTGATTAAAGACTACAATACTGCCGGAGGTGGTAAGTATGCTGAGTATTACACCCCGCATGCCATTGCTACTATTATGGCGCGCTTACTCGTTGGCGACCATACGGATTTGCATAATATGGAATGTTATGATCCATCTGCTGGAACAGGTACATTACTGATGGCACTCAGCCATCAGATAGGCGAATGCCGTTGTACCATCTTCTCTCAGGATATTTCTCAGCGAAGCAACAAGATGTTGAAACTAAACCTTTTACTTAACGGATTAGTTTCTTCGCTTGATAATGCCATTCAAGGCGATACGCTTGTAAGCCCATATCACAAGAGCGATGATGGAAAACAGTTGCGCCAGTTTGATTTTGTCGTTAGTAATCCACCTTTCAAAATGGATTTCTCCGACACTAGAGAGAAAATAGCGGCAATGCCTGCTCGTTTTTGGGCAGGAGTACCCAATGTTCCTGCCAAGAAAAAAGAATCAATGGCAATCTACACTTGTTTCATCCAGCACGTTATCAATTCATTAAAAAAGACGGGAAAGGGAGCCATTGTCATTCCGACAGGTTTCATAACAGCAAAAAGCGGCATTGAAAATAAAATACTTCAGAAGATCGTTGATGAACGATGGATATATGGTTGTGTTTCTATGCCAAGCAATGTGTTTGCCAATACGGGCACTAATGTCAGCGTGTTATTCTTTGACAAGTCGGCAAGCACAGACAGGGTAATTTTGATTGATGCAAGCAAATTGGGTGAGGAATACAAGGATGCCAACGGATTGAAGAAGGTACGTCTAAATGATGAAGAGATAGAAAAGATTGTCGGTACATTCCAACGCAAGGAAGCCGTAGAGGATTTCTCTGTGGCAGTTAGCTATAAAGAAATCAAAGAGAAGGGATATTCTCTTTCTGCCGGGCAATATTTCGACATCAAGATTGATTATATGGATATAACCGAAGATGAGTTTAATGCTCGTATGGCGAATTACAAGCAAACGCTTGCCGAACAATTTGTAGAAAGCCATCGTTTGGAAGAAGAAATCATGAAACAATTGGATGCTTTGCAATTCAACGCAAATGTAGGTAACAATGAGTAAAGGATTGACCATCATAGACAAGGACTATACCCGGTGGGTAGAAGATCTTAGTGTGCGTTATCGGCAAAGTCAAATCAAAGCAGCCGTAAGAGTAAACCAAGAATTGCTCAAGTATTATTGGGAACTCGGTCGAGACATAGAAGAAATGCACGTTGAAGAGCGTTGGGGACAGAGTGTCATTAAAAACCTTTCTGTGGATTTGCAACTCAAGAATCCAAACTCAACAGGCCTATCACGTACAAATATCTACTATGCAAAGAAATTCTATTTGCTTTATTCTCAATACCTAAAAGTTGTCCCACAAGTTGTGGGACAATTAGAGAACGGGAAAGCACAACAAGCCGTAAAAGATTCTCCAGAGATTGTCCCACAGCCTGTGGGACAATTGGAAGAAATGCTATTTTCCATACCTTGGGGGCACCACCGTTATTTGATAGACAGATATGGGACTGAACCTGCAAAGGCCTTTTTCTATGTTAAAAAGACAATGCAAGAGGGCTGGAGCCGTGATGTACTTCTCAACTTTATGGACTCCGGCCTATACGAACGAGAAGGAAAGGCCTTGACAAACTTTACCCGTACATTGCCAGACGAGACAAGCGATCTCGCACAAGAACTGACGAAAGACCCTTACAATTTTGCTTTTACAGGAATCACGAAACCCTACAACGAGCAAATTCTTAAAGATGCTTTGCTGGCCAATATATCGCAATTTCTATTGGAACTCGGTACGGGATTCGCATACATTGGTAAAGAATACCGCCTTCAAATTGGACAAAAGGAAAAATTTATTGACCTGCTTTTCTACAATTTGAATTTATCATGTTATGTGGTAATTGAAGTTAAAATAGGCGAGTTTGATTTTCAAGACTTAGGACAGTTAAGTGGTTATGTGGTAGCATGTAATCATATCCTGAGAAAAGAGGGAAGAGATAATCCTACAATAGGTCTGCTAATTTGCCGCCAAAAGGATTCAATGCTTGCCCAATACGCATTAGAGGGCAGCAATCTTCCATTAGGCATATCCGAATATGACCTCGAAAAACTATACCCGGAAAAGGTGGAAGGTACGATACCTACTATTGAAGAAATTGAGGCAAGATTAGGTGAAAATCTAAATGGGGAACAGAGTGAATTATGAGCGAAAACTTGGTTCAATGGGTCACCTTATTAAGCCCAATAATTAGTGTAATTGCAATAATTGTTGCTCTGAAAGTTGCTCACGATTCATCAAAAGATGCGATGGAACAGGTTAAAGCTATCCGCAATCTTCTCGATGTCTTCGTAGCAGCCAATAATTTGGATATTGTGGAAGCCCAAAGAAAATATCAGCAACAGCTCGTAGACTTGGATAAACAAATTGAACAAGCACGAATGGATTATGAAACTATATATCCTTTTAGAAGTGCTGTAAGAATAGAACAAGAAATTGCAAAACAGGAAAAAGCAAAACAAAAAGAGTATCTTGAACACCTTTTTGTAAAGCGCAAAGAGATAGAGACAAATCTGTTACTCATACAGGATTATATTAATAAGGCAACGCTATAAATGGAATTGAAAAAATATAAATTGGGTGAAATCCTTGATGTTACAAGAGGTGCGAGTCTCAGTGGTGAGTTTTATGCCACTGAGGGTAAATATATTCGTCTGACTTGTGGTAACTTTGACTATCAGAACAACTGCTTTAAAGAGAATAAATCCAAAGACAACATATATTATGTCGGAGACTTCAAGCCTGAGTTTCTAATGGAAAAGGGAGACATCATCACTCCTTTGACAGAACAGGCTATAGGTTTGCTTGGCTCTACTGCCATTATTCCGGAAAGCAGCAAATACATACAAAGCCAAGATGTGGCAAAAATTATCTGCAAGGAAGACTTGTTAGATAAGGATTTCGCATTTTATCTCATATCTTCAGCCCTCGTTAAGCAACAGCTAAGTGCTGCTGCCCAACAGACTAAGATTCGCCATACCTCACCTGATAAAATCAAGGATTGTACAGTATGGATTCCCGAATTATCAGAGCAAAAACGCATCGGTAAGCTATTGTGCTCCATTGACCGCAAGATAGAACTTAACCGAGCGATAAATCAGAATTTAGAGGCGATGGCAAAACAGCTCTACGATTATTGGTTTGTGCAATTTGATTTTCCCAACGAGGAAGGCAAACCTTACAAGTCAAGCGGTGGTGAAATGGTTTGGAATGAGAAGCTGAGAAAAGATATACCAGAATATTGGGAAGTAAAATCTCTTAGTAATTGGCTTGAAATTAAGTCGGGATTTCCATTCAAATCGGAAACATATAAACCTATTGGACGATACAAGATAATAACCATTAAGAATGTTCAAGATGGGGAGCTTGTAACATCTGGCTGTGATTATGTTAACGAAATTCCAAGCCGTGCAAAAGATTATATTTCTCTCCAAATTGGAGATAGACTGATTTCGCTAACTGGAAATTGTGGAAGGTTATGTGTTGTATGTGAGGAAAATCTATTATTAAATCAACGTGTAGGATTATTGTGTTGTGATGCAATATATTTGGAATACTTTTACAATTTCCTTAATAGTAGTACGATGCGAACAGTGATTGATAATCTTGCAAATGGTGCGGCACAAGCAAATCTCAGTCCTGTTGAACTATGTAAAACAGACTATTTTATTCCGCCCATAGACATACTACTGTCATATAATAGAAAAGCAAATGCTATTCGTAAGGTTATTGTGCAAAATAATCAAGAAATATCTCCGTTAACTAAGCAGCGCGACGAACTTCTTCCACTCTTGATGAACGGCCAAGTGTCAGTAAATTCTGATTTATCCGACGATTGAGTTCAATTTTCTTGTCTAATGCAGAGAATATTTCGCCAATTCGCTCTTGATCACGTAATGGAATCATAGGAACTGGAAACGAATTGAGTGCTTCAACGGATAACGCATAGCGTTGTCCGCTTCCAGAGGCATTGCAAGCGAAATATTTCTTTGCATAGTCTGTATGCAGAAGAGCGTTCAGATAACGTCCATCTAAAATATCCTTATTTGGAGTAACCATAGCGCAATGATAGCCCAATATGGCATCATCAAAATCATCTGCAATATAAGTAGGAATGCCAATGTCGTCACGGGTTTCACTGTCCTTAGTTAAGGCAACTTGGCCTTTCTTCAATTGGAATTTGGAAATTTCATTGGGACTGGCTGTAGCAAGCATAAAACCATCATGCTGAGCTGTGGTAATAGCCCAGTTGTAATATACATCAACAAAGTTGCAAAGACGAATCTCTTTTTCTCCGTCTTTGATTTTCTTATCTACTCCACTGATTTCAACAGTGGCAATGTCTCCCAATTTATATTTTCTCATTTGCATCCAAATTTAGATGCAAAGTTACACATTTTTAGACAGATTTTTGTGTGTCAATTATCCTAAATATTTCTTATGAGCCAACTTTACATTGTTTTGATTCACAATAGCATAGTGTAGCGTGGTGTCAATGCGTACATGACCAAGTAATCGCTGTACCTGTTCGATGGGCATCCCCTTGTCAATAGCCATAGTTGCAAGAGTACGACGGAACTTATGTGGGTGAACCTTTGGCATAGAAAGGGATTGTCCCAACTTTCTAATCCTCACTTCTATGCCACTAATTGTTAGTCGTGTATGAGGCGAGTTTATGGAAACAAATAAGGCTGGATTATCATCCGCGCGTTCATTAAGATATTGTTGTAGATGTAGTTTTGTTCGGGCATTGAAATAAACGACACGTTCTTTGTTGCCTTTACCAAATACGATACACTGACGTTCATGGAAGTCAATATCTTCACGGTTGAGTTTTGCCAATTCGCCCACACGGATGCCTGTTGAAGAAAGAATGTCTATAAGGGCAAGGTCTCGCTTGTTACTACAACTGTCCCGAAGTTGCTCTAATTGTTCGTCGGATAGAACTTCTTTTACGAGTGAATCCGTCTTTACTTTATGTATGCGTCTGACGGGACTTTTGGCGATATAGTCTTCATCTTCCAGCCATGCAAAGAAACTAGAAAAGATACGCCTCATATTGTCAATAGTTACTTTGCTAGACTGGTGTTCTTCTTGATAATCGGATAGATAGGTACGAATGTCTGTGGTGGTGATGTGACAAATAGCCAAAGAGAGCGTAACTAACAACCGTTCAATGGTATTACGGTAGTATACCAGTGTCTTGTCCGAACACCCCTCTATCTTTTTAGCTGATATAAAAGAGTTCAAAAGATGCTCATTCTCTTGTGCTTGCTGTTTGACACAAACCTCCTTTTCGATGATTTCTACATTATGCAGTTCTGATGCAAGCACAGCTTTAAGCCGTGCCATTTGCCGGCAATCCAAGTCACGTTGCATCTTCGCGACTATCGCCTGAATGATGTTTTCTTTCATAATTCTGATATTTAGTCCCTATTATAATTATAATATAAAGGACGGCTAAATCAGAATTTAGAAGCAATGGCAAAGCAACTCTACGATTACTGGTTTGTGCAGTTTGACTTCCCGAATGGGGAGGGCAAACCGTATAAGTCAAGTGGCGGTAAGATGGTTTGGAATGAGAAACTGAAACGGGAAATTCCTCAAGGATGGAATAATGGAATGCTTATCGACATTGCAAATATAACAATGGGGCAATCTCCTGATGGATCCAGCTATAATGAAGTTGGAGAAGGTATGCTTTTTTATCAAGGAAGCACGGATTTTGGTATGAGATTTCCCTCGGTTAGACAATACACAACAGCACCTTCTCGATATGCAAAAAGAGGTGATATACTAATGAGTGTTCGTGCCCCAGTTGGATCTATAAATATAGCAAATAATGATTGTTGTATAGGTCGTGGCTTATCTGCAATTAATTCAAAATTAGGATCTACGACGCACTTGTATTATATATTAAATGACCTAAGAATTGCTTTTGAACAAAGAAATGCAGCAGGTACAACATTTGGGTCTATTACTAAAGAAGACCTATATAGTCTGCCTATTATTATTCCTTCACATGAAGTTATAAGAGCTTTTGATAAGATATGTTCCCCTATGTTTGATAGACAAATGATATTAGGAGAAGAAATAGATAATCTAATTAAGCAGCGTGATGGACTTCTACCGCTTCTGATGAACGGTCAAGTATCGGTAAATTCTGATTTATCGAAATGCATAAGTAAAATTGGGATAGTCGCATTAATTCGCAACTATCCCAACTCTTTATTGAAATATTGGAGATTAGTGATAATATACAAATGCAGAATCACTTTCTCCTATAACTTTTCTTCTCATTTTGCTTCTTTACCGTCCCCATCGCAAATATCAAGCACCTCCTCCGATAGGCTTCTTCCTCCTCGTCTGGTCGGCGACCGTCCCAGCGGAGGTCGGAAGTGGAGCCTCCGCCACCACTGGAGGAGATGGCGACTGGAGTTCCGCATATAAGGGCATCGGCAATAGCGAATATCTTTGAACGTATTAAGGGATTTGCAAGTTGGTCAAGCATTGTTTCCAATATGGATTTCAGACTGTCATTATTTTCCGTTAAAGTTTTGACATCATTTTGCAATTGGTATAGTTCTCCGTAGTCCGCCAAAACATTGCGTTGGGCTGCTTCGACTTGCCGTGCCGCATCATTTCTGTACAGGGATTCTATCTTGCGGACAATTGTGGTAAACTGCTTAGCGATATGTTGGTTTTGACGCTCGACCCATTTGTCCGTACCGAACATAGGCGGTTTCTCTGTGATTTGTGGTGCCGTGAAATCCACCTTGTGATTACGGAACGGCTGGATAACTGAACGGGCATTGGCGGTATCTTTAGTCAGCTGCTCCAATTCCTGTTCTTTTGCACGGAGTTTATCAGATTTGTCTTCAAGTTTGGACTGATATTCAGAAATTTGTTTCAGTATCTCGGACTTTCGGGATTCGTATTCTCTGAGTGCAATTTGACCGGAAGCCAAAGACTCGTCAATTTCTTCAAGCTGTGTTTGATAACTATAAATCTGAGCCTCCAATTTCTGTATCATTGTTTGAAGTCCCTTGACTGCTTTCTCCGCCTGCTTTGCATCTTTAGTAAGTTTGCGGATATAATCACGTTTATGAAGGTGCTGCACATTACGACCTTCAATACTGTCGCCCCGTTCCAGCCCATACTTGCTGCCAACCTCTTCATATAGTGATGTATGCATCTCCCGAAGAATCTGACCATACTCATAACGGTTCTTGCCAAACTTGGCAGACCACATTACGCACTCACGACCACTTTTGGTGCGTTGTCCGACTGTAACAATCAAGGCGTGAATATGCGGGCTGCTCTCGTCAAGATGCACCTGAAACCCGACAATGTTTTCCTGCCCGTATCGTTTGGCACACCAGTCATAGACATCTTTCGCCCAATGTTCTATTTCCTCGCACCGAAGCAAATGGCTGTTGTCTGCATCCTTTTCCAAATTGACGGTCTGATCGCCGAAAGCCATTTCAATAGTCCTGTCGTGATTGCCACCGAAAATGAATCTGGCGCAACAATTCGGCTGAATCTTACTGTCCGGCTTGAATGGTTTCCAGCACAACTCCGACAGGCGTTCCTGCAAACGGACTTCAAGCGATTTCTCATGATAGCCCAACGTATGTATTTTCCCGTCAGTACCGATTTCAAAATTCAACTTCATTCTCGTCTTGTCATAATTATTTGTGGAGTCTTGATTTTTCCTGTCAATCTTGTCATCGTTCCAACGTCTTTCGTTTTCGTTGGCTTCTGCCGAGCTGAATGACTTGGCAGCTTCAACGTGCATCGCTTGTTTTATATCAGTATTCATAATGTCTTCTTTATAAGTGTTAATAGTAATTGGAGCTTGCTCCTGTGCCAATTCACGCAATGTGACAGTGGCCGGATTTTATTGCCGTCAGGCAAAAAGTCCTTATTGTGTTATGGACTTTCTGTAAACTCCCAGAACAAGTTCCTCCGTTATTCAATAAGTTCCAACCCGAGTTCATCAATTAGTAATTGTAACGCTGGGTTGCGCTGAATCATTTGCTGGAGTATCTGCTGTTTGGATGGCGAAAAAAGAAAGAAATCTGCGATGTCCAATCCCTGATTGCGCTGTTCCTTAGTCGCTATCCGTTCCAAGATGTCGGACACGGAGACTTTCTTGCATATTCCTAATAGCAGGGAGGACTTCGCTTTCCATTGTTCGGTCGCAGCTAAATCCGGTATAAGAGTAACATCCCTGCCTTGAAGAACTTGCATTGCGTCACGGTTAAAACAACCGTTCTTGCCACCGGTTGCAAGCCAGATATAATCAGGAATGAAGTGGCTCATTATGACTGCTGTTTTCTCACTCTCGACCAGCATCACAGGAGATACAGATGAACCTTTCAACAAATGCTCTCCAAATAGACATTGTTTCAAATGGAAATCCGGCATACGCAACTCTGAATGTGCCCAACTGACAAAGGCTTGAGGTTCTTTTATTCGATGCCCGTTTTCGGGATTATAACACATTATCTTTCCTGTTCTGACCAAACCATTAATATCAATCTGCCAGAACACCGCTGAACCACCCCATTTTACAGATGCCCCAATACGATATAACTGGAACAAGCGTATGGTTTCTTCCTCGCCAAACACATTGCATAGATACCTATACAAAGGGTTGATTTCATAGTGAGACAGGCTTCTATCCACATAAGATAACGGTATGTATGAAGGAACTATGAGAACTGGTTTCTTCTCAATGAACTTACATAGAGCAGCTTGGAATGATTCACCCACGCTTTGATCTCGTGTCAATACATCAGGATTATCCTTGAAATAAACGGCTGAGTCGAGAGCAGTGCCATGCTTGCATGAGCAATGCCGAGACGAGAGTGATTGTAAACGAACGGAGTGATGTTTAAAATATTCTTTGGGTGTATAATGATAGCCACAGCTATTCTCGTGATCACACTTACCGACATTGCCAGGAAAGGCAATCTCTCCTTCTGCATCGACATATTTGACAAAGCATCGGGGTTTTCCACAACTCGGACAACTAATCTTGCTACCGTATTTGTATTTTTGCAAATGAAACCTGTATTCACTCATGGTTGTCCGAATTGATTAAAGTTGCACTCTGCACTTTTGCACTTTGGGAAGATTGCCCGTCATTCTTGTCCGATGAAAGTGCAATAGTGCAAGATGCATTCAAATTTTCCAATGTAGTCTTCCGATATGCACCATGATGAATCTTCTCTATAAGGGGATTCTGAAATCGGCACAACTGTTCCAAGGCATAATAGACAGTCCGTCGGGACATTTCCACCTTCTTACCGGCAACGATGGCATCACCGGTTGAAAAAGTGTCTCCAAGCAATGATAGCCATGCTTCTTTGGTTTCACCAATACTATCTGAAACTATAATTTCCTGAATCCTCCTGTAAGTCTCCTCATAGTAATCAACCATTCTGATTGCAGTTTTCACAGAAAACAGTTCCACATATTGCATATCCGCTTCACCAACAGCCCATTTCATGATTTGGAACAGCAAGGCCAAACGCGCAGCATGACCATTGAGTTTCATTTTCCGGCTTTCCACTTCCGCATCGTTCTCAATGGCATTTACAGAGTCAATGATTCTATTGTACCAATCATAGAAATACTCCTCAGCGTCCGCTGTCATTGTGAGTATGGCAGGATTGACTGAATTTTCCTTTTCATTAACATCACAAGGAATACCGAGTATTTTATTAAGAATTGTCCTCCATTGATTCAGGATATCAGGTCTTGCCGAAGCTAAAGCATTCCGCTTCCATACGGATATTGTCCTGTCTTTCGGATAGACAAACAGGAATCTGTCAAGCAATCCATTGGCAAGAAACTCTGTGCGAAAAACTTCCTGCAACAGGTTAGTCTGTATCGAACCTATAAGATTGATACAAGGCTTCTTGATTAAAATAGGTCGAGCCTCCGATTTGCGGATGATTTTCAAAGGCTGCCCGCTATATGCAGTCAGCAAGTCCTCGATAAGATTGTTTTTATTGCTGTATCTTCTTACAGAATTGAAGAGAGCCAAGATTTCATCAACAACCAATGCTATCCCGCGAAGATTATACTGATGAGTATTCATCATTGCTTCCGGAGTAAAGTCCGAAATGACTGTAGTCACCAAATGAGGTTTCTTCGGCAAACTGCCATCCGCTCCCTTTTCCCGTTTGTTCCCGGAAACAGCCATTGCCCGTTCATACTCTTTCCATTCTTCATTGTACTTCTCGAACATCCTGTCATCCTGCTCGTTGATTGGCTTGTATATGAATCCCAAAGGCGGAGTCTTTCCCAATCCTGGACGACCGATTAGCATCATATAAAGGGAAGGACTTGTTTTCCATTCGCCCTTGATGCGGATTTGGCAGGAATTGCCGACAGCTGTTGCCACAGCAGAAAGTATAATGGAGGCGGTATATTCCACATTGAAATTTTCATATTGGGCAAGATTTAGAATTACGTCTTGTATCTTGTCAGGAAACACATCCAAAGGGAATCCTGTTTCAGGAATATGTTCCACTTCCGAGCGAAGCATATTGGTCAGATGCAGATTATCAAACATAGCCACCTCCTTCCTGCTTCGGTAAGTCGATACCGATTGCAAAAGCATCAAAATGGAAGTGATGTAAGAATCGGTCCACATCCTCCTGCGTATACCAATATTTGTCACCTTCACGGGAATAGCCGAGATAACCGTTGTCCCTCAACTTCTTCAGATACTTCTCCTTGATTCCCAATTTCGCCATCAAGGACTTGTTGTCATACAGACAATGCGCTACCTCCTTATTTGCGGTTGGCAGTTTTTCCTGTCGTTCCACTATGCGGAGAATCTTTTCCAGCAATTCTCTTTCGCATATACTCTCTACCTTTAATTTCTTTGCCATAGTAAATCTTATTATGGCTTTCCAATCCTGATGCACACTCGGACTTCAAGCCGGGTTATCTTGCCGTGACACGACTGTGCACATCGTCCCACGACTGCGGCGAAGGTAGAGAGTCCTTAGAACCTAAGAAGTTAGCATAGATTATATAACAGGTTATTCCTAATGTTAGGCTAATATTAGGATGCGCACTTAACCGTCTGATTATAAATAAAAAGAGCAGCCGGAAGGCTACTCGAAAAAGATGTCGATTTTCTGAAAATTTTTCGGCACGGTCAGGTCTTTTCTGTTTTGACGGGACTGTCCTATGTCAGAAGTGGCAAAAAGAACACACAATTCGGTGTCAGGAAAGAGTTCCATGCCGAATTTCCAATAGGTCTTTGTTTCCATTTTAAGACGCTCCGGATAATCTCCGCAATAAATTCTTCCGCACATATACGCCAACAGAACTTTTGATTCTGTCCATTTATAATGGGAGCCTTCTTCTTTCATATAGCCATACTCTATTGCTTTGGCAAAGACTTTCTCCGCAAGTTCCGTTTTCAGTTGTCCGGTCAATACGATTCCGGTTGCATTATCATCGGCCGAATGCGCATTTGAAGCCGAAGTTACAACGGGAATACTCTGATTTTCTTTTTCCCTTTGTTTTAAGTAGAGTTTTTCCGCACCTAAAATCAACAATGCCGATCCGATTATTATCAGGACTATACTTGTAATCACAGGCAGATTTGGAACATCCCCATCAATGACATCTATATATCCGAATCCGACACTGAATAGTACTCCAAGAAACATACAGATTGCAGCTGTCCAAAGAATGGTTCTCTGGTACCGTTTGAATATAGTCGCCAACACTAATATCAATATAAAGAATCCTATAAACAGGAATGTTATCTGTAACATTGTCATTTTCACTCATCCATTACATTGTGAATAATCATATTATCTCTAACGAAATAAAATCTTCCTTCAATCTTGCCACCTCTGCTGAAAGCGTTTCCGGAAGGAATTTGGCATAGACCTTTTCGGTGACATCCGTACTACCATGTCCAAGCAAACGGCTGACTACGGACATTGACAAACCTTTGTTCAAGGCGAATACCGCAAAAGAGTGTCTTGCCACGTGCATTGACAGGCTGAAAGGCAGACCGATTTGTTCGCCGACAACGGCCAACGACTGGTTGATACATTTGGTCGCATTGTTGCGCGCTTTATAGAGAGCTTCCGCATCATCCAAATCCAAAGATTCCTTCACAAGATTGAAAACATATTTACACCCTTCACGCTTTTCCTGCCATTGCTGCAGAATGTGTAATGCCGGTTCTGTAAGGGGAATCACGTGCCGTTTGTTTGTCTTGATCATAATCTTTCGCAACTCTTTCCGGGCAAAGTCAATATGTTTCCATTGTAAGGTCATTACATCCACTACACGGAGGCCGCAGGCGTGGAAAGCAAAGAAAAACATTTCCAGAAACTCCTTACGCCGTTCTTCAGTACAACTGCGATAATAATCCAATAATGCTGTCAGTTGTTCTTTAGTCAGGTACTTGTCATCAAACTCGGTTTCCTCATCAGTGAGTGATATTTTCGATGCTATCCGCATGTCCTGAATCCTTGCATTGACAGCACTATCAATCATTTTCAGTTCCGAAGCATAAGCACATGCTTTAAGGATAGGAGTCAAGGCATGATTGATAGTTGCATCGCTATTCAGCTTTATCTCCCGACGCCACTTGATATATTCATCAATCAGTTCAACAGAAATTTCTCCGAGATAGATACTGTCTTGTTTGTAAGTTCCTTTCTTTGTAGCCCGAAGGAAAGTTTGAAAGATATTCATTCCACTCTTGCCGTTTTCATATCGGCTCTTACCGATACGGTTCCTGGAATAATCTGATTCGAGTCTTTCCATGACAAATTCAACAAAGTCCTTTCCTTTATCATCCCGTGCAATCGGTTTGTCAGCTAAAAAATCGGATATGACCTGAGCTGTAATTTGATTAGGATTCTTCTGCTGATATTCCGCCAGTAATGAATCAATCTTGTCAACCCTTGCAAGCAACAGACTGTTGATACGATTGGCTTCCGGACCATAGCTCGCCCTGACTCCGCCACGCCCCTTGTTGGCTTTCTCGTTCCAGTCTCCAAGCCGGACAAAGATATTCATACCCTTGCGTATCACCTGGCGGTTCCAGGTATATTCAAGTTGGACAAGATACTGTTTGGTAGGATCTATCTCACCCCTGACATGCAGGCGGTAGCGCCCCAACGGATATAATCTTTTCGGTCTTCCCATACTGAAGGATGTTTGAAATTAAAAATCAGAGGTTGCGGCAATACTCACAAACCTCTGTAAAGGTAGTGAATTTTGTCCAAACAAATCACAAATCATCCTCCAAAAATTGCATTTTATCCAAACAAACCGCGCCATTTGAGGCGGTCAAACGCGGTTATCCAAACAAATTAAATCCCCGCTAATCTAATTGATTAACAGGGATTTAATTTTAAATTTTTCGATTATTCTTCTCTAATATTCTTCCTCGTTAAAGAAGAAATCCTCCTTACTAGGATAATCCGGCCAAATATCTTCGATACTCTCATAGATTTCGCCCTCATCTTCCATCTCTTGGAGATTCTCAATAACTTCAAGAGGAGCACCCGAACGCATGGCATAATCAATCAATTCGTCCTTGGTTGCCGGCCAGGGAGCATCTTCAAGTTTTGATGCTAGTTCCAATGTCCAATACATAATCTTGAGTATTTAAAATGAATACTAAATTTGTCTCGTTTTCTATTTTTCGGCAAAAGTATAATAAAATCTATCATTTCCAACTATTATCCCAAAATATTTCATTATTTTGCTCATCAAAATTAATTTTTCGGGATAATACAAACAAATAATCTGATAATCTGTTGACAAATGCTAATACTTCGGGAGAAATTGTACAAGTTTCGGATAAAGCCAGAATACGTCTCTCGGCTCTCCTGCAAATAGTACGGCAAACATGACAAACGGCTGCTCCACGACTCCCGCCGGGAATGATGAAAGCGCAAAGTTCGGGCAGTTGTTCGTCCAGCTTATCAATCTCCCGCTCAATATTCTCCACGTTTTCGGGAGTTATGATGCTGGCAGCCTTCAGTTGCGTTTTTTCCTGGTCGGTGGCCAGATGTGAACCGATGGCAAATAGCTTATGCTGAATACTCAAAATGAAATCACGATCTGATTCATCCTGCAGATAGGTGTTCAACCATCCTAAATGAGAATTTAGTTCATCCACAGTTCCGTAAGCTTCCAGACGGATATGGGTCTTTGGAACGCGACTTCCGCCGACAAGACTGGTAGTTCCTTTATCTCCGGTCTTTGTATATACAAGGCTCTTTTTCATAATCTTCTTTTTTACTTATTATAAGGTAAACGTACAAAGGTTCTTAGAAGTTGACAATATACTGCTGTTTTATCTTCGTTTTATCAAAAAATAGTAAACCGACGTCGTAGAGGTCAAAGGTGATGCCTACTCTTTCATCAGCCTGCAGCTTTTTCCAAAGTGCTTTCATCTCTTTGGAATAGCAGATGCCATGGACTACAAATACACTTTTAGGAGTGGTGCGATGTGCACAGACCCGGAAGACTTCTTCCAGTAAGTCGGGATTCCGGTAGTCATTCAGATACAGAAAGTCGACTGAAGTGTCTGCATCCAGAAACAGTTCCGACAAGTCGGAAGCAAAGAGGTAGGAAGCCGATGGTTTAGCGGATTGTAAGTAGAGGGTTGTGGAGGAAGGACGCCCAACTTCTATAATCGTAGCAGGCTGCACTTTGTTCACCAACCGGAACAGGAAACGGTTTACCTTTTGAGAACCTTTAGTCCACCCACGCTCTCTTATCATCTTTTTTTGTTCTTTTTTCAAAGAAGAATAGGCATAGTAAGGCATCTTCTCATAAATCACATCGGTAATCAGGCTAAAAGCAAAAGGGGAATGTACGCCATATCCGCAACGATAACGAAAGCGGGAAAGCCAGATAAAAGGTCTTTTTATACAGAGTAGAAGATTCATAAAACAATCATTCGTATTTTTATTCTCCCGACAAAGATATATTTTTTTATTGAAAAAGGGTCGGTTCCCATAAAGAACCGACCCTCATACTCATTTATTCCAAGTTACTACTGTAGTCTGAATGATACCGGTACAGTAAATTTCACTCGTACTTTCTTACCATTTTGCACTCCGGGAGTCCATTTCGGCATAGAACTTATCACGCGGATAGCTTCTTTATCCAAATAAGGATCAACCCCTCGCACAACTTCAGGATTGGAAATCGTTCCGTCTTTGTCTACAACAAACTGAACAATGACTTTTCCTTGTGAACCAGTTTCCTGCGAAATCGTTGGATATTTGATATTACTACTTAAATATTTCATTAAAGCAGCTGTACCTCCAATAAACTCCGGCATGACTTCAACACTTACGTGAATAACGTCTTCAACTACCGTTTCTGTTTCTACCACTGGGGGTATCCAAATAACGTTTTGAACTGCATTCATATCCTCTGACACTGTAGAAACGTTATCCGTCACCTCCGTATTGTTTTCCACTATTTCGAACAATTCTGTTACCTTAGTTTCGGGAGGAGGCGGTTCCAGTTTCTCTTCAGGGAATGTGATTGGAACTAGCTCTGTTACAAAGATGGATTCATCATCTGGTGATAGTGCTGCAACTCTGACGTCATGTTGTGTCCATTCGAACGAAACGAACATGAAGGCTAGCGCAACAACCAAACCCATCAACAACCAAGAACCCCGTTGATTCTCAATTGCAGCCTTTTTTGATTTCTTGGCTTCCATAAAAAATGTGTTTAAGTAATTAATAATAGAAAATATATAGTATATATACTACTTTTCGTTTTTCCTCTTAAGCATTACTTAAAGTGCTCTCTCGCTGCAATAAATATAATCGTTTTATGGATAGGTTGTTACGACGTCTCTTGTTTATTTTATTCTTTTCTCTTCTTTTGGATAAAATTTATGAATAATTCGGCTTTAGTGAGTTTAGTATGAGTAAACGTTTCTATACCACTATTTTTCATATCTCAATATTGAACATAAATTGTACTAAGACCAGTATGACCGGACGCCTGCAATGAATCTCCAGAATAGGTCAGATGCATAGAGATTCCGTTATAATCAATTTTCACCGGATAAGACACCTGCTGCCGGTCTATTGGAATGAGTACATCGAGTATACCTTCATCGTTCGTTTTCACTTTCAGAAAGCCAAAGTCGAATGTTACACCTATAAGTTGCTTTTCCGTTTCATTATCTACAATACAGTATTGAATATGCCCAAACGTTTCAGGATTCCGTTGAATAGGCAATGCCATCTTTGAAGTAATAGATACGATTGTGTCCAACACATAGCAACCATAAGCCTTTGCAACAATTCTCATATTCTGTCCTTTATACTTTCCCGGAATGTTGGGAAACAAAACAGCATTATCCAAATCTTTTAGAACCACTGTGCGTAGATCATTTTCACCTAGAAACAGATACAGACTGTCTGTTTCATCGGCACTAAGTGGGAGAGCCTTGCAAGGTGTTTGTGATAATTGCACTGCTAAATCGAAAGGACGTGAATGAATTGCGTTCACTGCCAGTCCGATGATAATGGAAAGAACAACAATCATCAAAGCGACCAGCTTAACGAGAAAATGCTTTCGACGGTTCCATAATACGCCAAAGTCCACATCAAGCATTCTTGCCACAAGACGGATAAATGCTTGATGGAAACGTATCGCATGGAATCTTGAATTTTCCGCCTGCACATCAATCCCCAAAAGTTCCAATCCGCCTAACGTCAGTTGAGCATGAAAACATTCCCGATCTTTGGAATGAGGAATACCGTCAATGATAAAAGGTATAATCTCTCTTTCGCGTCCCTTCGAGCGGAAGTAGGCAATCTCCTCCCCTACATATTTCGATTGTGCCGAATTCGGCGAACAAATGACAATCAGATATTTCGATTCATCCAATTTATGATGCAGTTCGTCACTAAGTACACCACTCGTCAGTTCATCAGCATCACGAAAGACTTTAAACCGTTTAGGTGCCTCCGGCTTCATTTTCTGAATCATTGTCGGCAAATTGTACGATTCTAATAAAAACTGTAATCGCTTCGCCGCCTTAATGTCCGTATGACGATAGCTAATAAAAGCAAAAAAATTGTGTGCCATTTCGTCTGATTTCTATTTAAAATTAACCACATTTGATAACATTCCACTATTTTTTCTTTTTCCTACACATTCATGGGATATATCTGCAATTGCATGCCTATCATATTATTGTTCAAATCAAAAACATTAATATATTTGTTTCTATCCTCCATCAGCACACTCAAGAACAATATAGTTTTCTGACATTCCTCGCTCAAAAGCGAAAGATCTTTTCGGTGATGGTTCCTAATATAATATGAGTTTTCATAAATTATTTTGTTGTTTCAGGGGATTGTAATACCTTACTATTAGCAGCAACATTAATCAAATCCATAATTTCCTTTGTCAAAGGATGATTTTCACCATAAACAGACAAACGGATTTTCAAGGACTTCTCATAATAGTTCAGAGCTTTGGATTTGTCACCTTGAATTATATACAAACTCCCTATACTATAATAACTCAAAGCTACCTCAGGATGGTTCTCACCAAAAAGAGACAAACGGATTTTCAAAGACTCTTCAAAATAATATAAGGCTTTAGAATAATCTTTTTGAGCAAAATATATTTCTCCTATATGATCATAAATAGAAGATACTTGAGAATGATTTTCACCATAAACTGACAAAACTATTTTCAAAGACTTTTTAAAATAATCCAAAGCTTTGAAATCATCTCCTTGAACGGAATATATTTCTCCTATATCATTGTAAACAGAAGCTACTCGGGAATGATTTTCACCATAAACTGACAAACGAATCTTTAAAACCTCCTCAAAATATTCCAAAGCCTTAGAGTAATCCCCTTGAGCAAAATACACATACCCAATATTATAATATCCGGAAGCTACAGAAGGATGGTTCTCACCAAAAAACGACAAATCCAATTTCAAAGACTTTTTAAAATAATCCAAAGCTTTAGAATAGTCATTTTGAGCAAAATATATCTGTCCTATATAACTGTAACTTGTAGCTACAGCAGGGTGGTTATCTCCATTAAGCAACAAAAATATTTTCAAGGCCCCTTCAAAACAGACCAAGGCTTTGGAGTAATCTCCTTGATTTGAATATACACGTCCCATACCAATAGATACATTGGCTATTCCCCATGAAGCGTTCTCACCGTAAATCATCAAATAGATATTCAAAGACTTTTCATAATATTCCAAAGCTTTAGAACAGTCATCTTGAGCGAAATATATCTGTCCCATACGTTCATAATCATTAGCCACAATTTCATCATTTTCGCCATAAACAGATAGCCGAATCTTCAAAGACTTTTCATAACATTCCAAAGCTTTAGAATAGTCATCTAGCTTCTCATATATTCCCCCTATTATAATGTAACTAGTTGCTTTGTATGTATCATTGTCTGTTGTATTCAATGCAGACAACTGATAATTCATAGCCCGATTGTAATCAGCCATATAATCTTCTTCAAACCTTCCCGCTGCAATCAAATAATCCCAATTTGTTGGAGCAGCTTTCGTGAGAATCTCATAATAATGCGAAACCGAATCATTCAAATGCTGCATCTTGAATGATTCGATAGCAGTCTCCATTTTCCCAAACCATTGACTGCGTTGTTGTATCAACCGTTGTTGTTCTGACAGTCCTCTAGCTAATTCAAGCTTGGCTTGTTCTACTTTTGCGTCCGCATTCCGTTGCTGTTGTTCAATCACCTTCCAGGCCTCCTCGGCTCCGCCGGGCATAGACTCGCGTATCAAGTCATTAAGCGCCTTCCATTCTCCGTTTTTTTTCAGTTTATAGATTCTCAGTTCCAAAGAGTCCAAGCTCTGATAATCGGTCAGTGCCAGCTCTCCAGCTAGTTCCTTGATAACCTCATCTATCTTATCCTCATTGTTGATGTAGTCAAGATAAAGTTTGCGGATGCTATCACACTCCGCTTTCAGACGTGCATAATGTACATCCGACTCGCTCAATTCTCCAAGACGCTTATTCAGTTCATTGCGTAGTTTACGTAAAGATAACGACTGCTCTTCATACTTTTCTTTCAGTAACTCATACCGCTTCTTATACTCCATCTCCTTTTCTTCTGGTGTTATCAACGAGACTTCCAAGTCATTGGCAGATATAAATAGTCGTTTACCTTTCGATGGCGAAGCCAACATATACTTGGAACCTTGTGGCACACGCACGGCTGTCAGTGTATAACTACCCGCCTTATCCGTGACCTTCACCTTCAACGAAAATCGTCCGTCCTTATCACTTGCTTTATTAGCTTCCCCCGACACAATAACTTGTACACCCTGCACCGGAATGAAAGGATCGGAAGCCGAACGGGTAACCTTGCGGACTATCCCCTTCTGGGTATGAACCTGTGCTGTAACTCCCAATACCATGAAGACGGCAAAAAGGAATACTGTTATCAAACGTAATTTACTCATGTCATTTTCATTATAACTATAGAATTATCTAGAATCTTACCTTTATTATTCTTATAGTCCTTGCTACTTGCCTTTACTATTTTATTCATTAAAAGCGATGGTTTAATAAAACCATCGCTTTTAACTCCTTACAATGCCTGTCCACATTCCGAACAAAATTTTGCACCTTTGATATTCCGATATCCGCAGTTCGTACAGAATACCATACCGTTAATATCCAAATTCAGAGTTGTAAAAGAATCCCGATTTTTTAGCACCTCTTCAGCTATTTCGAGCGCCTTATCATCAAGTTTGGACTGTTGTACTATCCCCCAAATTTGCGTGATAAGTACCGGCCAGAAGAATAGCATAGAAATGATAGTAGGAATAGCTTGTTGCCCAAAGATCCCTATCCCAGCCTCAAACGCTATTGCATTATCTTTAGGTATCAAGCTGACTTTCAATGCAGACTTCAAACCAAGTACAGCTTTAAATAAACCGCCCTTTGATATAGAAATATCAACACCACCACTTAATAAATTATCTATTTGTACCTCAAACTGCTCGGCCGCAAATTCTGTTTTTATTTGTTCAGCAATAACAGGAATCAAAGAAGGATTGCCCTGAAGTATCTTTTTTGTTGCAAATGTTCCCATAATTCTATTTTTAAAAGTGTAATGACTGTAATGCATGATATTGGCTCGTTGTAAATAACACACCGGCTTCAACAAGCAATTCTTTAATTTCACGCTGTTGCTCTTCCGTATAGTTCTTTTCCATAGACTTCAATATAGAAACAATTCTTTCAGACTGTTCCTTGATCTCCTGTTCAGTAACTATACCATCTTCCATAATCTTCTTGAATGTGGGCTGGTTCATGACCGCCTCGTCTAAATTCAACATTCCTTGTTCATTAAAAAACATAAGCTATTATATTTAAAGTTTATTTCCACAATGTTTGCAATAGGTCCAGCCATCCACTATCGGTTGTTTGCAATTCGAGCATACCTTGCCTGATTTTTCTGCCGAAAGATAATCTACTATAGTCTTATATTGAGAACTTTTTCCCCATTTCAAGATTTCCTTAACCCGCACAGCCGAGAACGGATGATTCTGATTCATTATTGCCGCTACCTGCAATGTCTTATTCCATAATCCGTCATTACGGATAGCCTCATATTGGTCTGCCTGTTTAGCCCACTCCTCCATATCGATATTCTTTGTTATAGAAGTCGGACCTCCGGATAGACGAGCCATCGTGCTTGCCACTATGGCCGGAGTAGTCACAATACTGGCAGCTCTGTCACAGGACAACTCACTTTTACGTTCCCAATACAAAATCGCATATTGAAGAGGAGCTCCCAAACTCCCCAAAACGCCCAGCGAATCCAGACCATCCATCACATAATGAGCTATAGAATGATACAAGACATGATGACAAAGGATATGCCCGCATTCATGGGCAATCACTGCATCCAACTCCTCTTCGGTCATCATATCAACCAAACCGGAAGTGATCGTTATAAAAATCTTTGTATCGCCAAAGGTCCATGCGTTAGGATTAGGATCCATAGAGAGATAGAACTCCGGTTGCTCAATACCCAACTTTTTACAAATCGGTGGCAGACGATTATACAGTTTCGGCAATTGACTCGGTGATAAACGAATTGCAGATGCCATATTAACGCCATATTGCAGTTGTTCCAATCCCATTGACATTAACTTTTTCACTAGGGTCGGGAATCCGGGAATACTTTCCAACTGCCTCAATGCAGCTGCATCCTCAGGATGAATAAAATCTGTTGCTTTAATCATGGTTATCAATATTAATATCTATTGTTTTTATGACCTTCATTACAAAACATATCAAGTTCAGTCTTTTCATATCACTGGTATACGCAACAAACTCCTCGTAAGCACCACAGGTTAAAATCCTGATATACAATAAACCGGAAACATAAAAAGAATTATGCGAATAAATTCTTCATTTATCTGATAAAATAAGAAAGCAGCACGATAATCAGTATTAGCTTTTAACAGATACAAATATCATGCTGCTAAAATGTTGTCCTTGTGCAGTCCTTTCATTGGCGATTTCAGAGACCTGGACAAACATATTCTCCATATTCTAGTTCACCGCATCATCATTACAAGTCTCAAATATAACGAATAATATAGCAAGAAAAAATTACAAAAGCCCCAATCATGTCTAAACAGACCAAAAACAGAACTATTGATGCGAAAAACATGTCTATCATGACATTTTTTATTTTGCAAATCACAACAACAAAAAGATAGCATTCATTATAAATATATTATTTATATCTTTCATCTTTCACCGAAAGTCACAAATCCTTTTGTTCATCGTACTTTCAAACCATTGACAGTTCTTTTTCAATCTATCACCCAATCTTTCATCTTTCACCACTTATCACATTCAAAGGAACAGCTATTTCTTTCCTGAACTATTAATAGATAAGTTCCTTTTCATTAAATATAAACTTCCTTTTCATTAATAGAAAACTTATTCCTCACCTGATTCAAACTATAAATGCAAGTTCCGTTTTTATAAATGAAAGTTTCATTTATAAAAACGGAACTTGCATTTATATAATCAAAGCTTTCATTTATAGATTGCAAACAGCCAAAAGAAACTTCTCTATTAGACGAAAGAAACTTTGCATAGGGAAGAAAGGAACTTTTCTATTAATAGCCAATGTAAGAGACAGTACATAAGAAGGTCCAACAAAGAGAAGATGATATATTTGGAGAGTCCAATAATAAAACATACCTTTACTCGCCTTTTAAATAAAGAGACATAAACAAAAACACATCTATCATGAAACTTACTTTGATGCGGGACAACGGAGAAACGACAACCATGCGAACGTTGGACATAAACATACAAATAGAAACGATGAAGCATGAAACGAAAGCCCAGCCAGTCAGCAACCTACGCACGAGCATCCGTTACGCATCACCGGACAGCAAACTGGACGACGTCAAGAAATTGGTCAAAGTTGTCCCGGCTGCCACTTTTCGTAAAACAGTCAATGGTATACAAATGACCGGATATAACGGCATTATACAAATAGAAGTGAATCATCTCGCCAACCGGATGGAAGTAAACCGGGTGAAGCAGGAAGCGGCCGAACTTTCACATACATTCGCAGCCTTTATGGGTTCCGGAGGACATTCCGTGAAAATATGGATACGATTCACACGTCCCGACAAGTCACTTCCTCAAAAACGGGAAGAAGCGGAAATATTTCAGGCAAATGCCTACAGAAAAGCGGTCAGTCTATACCAGCCCGCCCTTTCCTATGCTATCGAACTGAAGAATCCTGCCCTGGAACAGTTCTGCCGACAGACTTATGACCCGGAACTTTATTACAACCCTGAATCTACCGTGATTTATATGCGGCAGCCATTGGAAATGCCTTCGGAAACAACTTACAAGGAAGCTGTGCAAACAGAAGCATCTCCATTCAAACGGTTGATTCCGGGATATGACAGTTTCGACACATTATCCGCTCTCTTCGAAGCTGCTTTATACAAGACATATCAATCACTAAGCGAATTACAGCCAAGAATCCATATTCATTCCGATGAAGACCTGAAACCTTTGCTGGTTCAGGTAGCGAAGAACTGTTTTCAGGCAGGAATACCGGAAGAAGAGACGATCCGTTGGTCTACCGCTCATTTCTATACAAAGAACAAAGAATTCCTGATCCGGCAAACCATACAGAATGTATATACGTGCGAAAAAGGTTTCGGAAAGAAATCTCCCTTATCAGCAGAACAGGAACTGGAATTTCGGACGGAAGAATTCATGCAACGCCGATATGAATTTCGCTACAATACGATGACGACAGTTACGGAATACCGCGAACGAAACACGTTTTGTTTCTGTTTCCGCCCCATCAGTAACCGCATACGGAACAGCATCGCAATGAACGCACGCCTGGAAGGGCTTAACCTATGGGACAGAGACGTCGTCCGGTATCTGGACTCCGACCGTATCCCTATTTTTAATCCTATTGAAGATTTCCTTTTCGGGTTGGACATCCGTTGGGACGGGCGTGACCGGATTCGGGAACTGGCAACCCGGGTTCCTTGCAACAATACCCACTGGCCTGACTTGTTTTACCGCTGGTTTCTGAATATGGTAGCCCACTGGCGTCAGACAGACCGGAAATACGCCAATTGTACTGTACCGTTACTGGTCGGTCCACAGGCATACCGAAAATCCACTTTTTGCCGAAGTCTGCTTCCACCTGAATTACAGGCTTATTATACCGACCGCATTGATTTCAGCAATAAGCGGGATGCCGAACTGTCTCTAAATAGGTTCGCACTCATCAATATGGATGAATTTGACCAGAACCGAGTGAGCCAGCAGGCATTTCTGAAACATATTCTTCAAAAACCGGTTGTCAACGTCCGACGTCCGCATGGCACCGCTACTCAAGAGATGCGCCGATACGCATCTTTCATTGGGACAAGCAATCACAAGGACCTACTGACTGATACTTCCGGCAGCCGACGCTATATCGTAATTAATGTGACCGGCCCCATCGATTGCTCCCCCATCGATTATGAGCAGCTTTATACACAAGCCATGCACGACTTATATAGAGGAGAACGATATTGGTTCAACACGGAAGATGAAAATGTCATGACGGAGAATAATCAAGAATTTCAAGTCATGCCGGTTGCTGAGCAGTTGTTTCACGAATATTTCCGGGGAGCAAAAGAAGGAGAAGAATGCGAGCAACTCCTTGCCATTGAAATACTGCAACAACTACAACATGACAGCAAGATTCATGTATCTATCTGCAGTATTGTCCAGTTCGGAAGAATATTACAAAAGAACAAAATACCTTCTTTGCATACGAAACGCGGTAATTTCTACAAAGTAATACGAATCAAGCCGGGAAGAGGATAAGTTTGCAATAAAAAATATCCAGTGAAAGATGACAGATCAGTGACAGATCATTTTACATCTATCACCAACGTACAACTACCATAGACAGGGAGTTTCAGCAGAAGGTGAAAGATTGAAAGATAAAAGCATGAAAAAAAACTTTAGTGGAGGGAGTATAAATATAAGACGAAACATCGTCTAACAAATTTTCGTTCTACTCAAATTGAAAAAATAGACTCATTTAAATGGAGCCTGCATTCAACTTTAGTAGAACGAAAATGGTCATGTAGATTAAATAAATTATTTATGAAAGAACCAAAAATAAGTATAGCGTCATAACAGATTATCTTTTACGATTCTCCGTTTGACAGGTTTAGATTAAACGAATAGTACTTATTTTGCTTTTTTCTTTTTCTTCGCGTTATCCTTCTTACGCATATCCTGGTATTTCTTATATTGTTCATCGGTCAGAATGCTTTTTATTTTAGCATCTATTTCCTGCCTTTTCTTTTGCATTTCTTCCCGCGTAGGTCTTTCATTCGATTTATTTTTCGCAGGTCTCATTTCTTTCATTGCAGCTTTGAAATCTTTGGCCTGCTTTTCATTCAAGCCCAGATCGGCAACAATCTGTTCCATACGTTTCTCTCTATCAGCCTTTCCATTCTGACGATTTTGAGCCATACATACAGTTGAGCCAATCAATAACGCAACTGCTAAACTTAAAATTTGCTTTCTCATCATTTTAATTCTCATATTAAATAAGTTATGTATGTTAGACCTCACAAATGGGTGAAAGTTAATTCGATAATGAGGCTAAAAACTGTTTTTTCACATTATTTATCAAAGGGCAGCTAGTATCACATCGAAAAACGAATAAACATTTTCTTATCCGGTAAAAAAACAGCAGCATCCAGTTTATCGGTTTAGAAATATTATTTCTATATTTGCAGGAAACAGATCAAAAGCTTGACATACCCTTATGCAAACCTATTACAAAACCGATTAATAATTAAAACGATGAGAACACTTTTCTTTATTCTGCCATTTATCTTTATCACTACAGGATGTATTAAACAGAATACAGAAAAAGGTGATATTTTGACAACAGAGGATATAGCCAAATTTGACAGTTTATTTAATGCCTGGGAAAAAGAAATACACAACAATCCCAAAGCACAATTAAGTTCAAGTACCCGTGCTTACACCATTTTACCCCAATTCAAAGAGCTAAAAGCTATGGGTAAGAAAATTATCCCATGTATCATAGAACAGTTTGAAAAGGACAATAATACTTTTTTTGCTTTACCTCTTTATGACGAATTACAAGATAATGACAGCCTAAAATCTCACAGAGAAACAAGCGAACAAGATAAAGTGAGCGAGATTGTGCAGAAATTCAGAGAACAGGAAAAAAGAAAGATGTGGGAAGAAGCTAATAGATACAAGACGTCTATAACCGACACTACTTTCCTGAAGACAAGAGGGACGATGTCGTATGCTGCAATAGATTTATTCACGGGACGAGGTTTCAATAAAGATTACGCATTTAATCAGGTTGTCTATTTGAAAGCCTTACAAAGAGCCCAGAAACATCTGTCTGTCGTAAATGGTCAGTTGGCATGCGACTTAAAGTCAGGTACAGAAATATATATTTCCGAAGATTTATACCTATTTATCACCGGCCTTTTTAAGGATTGGAATACGTGGCTGGAATCGGGAAAATATGAGATAATAAAAGACGAACAAGGGCTTTATACAGTGTTACCTAAGAAAACCAACCAATCATCGCAAACGAACTCCGTCATATTGCGACCTATTCCCCGTGACATTCCGACTGGAGAGAACATAAGTCCCGCTTCGCTTTCTATAGAAACAGAACACGACCATTATCCGCTATCAACTACAGAAGTAAAAATAACCATCACCAACCACTCCCACGATGAATACGAGTGCGGAGAAAAGTACAGCCTTGCTTACTATAACAAAAGTAAACGGCAATGGGAAACATTGCCGACCGACCCTGTTGTTAATGATATACTGTGGATTTTCCCACCGGAGCACCCCAGTCACCAACAGACAATTAAACTCTATACATCAGAATCCCCCAACCATCCAGGGAAATACCGTATCTACAAATCATTCAACAGAGGCACCAAAGTGGCTTATGGAGAATTTGAATTACTACCTTAATGTGAATTTCCAACAACAAGCACACTCCGGATCAGTAACATTCGGATAACAGCTAATCATTTCAGTAACAATTCTTTCGTCTATGACGCGTGCAAATCCATCATGCTCGGTAAAACCAGGCGACGCACAAGGATGAAACGGCATGCCTTTATTCTTTCGGGCAGTCTGCACCCTGCACTCATTGATACGATATATAAGAGAATCTCCTTCCTTGAAAAGGCTTACCGAAGGATTCGACAATGCAGAAAATCTGATCGCTAATGCTTTCTCCAGTCCTTCGAGTCCTGCCTGTTCAGGAAGTTCCAGAAATTTCTTGATTCTCCGGGCTTCCGTACGGGTGAATTTTCTCCATGCATTTTCATCGTGCAACATAGCTTCATCCATACCGTTCTTTCCTTCTACGGATTGAAACCATACTCCATCAAGTGCATAGATGTTTCTTGCGTATATTCTGACCAGTTCCTTTAGTTCATCTTTTGATAATAAATCCAGTTTATCAATCATCATTTCTTAATATTACATTTTACCTTATTTTTTATCCCGCTTTGATTTTATATTGATCCGAATTTCGGTATGACCAACAATTTACGAGGAGTAGAAAAGAAAAACGGAGAGAGTATTTCTACTTTCTCCGCTTCAGTACCCAGACCCGAACTACTTAAATTTCATCTAATTATACTCTATTAAAGTTAAACTACCTATTAATCAATCATTTGCCATTCTTTATATGAGTAACAAATATAATTAAATATAATAATAGCACCAAAAAGTTTCAGTAAAAGTTTCAGTAGTTACAGTATTTTAGTATCTTTGTTATCAAGATATTAAAATGATATAGATATGGCAGTAACATTCAATTTTGAGCTCAATAACAGAGCTAGCAAAAATAAGACCTATGCAGTCTTATTGCGTATCACCCAAAACAAAAAGCATAAAAGAATTAAAACCTCTATTTCAGTCAGTAGAAAAACAGACTTTAACAAGGATGCCAAACAGGGAAATTGGATAAGGCAAAGAGAACCAAACTATGAAGCTTGGAATGAAACCTTAGCTCAAGAACTAGAAAAAGCAAGGAAAACCTATCAGGAATTAAAAGAAGATGGATTAGCAACTACTGAAAAAATTGCTGCTGAAATGATAGCAGGAGAAAGAACGTCATCATTCCTTCAATATGCTAAACAACGAACAAAAGAGATATACGATGCAGGAAGTTACAGAAATTGGAAAAAATATAACGGCTTCTGTAACAAATTAGAATCATTTCTAAAAAGCAAAAAAGCAAAGGATCTAACTTTTGCAGAACTTACTCCTGCTTTTCTTTCCAAGTTTGAAGCCTACATGCACACTTTGCATAATGAGAGAGAACACGAAAAAAAACTTCATCCAAATACTATACAAGTCAACTTCAATATATTTAAAACATTAGTAAAAAGAGCTATTGAGGTGGAAGGACTTATGAAACCTGAAAAGAATCCTTTTTTATCATACTCATACAAAGGAGTAAATACTACAAAAGACAAATTAGATGAGGCTGAAATCGAAAAAATAATAAATCTCGACTTAGAGGCAGGGACTTTATTATGGCATTGCAGAAATTATTTTCTTTTCTCATTCTATTGTGCAGGTATACGAGCAGGAGATTTTATTCAATTACGATGGTGTAATATCACTAGCGATGGCAGACTTCGCTATCAAATGGGGAAAAACCATAAAGATAGAGATTTAGTATTAGTAGAACAGGCTAAAAATATACTTTCCTATTATTACCAAGAAGAAGTAAAAACGACAGATTATATCTTTCCTTTGTTAGATGCTTCTGAACCTTATGCAAAAGCCATTAGCCAGGAAGAAAAGGATACGTTACCTACAGAGCTAAAAATTAAGTTATTCAATCAAATTTCATCAAAAAATGCACTGATCAATAAATATTTAAAGAGACTTGCAAAGATGGCAGAGATTGAAAAGAAACTATCCTTTCACATTAGTCGACATTCATTTGCTAAAGTAGCTAAACAAAGAGGAACTGATAATGCTAAACTGAAAGACCTATTAGCTCATTCTTCAGTGAAAATTACAGAAGGGTATATGGGAGGCTTTGATACGGCTGAAAACGATAGAGCATTACAACACATTTTTCAGAAAGAAGAGTATTCTTCAAAAGACGAGCTAATTAAGCTACTTAACAATATGAGTTCCGAAGAAATAAATAGCCTCATCAAGCAAATCAAGAGATAAAAATTATTATCCTTTTTAAACACAATAAAATATGAGAACAAAATATTTAGAAAATTATATCATTGCAAAGAATATGCAAAGTCTGAACTTATTAACACTTATTAAAAACGAGATGAAGCAATTCTTTCCAACCACAGATATAGGTAAAACAACAATTGAATACTACATAAAAGAATTGCAAGATAAAATAGGTATTGAGTATATAAAGACCTTAGCTCAAAAGTACAACGTCGTCATTTTCGAAGATTTATACCTTTTCTTAACAGAAATACAAGATTTTGATAAAAGAGACACAATATTGAGAAATGAAGTTAAAGCATTAGATAGAAAAACTTATAAAGAAAGCAAAAATAGACTTAACACAATCCGCATAGCTAAATATTTTAGAGAAGAAAATGTTAGTATTAAAACCAAACGTTATCCAACAATAGAGTCTAAAAACAAAGAATACAACTATTATATATCTGACCAAATACTAAAAAAGTTATTTCGAGAAAATAAAGATTTGTATTGTAGTGAACTTAAATGGAATGAAGAAAAAAATATTATAGAAGATAATGAAATAGATATGCTTGTGGAAGTTGAGAAAAAGATGATTGAAACTTATGAATTGTTGGATGCCGATAATGAAAGAGAAATTGCTATCGAGATAAAAAAATTAGCCAAACTCTTACATGAGATCGATTTTATGAATAACATATTGAACAATGAAGATGACCATTTCAATCCTAAAATCAAACAAGAATACAATGATACATGGGCTAATACTGAAAAATCATGCTTTATAGTTGACTTACTCGTATATTTTAATGTTTTAAAGCCATATTTTAAAGACAAAACACCACAAGAGAAATATCAATATATAAAATCTAAACTAAAGCAAGCTAATAGTTTTCTTTCTAAAGTTTAAACTATTTATTAATATTCAGTAGGTTATAAAATTAGGTTTTCATGGTAATATAAAACCTAAATAAAGACACTATTTTTCAGGTTTACATTGTATTATAATGCAATACTTTTGCAACAAGGAAATAAAACAAAGACAGTACGCTCTGTTCGGGATGTTTATATTCTTACTCATGATTAAATACAATGAACCATCATTCACAATGGTCATTTTACCACAAGAGATATGGGAAAATGTCACCACGACTTTAATAGAGCTAAAAGACTATATTAAAGAAAAGAAACAAGATGAAGTCGGCAACCAATGGATTGATTCTACAGAAGCGAGAAAGCTCTTAAAAGTCAGCCCTAAGACATGGCAAACCTATCGAGATGAAAGAAGGATTCCTTTCAGTCAATTTGGTAGGAAAATCTATGTTAAGAGATCCGACCTAGAAAAATTCATGGAACAGCATTATATCTGCGCCAGAGATCAGAAAGGAGGGATTGTATGAATGTTCAATTTATTAAATGCATCCTCCAAGAAGCCACTTATGTTAAAAAAGAGGGAACTAAAACTAGCTACCTTTGGCATTCAGGAATGAAAAATCTTCCTAAGACATTAACTATTAGCAAGGAAGAACTTTCTAAGATCGCAAGAAAAGGTCGAAACCTTCTGCATCCAGTCGCAGGACAAATGCTAGGCTGTTTTACAAAAAACGAAGAATCACCTCTAAAACAAAATGCACCATACAAAATAAGAACTCAAATATGGAGCATAAATGAATATCCCCTTTTTATTGGATATGGAAGTATTGGTATTAGCAATAATGAAGGTAAAATTACAAAAGAATCAGATTTAGGAGATTTGGTTATACTGTACACTTCTGATGATTGGCAATCTATTCGTATCTATTATTTTACAGGAATGATTACTAGTTTATACGAGGTTATGGAATATCTATCAACAACCATTTAAAAGAAACAAAGAGTGGAAGCTTCACAGCCTCCACTCTCTTAAGATATTAAAATGATTGATTATATAGATATAACCAAACACTTTGAGAACAAAGTTACAATTAATTTTGCACACTTACAACTCGAAGCAACTTATAATTCAGGTTGGAAAAAATACGTCTTAAAAGGATGTACACATTTAGAAGTATGGATAAATCAACAACTTTCTCTAGTGAGGATTAAAGGAAGTATTCCATATTTCTTTCAAGGTCATAATTTCATTTTTTGTAATAAATCTTTTAATGAAGCCATCAAGTACTTAAATAATATACTCAATCACAATTTCTGGGATGCAACTGTTAATGCATTTGAATATGGAATCATATTTGAAGTACCAACTAAGCCAAGCGAGTATATCCAGCATCATAGAGAAAGATCTCAAGAAAAACTTATTTTTGAGGAAAAGCCCAAAGATAAAGGCAGTTTTAGATGGTGGAAAGACAAATATGTAAAACTCAAAATGTATGATGCAGGAAAAAACATTATACACAAACAAGAACTATCCATGAAAGAGATTATAAAAAAAGAGGGCTGGAATCCTTCCTTATATTATCTCAAATGGGAAGTACATTATACAAAACCTCATTTGGCACTTAATAAAGGCAAAGCTATTAAATTAGCCGACCTTGTTAATCCCAAATGGACAAAAACTTTAAATGAGAATTTGTTAATTCAATATCAGAGATTAAATCCATTAAGAACTATAGAACCACCTCTAAAAAAGAAAGATATTTCAACTGCTAACATTTTAATGTTAGAATGTGTTGAATACTACATAAACCAAGGATATTCGATAAAAGAAATTAAAAAGAAACTGTATAAGAGAATAGACACTTATACAGTATTATCTGAAAGTGATAAAAAGGCAAGAAAAAGGCAGATAAGTAGTATTATATCTAAACTTAACGAATCAGAAATAAGCGAGTGGGATTTATCTGAATTAATTTCAAATAATTTATTCCACTCAAGAACATAGGCAGGTCACATTTTATTATATTATATATTAAATATATAACTATATCTAGTATATTTATTCTTTTATCAAAAACTTTTCATATTTTTGCATCGTATACAACAGTCGTGTTGAATTACTATTTATGGAAATATAGCGTTTTGCTATTGGACTTGCTTTAAGAAAACTGGCACTTTTCAAAATTGATACAAGGACAATAGGCACACAAAACGCCTACGCTATAGCGTGGGTGGTGCTTATTTGTATCAATGGGTATGCCAGTACCTCTTAAAGCAAATAATGTACAACTCACGCTTTTTTATGTTTAGACGTGGGGGGAGTATTGCTTTTATTCACTTTATGTTTAACAATAAAAAGAACAGTTATGGAAAAACATTCTTTATTTCTATTATTACTGATGTTTAGCACCAGTATTCAAGCTCAAAAAATTTCAGTAAACAAGACTGATAAATTCACTAAAGAAAAAGTAGTATATACGTCTTATGAAAAGATTTCATCAGAAGCATTTATCGGTACTCAAACAGGAAAAAATATTGCAATATGTTTTGGTCGTGAAAATGGCTTAAACATGATATTGATGAAATGGCTAACAGCAGATGCGCGATTAGTAAGTGTAAATTCCAAGGTGGTATTTCTTGATGAAGAAGATAATACACATGAATTTACAGTATCAGACTATGCATCGGGAAGAGGAGAAGGAACAGTAGGAGCATTAGGAATGGACTTATGGGGACTTCGTATATTACTATTAGGTGATTTATCTGTTTTTAAGAACCATATAATGACTGCTGTTAGAATATATACTACTGATGGGTATTATGACTACAAAATCAAAAAAGGTGCAGCAGAAAAAGCTAGGAAAGCCTATCGTTTATTTGAGAAGGAAACACAGAAAGGAAATCTTGATAAATGGAAATAATTCTATAAATAAATTAATAATTAAATAAAATGAAAATAACAAGTTTCAAAACAGCATCTTTAATAGCATTTGTAGGGTGCTTATTAAAAGCAGTTATGGCGATTATTTGTCTAATTACAAATATTTCACCATTTATATCCCAAATAGCAGAAATAGCATCAATGTGCTTAATAGGATTCTTCTTTATATCACTTTATACCAAGATAAATTGGAAAATTAAAACAAAGACGAAGTATCATGAGTAAGAAATGTCTTAAATGTGGATGCGAACTTTCAGATGATTCTCCTAGCTATTGTCCTAATTGCATAAAAGAAGAAATAGAAAAAGCAAAAGGTGGCAATAAAGAATCAACAAACGCAGAAAACGTTCTAGCTATTATTGCTTACTTGACTTTGATAGCAGGTGTTATGATATTTATTGCTTTTGTTTATGAAGATACTGCATTAGCTTTCGGTATTTTAATTTCCTCTATTGTAACATGGGGAGTGTTAATTGTGTTATGCAACATATCTAATAATCTACATGAAATAAATAAGAAA
This sequence comes from Bacteroides sp. OF03-11BH, assembly GCF_003604005.1. NCBI lineage: Bacteria > Pseudomonadati > Bacteroidota > Bacteroidia > Bacteroidales > Bacteroidaceae > Bacteroides > Bacteroides sp. OF03-11BH. The sequence continues at coordinate 126,788 of NZ_QTMW01000005.1, read as the reverse complement.
ATGAACTAAGAAAATGTTTAAATAACAAAGACTCTTCCTAGTATATGACCTATTAGGAAGGGTTTTTTATAACTAAAGATTCTGAAACAAAGCTAGTAGTAGAGAACATATCTTAGTTCAGATTGAAAATCAGAAAAAAAATAAAATTTGCAATTTACCTGCTATATTTAGAACGCCCTGATCTCCCCCCCTCCCCTTTATATTACTCCCCCTTCTCTTATTTTAGACCATTTTATATATGAGCAATACAATGTGTCACCAAAATAGAGAAAGTCGCTAAAATGCCAATATATTATAGCTCAAAAAGTATTAAACAGCCAACCATAATAGGACAACTTTTATTTTGTACTTTAATTCACTCACATAGATCCCCAAATACTTCCAAACAGCTATTTCTCATAAAAGTTTCAGTAATGTTTCAGCAGAAAAAGAAAAAACCTTCATAAAAGCCTCTTAATTAGCTATTTATGAAGGTTTATTAGTACCCAGACCCGGTACAAGCCATAGAAATCATAGGAAAATAAAAGAATTTATCTTCCTTATTATCAACTATTTGAATATTTCCTATTTTCTCTATTTTTGCCATATTTTGCCCATTTTCCGTTATTCAGTACACTTTTAGTACACTTTGAAATATCATTTTCTTTTGTACCTTTGCAATATTGGAAAACAAAAGAAAATCAACTATTTAGCGTAATCACCCGGTTATGGTACCTAAATCGGGATAAAACCTCTAAACAATGGCAAAGTTAGAAAATAAAACGAAAGAAAACCCCAAGTTAGAGCAAAATAAGCTCTCGGATGGTAGAATCAGCCTTTACTTAGAGTATTATTTAGGTAGAGAGGAAAAGCCCGTATTAGATGAAAACGGCAATCAAGTGTACTATGATAGTGGAAAGATGCAAGGTAAGCCCAAGTTTGCAGTAAAGCATAACAGGCGAAAAGAAAACCTTAGTCTGTATCTGATAGATAAGCCCCGTACCCCTGCGGAACGCCAGCAGAACAAAGAAACATTGGAGCTTGCCACAAAGATACGTGCGGAGCGTGAGCAGGAATTTAAAGAAAGTATGTTGGGCTATCGGTTGAAAAAAGATAGAACGGTCAATTTCTTAGACTATTTCCAAGCCTATATCAACAGTTATACCAAGAAAGATATTCGCATGGTACAAATTGCGCTTAGCCGTTTTAAGGACTTCTTAAAAGAGCAATACCCCATGAATGAGTTTAGTATCAAACCGGAACTTATCACCAAAGAAATGATGGAGCAGTTTGTAGCCTATTTGCAATCCCGAAGTGTGGGTGAAGGTGCTAAAAGCATTTACCAGCGTTTCAAGAAAGTTATTCGATATGCGATTGACCACGATGTAATGTTGAAAGACCCATGTAAAAGTGTTACCTGTAAAGTGGATAGCCAAATGCTTCGAAAAGATGTTCTTTCTCCCGAAGAAATACAAAAGTTGGCGGCTTGCCATTATGACAACGAGAACCCGAATGTCAGACGGGCTTTTATCTTCTGTTTATACAGTGGTTTGCGTTTCTGTGATGTAAAAGACCTTACCTATAAGAATGTGGATTACGCTAATCGGTTATTGAAATTTGAACAAAGCAAGACAAAGGGACATTCTGCCAGTAGTGGTGTGGTTATTCCCCTGAATGATGGTCTATTGTCTATCATTGGTGAAGCCCCGGCAGATAAAAACTGTTTGATATTCGATTTACCTACTTACGAAAGTTGCTGTAAATCAGTAAAGCGTTGGGTAAAGAGAGCCGGGATAGACAAACATATAAGCTGGCATTGTGCCCGGCATTCGTTTGCCGTGAACATTCTGAACAATGGGGCAAATATCAAAACCGTAGCCAGCCTTTTAGGGCATAGCGGATTGAAGCATACGGAGAAGTACACCCGTGCGGTGGATAAATTGAAAGAGGAAGCAATAAACAGCTTGCCCGAACTAAAGTTTTAACCATAAAAGACTTATCTTTGTAACTATGAACTTTGAAGCATTAGTAAAACATATCAGCACGATACAGAACACGTTGCAGGCACAAGCCGCACATGCTGTAAACCTTGCCCTTACTTCCCGTAACTGGCTTATGGGTTGCTATATTGTAGAATTTGAGCAGAACGGAGAAGACCGTGCCGCCTACGGTGAACAACTGTTGAAGAAGCTGGAACAACGACTGAAAACAAAAGGTCTGAATGAACGTAGATTCAGGGAATTTAGACGGTTGTACCTTGTTTATCCACAACTAAAAGAACCTGTTACACAATACATTGCATCACAAATTCAAATTCGGCAGTCATTGACCGCCGAATTCACTGAACCAATTCGGCGGTTGGTGACCGCCGAATCTGAAAATGGAGTTTGGAAACTATCAACAGAATACCCACAAACCGAAACATGGATGATTCCGGCTGATAGATTATTCAATAGATTATCTTCCACCCATTTAAACACTATATCGGGAATTGAGAACCCGGTAAAACGTGCTTTCTATGAAATGGAAACCATTCGTGGCTGCTGGTCTGTAAAGGAGTTGGAGCGACAAATCGCATCTTTATATTACGAACGTAGCGGACTATCCAAAAACAAAGAAGCCCTCTCCGCTTTAGTCCAGCAACAAGCAACCTTATTACAACCTAAAGATGTTATCAACACCCCTGTTACTTTGGAGTTCTTAGAGTTGAATGAACGTGCATTGGTGACAGAAACTGATTTGGAACAAGCCATTCTTGACAACCTGCAACACTTCCTGTTAGAAATGGGACATGGCTTCTGTTTTGAAGCCCGGCAAAAACGTATCTTGATAGACGAGGATTATTTCTTTGCCGACCTTGTGTTCTATCACCGCATTTTGAAATGCCATGTTATTGTAGAATTGAAGATAGATAAGTTCCGCCATGAGTACGCTTCGCAACTAAATATGTATCTGAACTATTTTAAAGCGGAAGTGATGCAGCCGGATGATAACCCACCTATCGGCATTTTGCTCTGCACCGAAAAGGGAGATACCTTGGTTAAGTATGCCACTGCCGGGTTAGACCCAAATATTTTTGTGCAAAAGTATAGGATAGAACTTCCAACAGAAGAAGAAATAAAAGTATTCATTTCTTCCTCAAACTATGAGAGTTACAAACTTTAAAATTGGCGAAAAGAAAAAAGATTGTTTCTTCTTTCGCCAGCACATATATTTTGCAGGCTACAAAAGTTAGTTTGGTACGTTTTGGATATATATACAAAAGCACAAACTAAACTCACAATAAAGTAGATTAAAAAAAAGAGAAGATGTTTTGATAAAGTCAGGAATCTATTTTCCCTTTTTAAGAGAACAACTCACGAGGTTATTCTATATTTTAATTGCAATTAGTTTATAGTATGGAAGATTTTAACTCACAATATGCCAACCATTCGAAATTAGAACAGCTAAAGCAGTTCATTTTGGAACATGGTACTTATATCGAACTCAAAAAGGGTGAACAATTCACTATTCAAGGCAAAGTGAATCATCGGGGAGCTTATATCGAACACGGCTTATTGAGATATACTCGTGTGGATGAAAAAGGGAATATACATATAGTAGGATATACTTTCTCCGGAGAGTTTACAGGAAGTTTATGCACACTTATAGAGCCTAATCAACCGTCATTAGTAACAATTGAAGCCGTTTGCGATACAAAGATTTGTTATATACCCTATTTAAAAGTAGAGGAATTCTTTGCCACAAATGTAGAAACCATGCAAGTAAAATGTACTCTTATTGAACAATCATACTTATTAATGTATCATAGATTAATAGATATGTACTGCAAGACTACGGCAGAACTGTATCTTGACTTATTGAATAGATGCCCCGATATTCAAGAGTACATTACGTTAAAGGAGATTGCCTCTTTCTTGCAAGTCACACCGGAAACAATCAGTCGCATACGCCGTGGACTGAATAAATAGCTTACGACAATGAAAGATTTTAATTCATACCTCGACAATTTAGACTATTCCCTCGTAAAAGATTTATTTCATGAAAAAGGGAAGCAACGTATATACCACAAAAAAGATTTCTTTATTCGTCAGAATGAAATATCACGTTTTGCCGAATGGGTAGAAAACGGTACATTCCAATATACATATATTGATGGAGAGGGTGAAGAACACATTGTTGGATACGCTTTCACCAACGAGTTTGTATGTGACTATTCTTCTTTAATGAGAAGTGGCTTATCGTTAGTAAATATTCAAGCCATAACAGAGTGTTCTGTATATGAAATATCCCGTCATGACATTATTGAATATTGGGAAACGGATATGAAAACTCAACGATTCGGAAGGCATGTGGCAGAGAGTCTATTTGAAATGGTATATGAACGATTACTTGATTCATATTGTACGCCTGAAATACGATACAGGAACTTGATGGAACGTTGTCCTAACTTGAAAGAAGTAGTTCCTTTGAAAAGCATCGCTTCATTCTTAGGGGTTACACCGGAAACCATTAGCCGCATACGCCGCAAGTTAGAGATATAACTCACCTTTTAACAATTGTTATATTGGGGTCTTGATAATTGTCAAGACCTTTTTCCTCCACCTTTCATTACTTTGCACACATTGATTAAAAACTATTAGTATGATACGGAAATTAATGAAAGAAGAATATAAAAATGCTATAAACTTATCCTATCAAGTATGTATAGAGTGTGGCATTAACGATTTTACGGAAGAAGGGATTGAAACCTTTAAAAGTTTCGTGTATGACACATCGTTGATGAATACGCTTGACATATATGGGGCTTTTGACAATCATTTATTGATAGGAATAATCGGTGTACATCGGGAAAGGCAACATATATCCCTCTTCTTTGTCTTGCCACACTATCATCGGCAAGGAATAGGAAAATCGTTATTTGACTATATGATGAGCAATTGTAATTTTACTTATATAACAGTTAATTCTTCAACCTATGCAGAAACTTTTTATACATCTTTAGGCTTCAAAAAAGTGGGTAAAAAAGAGATTAATAAAGGTATTGTTAGTATCCCTATGAAGAGAAATATATAATTATTGTCAATCACTTAAAATAGAGATAAGATGAAAAAGAAAATTACTTTATGTATGGTGCTTTCCACATTCATTATTTGCGCCATGTTATGTCTGACAAATTGTAGTAACGATGATGCCCCTACTTCTGTCTTCACCCCCGAAGCCCTGAAGCAAACTACTTGGCAAGCGCAAATGACCGTGTACAATATCGAAGATGAGATAGACTACACAAAACAATCCATTCTTCAGTTTACTAACGAATCAGAAGGCATTTATACAAGGACGAACGAAGAAGACGGATATATGTGGAACACAGATTTTACTTATCAAGTAAATGGAAAAATCATCACGTTCGACAACATAGCAGGTCCGTGGACAGTGATGGAATACACAGGAACACATCTCGTAATGGAAGCCTATAATCCCAATAAGATGGTGTGGACGTTGGAGAAGATGTATTAACCTAAAAATAGCGGATATGAAGATTTCAACAATTCTCTTTTTCTGCCTACTAATGACAGCTTGTATGCAGACAAAATCCTTTCACCGGACAAACGGCTGGTACTACGTAACATCACAGACTACAGACAGCCTTTCACAAACACCTTTCCTTACTGTTATGGATTTCGATTCTTTACGTTTGGAAACTGATGCTTTTGGACACTCGGTCATTACCGGTGTCTTCCTCCAAGATAAATTGCCTATATGGAGAGAAGCCACAACAAAGAGTGTAGGAAAGTACATCGCTTTCGTTTTCAATGACACGGTGATAACTGCTCCTCAGGTTAATAGCCCCATAGAAAGCGGATGTTTCCAAATTTCCAATCCGCATGGATATGATTTGGAACGTATCTTTAGGGAACTACAAAAAGAAATTGATATATCAAGGTTTGGAAATTAAATGTTAACTGGAAAATGGGAACATTAGGTTGCATAAATGATATGCTACAACGGGACAAAGAGAACCGTGAGCTTCGCAAGTTGAATAGAGACAGGATGAAAGAACATCACAAATATCTTGTAGGCAAAGGTAAAAATGCTGATTTATCCAATGTTTCCATTGAAAAGATAGAAGAAATCCGTAAAAAAACCATAGAAAAGGAGCAATCAGACCAAATATATATGTTTAGGATATATATATTTCTTACAATATGCCTTTTAGTGCTATTTTTATTGGGATTACTTTGCTATAAACTATTTTTCTAAATTCCCCCAAAACAACAACTTGCGGATTACAATATTATGAATTGAAATAAGCCTTTTCCTAAGTCTCGCTAAGGCTTATTTTTTATATGAATACATACATGAATCTAATTTTAGAACAGCGATTTTTCCGCTTATTGTCGGAATATTCACAACGTAAAGTTTCTGCATCGGAGTTTACAGAAGCTATTGAGGAATTGGCTACGCATGTAGCCGATTTTGGTATCAACGAACAGGATTACAGTATTTTACTTCGCTATTTTTCCTTTGGTTTACACCGTCTTAAATCGTATCGTGTACGGTTTGAGCAAGAAAAAAATGCCCTATTTGCATTTAATTGATGAAGCGATAGGACTTTTGAACACTGAAATACGCCTTATTGAATGGCGCATCAAATACCCGGAACAACTACAGCAACGCATCAATAAACAGCCCCTTTCCCCTCTCTACCTCGCCGACAAAACAACCCTTATCAATATCATGGAAGTGGTAAGCGGCTTATTCCTCTCCAAAGACATCGTTTATCAGAACGGTAAACCTGCCTATTTAGTGGACTTATCCAAAGGTTTTGAATGGTTGTTTAACATTAAGATAAGCGACTGCCACCAAAAACATGAGGACGTGATAAAACGGAAGCCGGGCAAACTCACCGAATTTCTTAATGGACTGGCAAACCTAATCAAAAATGAACATGATAAGAAAGGATATAGATAATCAGCAACTTATGATTTATTTATAGGGGACTCCATTAGTTCTCCTGTAATTTCTTTGTATCCGTTTTTAGAACTTTGCTTCATCAATCGATTGACAAACAAAATGTATAATCTGAAAAATGAAGCAATTATGTATATAGACAATGACGAATTTGGTGGATGGATGCAGAAGCTGTATGCCAAACTGGAAGAACTCTGCAAAGATGTACGGGTACTACGCAATGCAGACAGGGTACTGCCCGAAGATGATAACCTATTGGATAATCAAGACTTGTGCCTGCTGTTCAAAGTAAGCATCAAAACCCTGCAACGCTACCGGGCTATCGGTGCGTTGCCATACTTCACTATCAGCGGAAAAGTGTATTACAAGGCTTCCGATGTCCGGGAGTTCATCAAGGAAAGGTTCAGCGTCACCACGCTACGCCAGTTCGAGAAAGAACACTGTACGAAGAAAAAGAAGTGAATCTGAAAAGCCGGAACGGTGAATGTGCTTCATCCATCCCGGCTTTCCCCGTTTATGGCTTACCCAGCTTATCAGCTTCTTTCTTTAGCTGTTCGGCTTGCTCGTTCAACAGCCTTGCACGTTCCAGTGCTTCCGCCTGCTTTTGGATGCGGTATTCAAAATCCATCACTGAATCGGTCAGACTTCGGATAAAGCCGTTATCCCGTTGCCATTTGAACTTGTTTTCCAGTATATCAAAAGTTTCCCCGTCTGCCTGTCCTTGCATCAGCAAATAGCGGTATTTCATATCGTTGTCCTGTAACTGCTGCATACGTTCAGCCAAACGGATATTCAAGAATATGGAAACGGAACAGATAACCAGCACTGCCGAAAAAAGGAACAATCCCGGACGAATCCAAGAAGCGACCTTGTTGCAAATCCGTTGATAGAGCGGTAAGGGTATAGCTTCCTCTTTATCCGTCTTGCAAGAGCCCAAAGCATCAAGCATTACCTTGAAACAACGGTAGGTTTCCAATACTATTTTCTTGGTGTCCTCGATATGTTTCTGCTGACCTTGCATCCTATTCCTTATCTCGTCAAGCTGGCTTCGGATAGCCTGCAAATCCTTTTCGGGAACAGCCGGGTTACTGTGCAATTCCGACAATGCCTGTTCGATTGCGTTCAGTCTTTCAAGAGTTTCCTCCCGACTGGCTGGCGTTACCTGTGCTTCCTGCTTCTCTTTCAATTCAGTAACCATTGAGAGAAGCCCCTCTAAAATCAAATTTTTCTCCATGTGTTTACAAATTAAGTTGTTTTTTCTTTTTCTTCTTCTTTCTTAAATTCAAGTTTGGTTCTTCATCCGCAGGGGGTGATGAAGCGGTGAACAGACCGAGTGAGCCAGTTATCAACGGACTGTCAGTCTTTCCCTGTGTCGGCAATGGCTCCCGAACGGGTGTAAAAGCTGTCTGCCGTTGATTTCCGACCGTATTCAGTCCTGCATCCCCGAAACATTTATCCAGTTTGGAGAAACTAAAATTGCGGTCTATCTCCGAACCCTTGAACGTGTATTCGCCTTTGGAAAAGGAAACGCCCTGTATCTCGCCCGTCTGCCCCTTGTACTTGAACCGGACAGTAATACCCTTTTCCGCTAACCGCTCCTGTAACTGCCGCCAGTTCTTGAACTTCCCGATTTCGTTCTTTACAGCCGTGTAAATCTCGTATTTCGACTTGTCCGGCTCTTTCAAGCGGTGCTGCTTTACCTGTTCTTTTCCACCAGCAAAATAAAGCCCGTGTTTGGTTTTCAGCTTCTTGCATACCTGCTCGTTACGGTACATATCGTTCCTGTCCGAAATGGTCTTGCCGTTGTTGTCTATGCGGTTGAACACGATATGCACATGTGGGTGTTCCCGGTCTTGATGGCGCACGATGATATACTGCGTATCGGTGATTTTCATTTCACGCATATACTCCTGCGCAAGCTGTACCATCTTCTCGTCTGTCAATTTGGGTGCATCCACTGCCGAATAACTTAACGCAATATGTCCGACAGGCTTCTTCAAATCGGGATTCATCCCGGTCTGCATACAGAAGCTGCGGATTATATCGCCCCGGCTTTCAGTCAGAACCCCGTCCGCATGAAGCAAAACCGCCTGCTCCTTACCAAGCACATAGTTCACACAGCCCTTAAACCCGCTTCCCTTTTTTATTTTTCCAATCATCCGACAACTGATTTATAATTTCGACAATCCTGTTTTTGAGTTTCACCAGTTCCACCGCCACCAGTGCGAAACCTCCGGCATTCGCTCGGTGCGCCAGTTGGTTGATGTTGTTGGCTTCCCCTGCCAGCTTGCGGATGGTGTCCGCATCCTGCCTATTCAGCCGGGGTATGACCTCTGCCGAAACAACCGCCTGCCGGACATACTCACTGACACGCAACCCGGCTTCCCCGGCTCGCTTCCTGATGGCATAATACTGCAACTCGGTCAGCTTCGTGCTGACTACCCGTTGCTGCTTCTCTATCCGTTTCTTTGCCGGACGTCCCCCCGGCTTATCCTTTATATTCGTCATAGGTTTTTACATTTAAATGGTATCTTAAAAATTGCGACCAACGGGAGAAATTTTCTTTGCTGTCAAGCAAAGCAAGGTAGTTTCGGTTTACCGAAACATAACCTTGCTCTCCAAATTAAACCGCCTGTCGCTGGTAATCCTGCCGGACTAAATGCCCCTGCCCCTTTTCTGTCTTGGGGCGGCACGTTGTCCGGTTTCCTGCTTTATCTCCTGCGCTTGGCTGGTGCTGTTCTTCTGTTCCTGCTTCCTGCCGCACAGGTAATCGTTCAAGTCCGAATACCCCCTGTAATTGCCCGAGAAGTCACGCACACGGTAGGAGTATTCCAATTCGATAGCCCGTGTCGCTTCATATCCTGCCTTGTCATTGTCAAGCATACAGTGGATGCGTTCATACGGGTACAGCACGTCAATAGCTTTCGGCACATTGACAGTAGAGTTGAGTATGACATAATCCTGCCTGTCAAGGTCGGGCATGGTCGGGCAGTTCTTCATCCGGAGCGTGAGGAAAGAAAGATAGTCCATAAAACCCTCGAATACCAAACACTTCTCTCTCGGCTCTCCCTGCTGCCGTATATGGGTGATGTCTTTCGGGGCGATGCAGCCTTTGAAAAAGGAATTGCGAACCTCGTAACCTCCTGCTATGTTCGGGAAACCGATAGCAAAGAACGGTCTGCCGTTATTGGTAAAATGGAGTTCCTTACATTCTCTTTTTGCCAGTTCGATATTGATACCCCGTCCCTCCAAGTAACGGAGCAATGCCGGATGGGTCAAGTCACGGACTTCCAAATGTTGGAAACTCGGTTCTGTCCTACGCTGGGGAAAAGAAAAACTGACCGGGCGGACGTGCGGTGTCTGTTCCGCTATCCGGTTTAACAGGTATGGCAGGCTGTCGGAGCAATAGAGTTCCTTTGCCAGTGCGATGATGTTGCCGCCCTTGCCTGCGCCAAAGTCATACCAAAGGTTGCGGTCAGTGTTCACCTTGAAAGACGGTTCGTGTTCCTCCCTTAACGGTGATTTGTACCATAAGCCGTTACCCTGCTGCTTGACAGGAGAGTAACCTAAACTATGCAGATAGTCTGCGATGGGTATTTGTTTCACATCTTCGATGTTCATAACATTTTCTTTTTTGGGGATTAAAAAATAGTTGAAAAGTGCGCCAGTCCTGTTTAGTCCGTTATATATATACCCGTACCATACTAAACCTGCCTGTTCCGATACAGGGAAATAGTAAGTCCGTTCCTCTTATATATACACCCGGACTAAACCAAACTGACTTTTAATAATGGAAATCGGGATTATAGCGGTAGCCCTTGCCCTCTTTCACAATCATGCGCTTGTTCACAAGGAACTTGTTCAAATCCACATGGATATTGCGTCCACGCTTGTAGCCGATACTTGCATAACCCTGTTTCAAGGTCTTTAGGACATTCTCGTAACCATATATGACCTGTTTGCCAAAACCGTTTTCCAAAGCTGTCCTGTGCTGTTGCTCCGTCAGTTCTGCCAGTGGAAAGCCCCTGTCTTGGCTGGGTTGCTTGAATACATAACCGTCCACGGCTTCGGGCAATGCGCTGTCGTTGATACGGAATGCGAACGGGTCAAACTCCCGGTCACGTATGTGCATCGCCTTTACCTCGCTTATGTTGCCGTCCTGCGTACTTTTGGTAATTTGCAGGACGGTTTCAGCCTTATTGTTCAGTTCCGTACCGATATGCCCCCTTGTGTTGTCATCCCCCTTGTTCAAATGCAGTACGGTATGGATATGCAGGTTATATCCGCTTGACCAGCGCATCAAGAGGTTGATTAGGTCAGTCGATTCGCTGGGGCTGTTGATGTCATACATCAAGTCACGGATTCCGTCAATGATGAGCAACCCCACATCGGGCATATTTTCAAGCATATAACCGATAATCTGTTTCCGCTTATCGGGTGTCTGCTCCCTTAGCACGATGAAAACAAAATCGTCCCTGTCCTTGTCGGTAGGCAGTCCGGCAAGCCGCAAAATACGCTCCATGACCTTGTGGCAATGGTATTTGCTCTGCTCGGTATCTACATAGAGGATTTTCCGTTTGTTCGGTGGCAGGTATGCCGAATACTTCAATACCTCGTCATTCTTCAACGCTGCCGCAACGATAGCGGAAATGTTGAATGTCTTTTTGCTCTTGGCTTTACCCGTGGATGCACTGAAATTACCCAACGTGCCAATGGTAGAGCCGTTCACCCAGAGTATTTCGGGCGGCACTTCGTAAGTGTCCGTCACCTTTAGATGAATGGTTTTCCAAAGGGCTGCGAAATCCTCTTTCTGCATGGTGATGTCCTGCCCGGCTTCTGTCGCTTTTCTATTTTCCATAGCCGTTATTTCTTTAGAGGACGGTTAAGGATATACTTCTGCGCTTCCTGCTCTATCTGCGCCTGCGTCTTGACCGGGTTCTGACGCAACCATGCTTCCAACTCCGCTTTCTCAAAATAAAGCATTTTGCCCTGCGGCTTGTAATGGGGTATCAAGTTACCCGAAGTCAGCTTGTACAGGTAACTTTTAGAAAGGTTCAAGAACTTGCTCGCTTCATCGAAGCTAAGCACGTTCTTTGAAAGGAACAACATCTTTTCGAGTTCGGAAACTCTTAACTCTAAATTTTTTTCCATATTGTTTAGGAATTTAGGTGAAACAATATGAAGGTGCGCACCCTCGTTTTTTTGTTAACGGGGGCAAAGTTAAGAGCTTGAAAATGAAGTCTAATTGACCTTTGTTTGAGCGTTCAATCTATGCTCAACCTTTTTGCAGTTGTTTGATGTATTTGTCTATGATTTCATATCCTTTCGGATAGATGTTTTTCGCTTGGTCTGTCGCACTCGACAGGTCAGTACGTGTAAGCGGTTCACCTTTTATCTTCTTCAATATCAGTTTATTGTTTGCTATGACAGACTGCCATTCATAAACGATGTAATTATAACAGCTAAGTTGCATCATAAGATAGGCTAACAGACGGGTATTATTAACTTTCAATACCCCATTCAGTTTGCAGTTGAAAAAATCGGTAAGTATTTTGGCACTGACGGTAGTAGTAAACATATTCGCTTCATTCACACAGTCGGTCAGAAGTTTGATTTCATTAGCTTTCAACGTGGACTTGAAAGGATTGCTTTTGCCCACAATCTTGGTTGGATTAGTATCTGCACTTTCCTCTTTCTCTTTTGGCAAGGCTTGCTCTTGGATGGCAACCGCATCTGTATGGTAATTGCTTTCCTGTTCTTGCAGATAGCGCAAATATTTGGAAAGCACGACAAGATTAACGATAATGGACAAATAAGGAAGCCGCCCATCATAACAGGACGGTTCATGCAAATATGCATCCATATCAAAATCAGAGCAGCGGAAACCGATATACTTTTTTCTTTCATCAGAATTCAAGTCCTCAAAATAACCACTTTCCCACAAAAAATCGGGAATATCCATGTCCAATACAATGTTACGCACGACACGGTATTTTTGTTGGATGGCTACAATATTTTCAGTCACACGGAAAATTTCTTGTCGCAAATAATCCTTTAGCTGGGCTTGCGTCAAATATTCACGTTTTAAAAATAGTGCATCTACTTTAGTTTTATAGTCATGAGCTATACAACTATCTAATATCTTCTGTATTTCTCTGAAATTGGTTTCTATATGATTTTCCATAATCGTGTGCCTTTAAACGTTCTTACTACAAATATAAGGTAAGAATCTCACTTTTCCCGAAAACATCGGCAATAATAAGGAAGAAAAGATAGGATAAGCGTTAAGAAATTATAAAGATATGGGGAAGAAAACTATTAAAGTACACCTTTTCTTTGTATTCGTCATTCAGTACACATTTAGTACGCCCTATAAAAGCAGAAAACCCTGATAATCAGGTGATTATCAGGGTTTATTCGTACCCAGACCCGGGGTCGAACCGGGATGGAAGTGAATCCACTGGTGTTTGAGACCAGCGCGTCTACCGATTCCGCCATCTGGGCGCATACTTGATTTCTCAATTGCGGTGCAAAGATACGACATTATTTTGATTCCACAATAGTTTGGCAAAAAAAAGGAGAAAAAAATAATAAAACATATCTTAAACACTTCTCTATTCAGAGAATAAACCGTACATTAGCAGAAACTTTAAAATAGAGTCACTATCATGACAAACCAGGATAATTATTGCGTGATTATGGGTGGCGGCATTGGAAGCCGCTTCTGGCCGTTTAGCCGCAAAACATTGCCCAAACAATTCTTAGATTTCTTCGGAACGGGCCGTTCACTTTTACAACAGACTTTCGACCGGTTCCAAAAGGTTATCCCAACAGAAAATATTTTCATCGTTACCAATGCAATGTATGCGGACTTAGTGAAGGAACAATTACCTGAAGTGAGCGAAAACCAAATTCTGCTGGAACCTGCAAGACGAAATACTGCTCCATGTATAGCATGGGCTTCTTACCATATCCGGGCACTGAATCCAAATGCCAATATCGTAGTTGCGCCTTCAGACCATTTAATATTAAAAGAGGATGAGTTTCTTGCCGCTATCGAAAAAGGACTTGATTTTGTTTCACGCTCTGAAAAGCTACTGACATTAGGTATTAAACCCAATCGTCCGGAAACAGGATATGGATATATACAAATAGATGAACCCGCAGGAGGAAACTTCTATAAAGTAAAAACATTCACTGAAAAACCTGAATTAGAATTAGCTAAAGTATTCGTAGAAAGCGGAGAATTTTACTGGAATTCCGGCCTGTTTATGTGGAATGTAAATACAATCATCAAAGCAAGTGAAGACTTGTTGCCTGAATTAGCTTCCAAACTGGCACCGGGAAAAGATATTTATGCCACCGATAAGGAAAAAGCATTTATTGAAGAAAATTTCCCCGCATGTCCTAATGTATCCATCGACTTCGGTATTATGGAAAAAGCGGATAACGTGTATGTATCGTTAGGAGATTTTGGCTGGTCTGACCTTGGAACCTGGGGATCACTTTATGACTTATCGGAAAGAGACCCGGAAGGCAATGTTACTCTGAAATGCCATTCGCTTATTTATAATAGTAAAGATAATATGGTAGTACTTCCCAAAGGAAAACTGGCCGTAATCGATGGATTGGAAGGATTTCTAATAGCAGAATCCGACAATGTTCTTTTAATCTGCCGCAAAGATGAAGAACATGCCATCCGTAAATATGTGAATGACGCCCAAATGCAACTGGGTGACGATTTCATTTAGCAGCGTATAATACATAGCTGCTACAACAAAAGCCGGATAAGACAATAATATAAATAATGAACGGTGAACTCTCTGCAAACAATCATGCAGTTCGTTCACCGTTCATCGTTTATTATATCGAAAAACTTTGTGTGTCCTTAAACAATCACAGACCTTAGATAATTTCTATTCCCTGCTCTTTACAAAGCTGTAATCCCAGATCCTTCAATCTGAACTTCTGAATCTTTCCACTACCTGTCATCGGGAATTCATTCACAAAGAAGATATATTTCGGAATCTTATAACGGGATATCTTATTTCTACAAAAATCACGAACATCAGCTTCCTGCATTTTCACACCTTCCTGCAAGATAATAAATGCTCCGACCGCCTCACCGTATTTCTTAGAAGGAATACCTGCCACCTGAACATCTTTCACTCCATCAAGTTTATAAAGAAACTCCTCTATTTCGCGCGGATAAATATTCTCGCCACCCCGGATTATCATATCTTTGATACGTCCGGTAATCCGGTAATTTCCATCTTCATCCTTGATACCTAAATCACCGGAATGCAAGAAATTGTTTTCATCAAGCACTTCTGCTGTTGCTTCCGGATTTTTATAATATCCTTTCATGGTGTTATATCCACGGTTGCACATCTCACCTTGTACGCCAACCGGACATTCTTCACCAGTTTCCGGGTCGATCACTTTTACTTCCGTAAATTCAAAATCACGTCCTACCGTATTACAACGTACATCAAACGGATCATCAATACGAGAAGCTGTCATACCCGGTGCAGTCTCTGTCAGTCCATACACACTGGTCACCTTCATATACATTTTCTCCTCCACTTGCTTCATCAGTTCAACAGGACATAGAGAACCTGCCATAATACCTGTACGAAGACAAGACATATCAAAGAGATCAAACATCGGATGATGCAACTCGGCAATAAACATAGTCGGTACGCCATAAAGAGCCGTGCAACGTTCTTTATGAATGGAAGCCAATACAATCAGCGGATCGAAACGTTCCACCATTACTTGCGTACAACCATGAGTCAGACAGTTCATGGTGGCCAACACCACTCCGAAACAATGGAATAACGGAACACAGCAGCAAAGTTTATCATCCGCCGTGAACTTCATGTGTTCACCAGTCAGAAATCCATTATTGGCAATATTATAATGTGTCAGCATTACTCCCTTCGGAAAACCGGTAGTTCCCGATGTATATTGCATATTCACCACATCGTGACAATCCACCTTGCTTTTGAGTTCGCTCAAACAGTCGTCTTCCACATTATTTCCCAATAACAGAATCTCCGCTGTATTATACATACCACGATGTTTCTCCTGTCCTACATACACTACATTTCTCATGTACGGAAAACGTTCACTCTTCAAATGTCCGCGTTCACAGGTTTTCAATTCGGGAAGCATTGTATAGGTCATCTGCACAAAGTCACTGTCCTTCTCGCCATTCACGATACAAAGCGTATGCATATCCGAGTTCTGGCAAAGATACTCCAACTCCGATTGTTTATAGTTCGTATTTACAGTAACATATACCGCACCGATCTTCGCACAAGCATACAACAATGTCAACCAATCGGGAACATTAGCCGCCCAGATACCCACATGGGTACCACGTTCCACCCCAATGGCGATAAGCCCTTTCGCCATATCATCCACACGACGGTTCAACTGACTCCAGGTAAAACGGAGATTGCGGTCGGAATAAACGATATATTCCTTATCGGGAGTCTCTTCAGCCCAGTGCTCGAGCCACTGCCCCAAAGTACGATCAAATAATTGCATGTAATTATACTTAAGTCTTGGTTCCTATTATTTCATTAAATTGGCGTGTAAACTACTGCCAGGATTTTTGCAGCCTGCCCCTCGTAAGCATGTACATGATGAGGAACAATGGAATCATAATAAATGCTATCACCCTCTTCCAGCAAATAGGTATTCTTGCCGTAGCTGATTTCCATGATACCTTCCATAACCATGATAAATTCTTCCCCTTCATGAGAAGAAAGCACGAAGTCGGTATCTTCCGTTGGCATCACATCAATAATAAACGGCTCCATGTGACGATCCGCCTTTGACTTGGACAACGAGTGATATTCCATGTGTTTGCGAGAATGAATCGCGTTATTGGAGAAACTAATCGCATCTTTGGCTTCTTTCTTACGACAAACCACCGGTCCTACTTCATCCTGATCGTCAAGGAAAGTCCCCAGACGTACTCCCAATACACGCGCAATTTTAATTAGCGGTGCAAGAGAAGGTATATCAATGTTATTCTCAATACGTTCAACCTGTTCGATAGCCAAACCCGAACGTTGTGCCAACTCTTCTATGCTTATTGATTTATCTTCGCGGAGGGCTTTAATTTTTTCGCCAACAATCTTACTTGTATCCATTTTGAAAGCATTTTAGTTATCAAAGGTGATAAATTATAATAATTAAGCTGCAAAAATAGCAAAATCTTTAGATGAACACAATTATAACCGAAGAAAATACGACTATCAGGAAGAAAAAGAAGAAACTAAAAAAAGCCGCTCCTCTATAAATGAGGAACGGCTTTAAATCTTTTCGCGACAAGTAGATTACTTACGCAAACCGAGCTCTTTAACAATAGCACGATATCTTTCGATATCTCTTGCTTTCAGGTAATCAAGTAAGCGACGACGCTTACCTACCAACATTGTTAACGCTCTTTCAGTACTATAATCTTTTCTGTTGAGCTTCATGTGCTCAGTCAGGTGAGAAATACGGTAGGAAAACAATGCCACTTGGGCCTCAGCTGAGCCGGTGTCAGTGTTAGACTTTCCGTACTTTCCGAAGATTTCTTGCTTTTTAGCAGCGTCTAAATACATAATTCTTAGAATTTTAATTGATAAATTATTCTTTTGAGCGTGCAAAGATAGGCATTATCTTTATATCACACAACGATTTACAAGAAAAAATTGCTATCATTGCGCATATTTCTAATCCTATTTTCGTACCTTTGCAGCCAAATAATAGGTATTATATGCAAAATATTCGAAACATTGCAATCATTGCCCATGTTGACCATGGGAAAACAACGCTGGTTGACAAGATGCTATTGGCCGGAAATTTATTCCGCAGCAACCAAAATAGTGGTGAACTTATCCTGGATAACAACGATTTGGAACGTGAACGTGGTATAACGATTCTCTCCAAAAATGTATCCATCAATTACAACGGTACAAAGATTAATATTATTGATACTCCGGGACACAGCGACTTCGGTGGTGAGGTAGAACGTGTATTGAATATGGCCGACGGTTGTATTCTGTTGGTAGACGCCTTTGAAGGTCCGATGCCCCAGACTCGTTTCGTACTGCAAAAGGCACTGGAAATCGGTTTGAAACCTATCGTGGTAGTTAATAAGGTAGATAAACCTAACTGCCGTCCGGAAGAAGTTTACGAAATGGTTTTCGATTTGATGTTCAGCCTGAATGCAACGGAGGACCAACTGGACTTCCCCGTAATCTACGGTTCCGCCAAGAACAACTGGATGAGCACCGACTGGAAGCAACAGACTGACAGTATTACTCCGCTACTGGATTGTATCATCGAAAATATTCCGGCACCCAAACAATTGGAAGGTACTCCCCAGATGTTGATTACTTCTCTGGATTATTCTTCTTATACCGGTCGTATCGCTGTAGGCCGCGTACATCGCGGTACATTAAAAGAAGGTATGAATATAACGCTTGCGAAACGTAACGGTGATATGCTCAAGAGCAAAATCAAAGAGCTCCATGTTTTCGAAGGTTTAGGCCGCGTGAAAACAAACGAAGTTTCTTCCGGTGACATCTGCGCACTGGTAGGTATCGACGGTTTCGAAATTGGAGATACTGTTTGTGATTTCGAGAACCCGGAAGCATTGCCGCCAATCGCAATCGACGAACCGACCATGAGTATGCTGTTTGCTATCAACGATTCTCCTTTCTTCGGTAAAGATGGCAAGTTTGTGACTTCACGTCATATCCACGACCGTCTGATGAAGGAGCTCGACAAGAATCTGGCTCTCCGCGTAAGAAAAAGTGAAGAAGACGGTAAATGGATTGTTTCCGGCCGTGGCGTACTCCACCTTTCTGTATTAATTGAAACAATGCGCCGAGAGGGATATGAATTGCAGGTAGGTCAGCCGCAGGTTATCTTCAGAGAAATCGACGGTGTGAAATGCGAGCCGATTGAAGAACTGACCATCAACGTACCGGAAGAATATTCCAGCAAAATTATAGATATGGTTACTCGCCGTAAAGGTGAAATGGTCAAGATGGAAAATACAGGTGAACGTATCAATCTTGAGTTCAATATGCCTTCACGCGGTATCATCGGTTTGCGTACCAATGTACTGACTGCCTCTGCCGGCGAAGCCATCATGGCACACCGCTTCAAAGAATA
The DNA here is from genome assembly GCF_003604005.1 of Bacteroides sp. OF03-11BH. Taxonomy (NCBI): domain Bacteria; kingdom Pseudomonadati; phylum Bacteroidota; class Bacteroidia; order Bacteroidales; family Bacteroidaceae; genus Bacteroides; species Bacteroides sp. OF03-11BH. Next base: position 107,651 of record NZ_QTMW01000005.1, on the reverse strand, counting down.
TCAACCGCACAAAGGAGAAATCGAACGTCGTACGAACGGTTCTATGATTGCTATGGAAAGCGGAACAGCTTTTGCTTATGCCATCGACAAATTGCAGGATCGCGGTAAATTCTTTATCTTCCCGCAGGACGAAGTTTATGCAGGACAAGTAGTAGGCGAACACTCTCATGACAACGACCTGGTTATCAACGTAACCAAATCGAAGAAATTGACGAATATGCGTGCTTCCGGTTCGGATGATAAAGTACGCCTGATTCCACCTATCCAGTTCTCACTTGAAGAAGCACTGGAATATATTAAGGAAGATGAATATGTAGAAGTTACTCCTAAAGCAATGCGTATGCGTAAAGTGATTTTGGACGAAATCGAACGTAAACGTGCAAACAAGAACTAACCATTCTTTCATAATATTATAAAAGAGCCCCCCGGTTAAACGCAGTGTTCAACCGGGGGGCTCTTTTTCCCATAAGTATTACTAATACAACAGTAATCCTACCACACCCGCCAGACAAATCAACAGAATAGGATGAAGATTCCATTTCCATGTAACCAAAAAGGCGGCTGCGAAAATACCGATACTTTTATAGTCTATAAAATTCTCTCTATTCATCATAAGTAATGCAGCCGAAGCAATCAGCGCGACCGACATAGGAAGCAGTCCAGACATAGCCGCTTTAATATACTTATTATCCTTACACTTCGCAAAGAAATAAGAAATGAGCAACACCAAAATAAAAGAAGGCAAGCAAACGGCTACAGTGGCCAACACAGCTCCCCAAACACTTTGTGTTACCGCATAACCTACGTAAGTAGCACTATTTATGCCAATCGGTCCCGGAGTCATCTGCGAAATTGCGACCACATCCGTAAACTGTTGAGGAGTCAGCCAATGATGAAGATCCACTATTTCATGTTGAATCAGGGAAAGCATCGCATATCCACCCCCAAAACCGAACATACCTATTTTAAGATACACCCAAAGTAATTGCCAATATATCATACCTGTTTATTCGCTATTTTTTCTTTCAACCATAATGTATATACCAATCCCCCTATAATTCCGGCCACCACAATATAAATAGGTGATAAGCCGAACTGCCAGATCAACACGGTAGCTATGGCAGGAGCAATCAACTGAAAACACTTCAGTTTCAAAGCTCTAACAGCAGAAATGCAAGGAAACAGAATCAATGCTACCACGGCAGGACGTATTCCATTAAAGATACGAATCATCACTTCATTATCCTGAAACTGTGCAAAAAACATGGCTATCAGCATCATGATAACGAAAGAGGGAAGAATCGTAGCCAATGCACACACCAGGCTACCACCCACCTTATACAACTTATATCCTACAAAAATAGAAATATTCACTGCAAACACACCCGGAAGCGACTGCGTCAAAGCAAACATCTCCATAAATTCTTCTTTATTCATCCATTGCTTGTTAACAATCTCCCGTTCAATCAACGGAATCATGGCATAACCGCCACCAATAGTAAACATTCCAATCTTCGCAAATGTCACGAATAATTTTAAATACTCCAGTACCATCCTTTCTTTCTAATTTTCCGATATTTTGTGTTTATTTTTTAATGAGCCCTTTGGCTGCATCATATCCAATCTGATAACTGCGTCCTTTCACAGTTTTAAAGGAGATAGTCTGATCCGCATACTTTATGACACAGTCGCCTCCTGCATTAGAGCGTACAACAGCTTCTTTCAATTGATGATTCTCCCAGATCACATCCACCTCAAAATTTCCTTTTGCACAGATACCACTGATAGAACCGTCTTTCCATGCATCCGGCAAAGCCGGTAATAATTGAATAAAGCCCATGTGACTTTGGAGCAGCATTTCGATGATTCCCGCTGTCCCACCAAAGTTCCCATCAATTTGGAAAGGCGGATGCGTATCCCACAAATTATCCATGGTTCCGTTCTTCAATAAATTGCCGAATAAAGTATAAGCATGATTACCATCCTGCAAACGCGCCCACTGATTCAACTTCCAACCCATACTCCAACCGGTAGCACCATCACCACGATGCACCAATACCACTTTAGCAGCTTTCGCCAGTTCGGGAGTAGTGACCGGAGAAACAGTATGTCCCGGATGCAGGCCGAACAGATGATTCACATGACGATGTTCATCTTTCGGATCATCAATATCCACCGACCATTCCATCAACTGACCATAACGACCTATTTGATAGGGAACGAGATTGGCAAGCACATGCTCCCATTGCTTACGTTCTTTCTTATCTACACCCAACACTTTACTTGCTTCAATCGCATCCATCAGAATTTCACGCACTACGGCATGCACAAAAGTAGCTCCCTGATCGATAGGACCATGCTCGGGCGAAGTGGACGGAGCAGCCGTATAGGTTCCATCCGGCTTATGCCACAGGTAATCGACTACAAAATCCGCACTACTCTTAATTAGTTCATAGCCGGTTTCTTTCAGAAATTTCAAGTCTCTTGTATAGTCGTAATACTCCCATATATGAGTAGCCAGCCAGGGACCTGCCATCGGATTGAAGTTCCACGACATATCCTGACTTTCCAACGGAGTGGTAAAGCCGAAAATATTGCCGGAGATAGATGCCGTCCATCCTCTTGCTCCGAAATAAGCTTGTGCAGTCTTCTCCCCCGGTTTCACCAGTGTACGGATAAAGTCAATCAACGGAAGCACGCACTCATTCAAGTTGGTAGAACAAGCAGGCCAATAATTCATCTGGATATTGATGTTATTATGATAATCCACACGCCACGGTCCATCGACATTATTGTGCCAAATCCCCTGTAGATTAGCAGGCATATTGCCCGGACGGGAACTGGCAATCAGAAGATAACGTCCAAATTGATAATACAACTCTTCCAGATAATAATCCGGCTGTCCTTTCCGATAATTTTTCAGACGTTGGGAAGTAGGCAGATTCACTCCTTTCACCGCTGGGTTCAGATTCAGCCGAACCCGGTTGAACAGAGTAGCATAATCATTATAATGTTGATTGAATAAAGCTGTATATCCCTGCGCCACTGCATTATTCATCCACTGCTTTGTCGTTTCTTCGGGATTAACGCCTATATATGTTTTCGGATCTTTGAAATCCGGATCAAAGTTAATCTTATAGTCAGTGTCCGCTGTGATATAAAATACAACTTCGTCTGCATCCTTCACCGTCAACTTTCCATCTGCATTAGACAGTGTTCCTCCTTTTGTTTCTGCCTGGATGCGCACAACATACTTCATTCCATTATTATCCAAAGAAGCTGTGTAAACCAGTCCTTTATTTCCATCAGAAACCATGCTGCCGGTAGACAGGGGATTGGGCGCATAACTGAAAACCAGATTTTGTTTCCCCGATTGATCCGCGCTGAAACGTACCACCATTACATTGGCGGGGTAAGAGATAAAAAAATTGCGTTGATAAGCCACACGATCCTTTTTGAATTGTACGACTGCCATAGCCGAATCCAAAGAAAGAATGCGCTTATAATCGCTCATTCCTATCATATTCAGTCCGGTTTCTACATAAAACTCTCCCATTGTAGTAAAGCTACCGAAACGGAAAGGATTTTCTCCGTCAGCTTCATACGAAACTTCACTATTGAAGTTCTGTCGCGTTAGCATTTCAGCCTTTTTCTGATCTCCCTCTGTAAATGCTTTGCGTATTTCATCTAAAAGATGGGCCGATTGTTTATTGACATTCCAATAATAGTCCGCACCTTTCGCTGTGTTCGGACCACCGCGCCAAAGCGTTTTTTCATTGAAAGTGATACGTTCGGCTTCCACCGATCCCATAATATTTGCGCCGAGGCTACCGTTACCAATAGGCAATGACTGTGACTCCCAACTGGCATCCAGGTTATGTCCGCTTCCTGCTGTTACCGGTTTATTTTCATCTTTCCACAAATCCGGTCTTCCGCCATACCAGGCAGCATATCCCTGCAAAGTATTCGGAGTATCAAACCAGATGGAAAGTCCTTGAGTATAATCTGTTTCTCCCGCATAAAGCCCGGAGGTAAGGAATAGGGAACTAATAAGAAGGAAATAAAAATTCTTCATGGTCGTCGCGTCGTTATTTAAGATTAATAACCTATTTATAGTCTGTACAAAAGTAGTCAAAATATATATCTAATAAAAATAAAACAGAATCTCAACAACCTCTATAATGAGGTAAAATTACATCAAACCATCCGACAGTATTTTTTTCACGACCCAATACCCGACTCTGGCCTCTGAAATCCCTGACAACAACCGATGAGGACAGACAAACGCATCATCAATAATTTCTGCTTCCATATAATAAAAGCAACAGGAAGAATCCTTTTCAAAGACTTTCGCATATTCCAAAATATGTGTCGATATCAAGAAATGACAATGAGAGAAGCTTTTCAGTAATTCATTGACGGCAACGGAGACTTCAAACGCATCTTTAGCATTCGTCCCGCGAAACATCTCATCTAATACCACCAAACAGCGTTTTCCGGTCACAGCTTTTTGCATCACTTCTTTAATACGGAGTACTTCCGCCATAAAATGACTTCGTCCGTCCCGCAAAGAATCCGGCAGATTAATAGAGGTATAAATCCCCTCGTAAAGAGGACAAATCATTGATTTCACAGGAACAGGCAAACCGCAATGTGCCAACCAGACAGCCAAGGTCAATGCCTTTAAAGTTGTTGACTTTCCCGCCATATTAGAGCCTGTAAAAATGCATATATTTCCCCGGGACATCTGCCAACTGTTTGGCTGCGCATCTTTCACAAAAGGATGAACGACTCCCTCCACCGAGAAGTCCATTGTCAGTACCATTACCGGCATACAACAGAAGTTCTTCTCTTTTGCCACCCGGTGAGCTGTACGGCAAACATCAAGTAGATATATAACAGACAGAAGTTCCTTCAAAGATAACAACCGAGTACACCGGAACAGATAATCGAATTTGTCTATGACAAAGTTAGATAGTCGTTTTTCCTCATCAGAGGTCTGCTCCAATACTTCCTCCAATTCACTTCCATGGAGAATATTATCAATCATAGCAGCAGATTCTTTCATGAGTTGCGGGGCGCCCTGTGGTAGTTCTGTCGCCCATTCCTTCAGACAATGCAAGAGATGAACCACTAATTTCACCCCTCTGCAGATCACATAACGGGTCGAATCATATCGCACCAGACGGTCGATAACAGTAGCACATGAAAGTAAAATATGAGCTTCCCGTATCTGGTCACGATAAGCCAGGTAATACTCAATAAAATCCAGCTCTTCTTCATTCAAAAGAAGTTCGGGCAAAGCATCCCAGACAATAGCCTCCTGTCTTTTACGGATTTCCCCCAAATCACTTAGCGGATACATAATCCAGTTCAACATCAGCGCTTTTCCTTCTTTTGTCTCTGTTTTGGAAAACAAAGAGAAAAGAAATTGCTCATTATTAGCAGTCTCTGTAATGCTTAGATCCGCATAGGTCTGTTTGTCAGTAGCTAGATATACCATAACCGCCTTTAAAGGTTAGTACTCCTGTTTTGGCAAATATAGGGAAAAGTTTTAAACAAACAGCATTTATTCTCATAGAAAGGCACAGGCATAAACAAAAAAGGCGGTTCGAAATCGAACCACCTTCCATATTATATCTGATTCTCCAATTAGAGTTTCGGACCAGCAGCAACCAAAGCCTTACCAGCTTCGTTACCAGTAAATTTAGCGAAGTTCTTGATGAAACGTCCAGCCAAATCTTTAGCTTTTTCTTCCCATTGGCAAGCACATTCGTAAGTGTCGCGTGGGTCAAGGATCTTCGGATCAACACCCGGAAGTTCTGTAGGAACAACAAAGTCGAAGAAAGGAATAACCTTAGTAGGAGCTTTGTCAATAGAACCATCAAGGATAGCATCGATGATACCACGAGTATCTTTGATAGAGATACGTTTGCCGGAACCATTCCATCCAGTGTTAACCAAGTATGCTTTAGCACCAGTCATCTCCATCTTCTTAACCAGTTCTTCTGCATATTTAGTCGGATGCAATGACAAGAAAGCAGCACCGAAGCAAGCAGAGAATGTCGGAGTCGGTTCAGTGATACCACGTTCTGTACCAGCCAATTTAGCTGTAAATCCAGACAAGAAGTAGTATTGAGCCTGTGCCGGGTTCAAGATAGATACTGGAGGCAATACACCGAATGCATCAGCAGACAAGAAGATAACTTGTTTTGCATGAGGACCTTTAGACACCGGTTTAACGATGTTTTCGATGTGATAGATAGGATAAGAAACACGAGTGTTTTCAGTCACGCTCTTATCTGTGAAATCAATCTTACCGTTAGCATCAACAGTTACGTTTTCAAGCAAAGCGTCACGTTTGATAGCATTGTAGATATCCGGTTCACTTTCTTTATCCAGGTTGATAACCTTAGCGTAGCAACCACCTTCGTAGTTGAATACACCTTCGTTATCCCATCCGTGTTCGTCGTCACCGATCAATTTACGTTTCGGGTCAGTAGACAAAGTAGTCTTACCTGTACCAGACAATCCGAAGAAGATAGCAGAGCTAGTTCCTTCCATATCAGTGTTAGCAGAACAGTGCATAGAAGCGATACCACGAAGCGGGTTCATGTAGTTCATGATAGAGAACATACCCTTCTTCATTTCACCACCGTACCAAGTATTCAGGATTACTTGTTCTTTAGTCTTCAGGTTGAATACTGTAGCAGTTTCAGAGTTCAAGCCCAGTTCTTTGTAGTTGTCAACTTTTGCTTTAGAAGCGTTGAAACATACGAAATCAGGTTCTCCGTAGTTAGCAAGTTCTTCAGCAGTCGGGCGGATGAACATGTTAGTTACGAAGTGAGCCTGCCAAGCTACTTCCATGATGAAACGTACTTTCATACGAGTAGCTTCGTTAGCACCACAGAAAGTATCAACAACGAACAAACGTTTGCCGGAAAGTTGTTTTACAGCTTTAGCTTTCAAGTCAGCCCAAGCTTCTTCAGTACATGGTTTGTTGTCGTTTTTGTAATCTTCAGAAGTCCACCATACAGAATCAGCAGAAGCTTCATTCTTAACGAAGAATTTATCTTTAGGAGAACGACCGGTATAGATACCTGTCATCACGTTCACAGCGCCTAATTCAGTTACTTGACCTTTTTCAAAGCCTTCCAGACTCGGTTTTGTTTCTTCAGCGAACAAAACATCATAAGACGGATTGTGCAAAATCTCGGTCACACCTGTGATGCCGTACTTGCTTAAATCTAAATTTGCCATTTTCTTTGAATTAATTAAAATTGGTATTTTGTTTTCTATCTCTTTTCACCTTAACATGGGGAGCTTTGGATAGTCCCTTGTAAATCCGGCTACAAAAGTAATACTTTCTTTGGAAAGGAAGAAGGTATTAGAGAAATTTTTCCCTAATTGAAACTCTTTTATAAATTCCTAACAATATCTGCAAACTGAATATTGCAATTTGAAAGATTATCGTTTACTTTGCAAGTCAGTATGCTAGCAATGCTGTGAAAATGAGATTAAAATCTGATTAAAATATAATATGAAAGTAATTGATTTTGGCCAAACTAATTCGATTCTAAACCAGTACATATCCGAAATTAGAAATGTAGAAGTTCAGAACGACCGCCTGCGTTTCCGCCGTAACATCGAACGGATCGGAGAAATCATGGCTTATGAAATGAGTAAAGAGTTTAAATACTCGGTAAAGAACATCCAGACACCACTGGGAATCGCTCCGGTCAGTACGCCGGACAACAATTTAGTAATCAGTACGATCCTGCGTGCAGGTCTGCCTTTCCATCAAGGTTTCCTTAGTTATTTCGACGGAGCGGAGAATGCGTTTGTTTCCGCTTACCGCAAATATAAAGATACGCTAAAATTCGATATACACATAGAATATATCGCTTCTCCCCGCATTGATGACAAAACGCTGATTATCACCGATCCTATGTTAGCAACAGGAGGCAGTATGGAACTAAGTTACCAGGCAATGTTGACGAAAGGTCATCCCGCTGAAATTCACGTTGCTTCCATTATTGCCAGCCAAAAGGCCATTGACCATATAAAGAATGTATTTCCTGAAGACAAGACAACCATTTGGTGCGCTGCCATTGATCCGGAAATCAATGAACATTCTTATATTGTTCCGGGATTGGGTGACGCAGGCGACCTTGCCTATGGTGAAAAAGAATAAACGCTTAAAGATTCTTCCGATATTGCTGCGGTGAAACCCCAACCTGTTTCTTAAAGAACGTACCGAAATAAGAGGCATTGGGGAAGCCGAAGGCATTTGAAATCTCCTGAATATCCTTCTGCGTATTTTTAAGTAACGAAATACTCTTACGAATGATCGCTTTGAATACAAGTTCCTGCACGGTATATCCGCAAATACTCTTAGAAACGACAGAAAGATATTTAGGAGACAAACACAATTTATCCGCATAAAACTCAACGCCGCGTTCCTGCATATAATATTTTTCGATCAACTGGATCAAATGAATAAAGACTTCGTTTTTGCGTCCTCCCACTTCCCGCCCGTCATTAACGAGTTTGCGGTTATAAATGGAACAAATCCTGTACGTCAATGCAAGTAGAAGTAATTTCTGCTCATAAAGTTTAAATGAATTCTCCTCCGACTGCAACACATTGTCCAATAAAGACATATACTTTACTATTTCTTCTTCCTCACCAGTAGACCAGACACAAGAAGGTTCTTCGGGAGTAAGGCGGGAATACATATACATGGAAACAACCAGATTCCCCATAATATCCCGGATAGGTTCTATCTGATAGATCAAAATCTGCACCTCCATGTCTTCCGACTCTTGCAAAACCTGAAACTCGCCATCTTCGGGAATAAACAAACTTTCGCCCGCTTCAGCGAAATGCTTTTTCTGATTAAGCGAAAACTGGAAATTACCCTGGCGGCAAATAACCAGCCCCAGTCCTTTCATTTGGAAAGTTTTCTTCAGTGAGGGTGGAAAATTTACAAATATCCCTTCGGAGCTACATATATTTTTCCCACTTAACAAATCGCGATCAAACTGCAATAAACGATCTTGTCCGCTATTCATCATACTAATATATTAACAGATCATTATCAAAAACGACGCTAAGTTAGCAATTTTCGTTTAGGATAAGGAACAACAAGCACAAATATCATACAAATTAATCCACCATAAATTGTCCATCCCGCCATCTCTTTGAGCGCAGAGAGCGTGGCCTGCACCTGAATACGCCCTTTGGTAGATATAGCAGCCATGTTACGGGCTTCCGTCTCACTCTTTCCCTGATATTTCATACCCTGTACCGTACCAAGGAAGGAAGTGGAAGCATCCGGATTAAGCAGGTCTACATTTTGCGCATAACGGGTTATATAGTGTTGTTGCCGCTCCTGCAAAACATTTGTATAAATTGCTCCGCCAATACTCGGTCCCACAACCATACGCACAGTAAGCATAATACAGATCCAGGTGGAAAGATATTTAAAAGGCATACGTTGATTGGCATAAGCAGCCGTCAGCGCATACAGAATCATCATGCCTGTGGCACGGATGATAACTGCATATTTCAGACGCTCGTAAACTCCTGCAGTCTGTACCTCGAAATACATGAAAACAGCTGATAAAGACAGGAAGAAGAATCCCATCGCAAACAGATACTTAAAATGTATCCCTTTACCTCCCAACACCATAGCAATCACGGCGCCAATAGCATAACCTACCATACACCAATTACCTAATGAAGCATTTTGCAGATTATCGAGATGCATCCCCACTCCTGCAAACACATTGACAAACATAGCACTGGAGTTTATCACCATCAATAATAAGTAAAGTAATGCTCCCATACGTATAGTACGCAGTTTGAACGCATCCAGCAAAACATAAGGCGACCGGCGCGTTACGTCCATATATAGAAAAATTCCCGCAAACAGAATACTTACAGCTGTCGCCCAACGGATAGATTCGTCATCATACCAGTCGAGTACTTTTCCATAAACCAGCACATACGTGAGACAAGTCAGCGAGATGCAAAATGCAGTGACATTGCCGAACTTACGGAAATTAATAGGAAACCTTCCGGGAAACTTATAATTCGGCATGGTAATAAACAAGAGCAAAATAGAGATCAGGAGAATCCCCATCATAAAGTAATACACATATTTCCACTCATATTCAAAGGACAGCCAAGCCGTCAATGCTGTGCCCGACTGTCCCAGAATCATAAAAAACAGATAAACAGCCGGCTGACTCACACATCTTTCAATGTCCAATTTATTCCAACCGGCAGTATCTTTCGGCTCCAACCCCGAAGTAATATTGCGGGTAGCTTCCATTCCACCCGCATACCAAATGAGTGTGAACAGATTGACCATCATCAGTACCATACGCAAGAAACCCGTCAGAAGACTACAAAGCGCCAACAGAAAAACGCTGTCTGTCTTTGCACAGATATAACTGAATATATACATGAACGCAAACCCGACAACACACATCATCTTCTCCCGCCGCACACACACCAACTGATATAAGAAAGGAGCAAAGGCTGCCATACCAATAGAAGTAACAAAGTTGGCAAACTGGATATGCTCGGATATAATGCCAAGCCCGCTCATCATTTCAGTGCTATTCACCGAATAAACCCCGCCTACCGTAAGAATCGGCAGAAAGAAAAATAACAGAATGATAATACCCAACGGCTTGGGCATCCAACTATAGAAAGGATAATTTTTAGGATAAGAGGGCATCGGACTAATTAAAAATATAAATTAAAAATTATAAGGCACTGTATATAGACAGAAGAGGCGGAGGGATTAGAGTCTGGCTTTCACTACTACCATCATGCCTGCTGCTAATCGTTCGTTATCTTCTTTCGATAAATCGGTGAAATCGATTCGTACGGGAATACGTTGCTGAATCTTCACAAAATTACCTGCCGAATTATCCGTCGGCACTAATGAATATTTAGATCCGGTAGCTCCTGATATAGAGGTGACTTTGCCTTTAAACTCTTTATCGCTAATGGCATCTACTGTGACAAATACTTCCTGTCCGATATGCAGGTTCTCGATTTGTGTCTCCTTATAATTGGCAACGATCCATTTCTGGGTATCGGGAAGAATATAGGTGATGGTCTGCCCTGCCGAAATAAACTGTCCTTCCTCTAATGAGCGACGACCGAGCTTTCCGTCACAAGGAGCTATTACAACCGTATAGGAAAGATTCAACCGAGCCATTTCAAGCGCAGCTGTTGCTCTTTGAATAGCCGCTTCGGTATTCATGCGACGGTAGGACACTTCATCTACACCGGAAAGAGCTGCTTTTTTCTGCCTTTTCGTAGCTTCCAGCTTCTTACGCGTAGCTTCATAATCAGTGACAATCTGTTCAAGTTGGATAGGAGTAGCCGCATTTCGTTTCACGAGGTTCTCATATCGTTTCCGGTCTTTTTCCAGTTTCGCCAACCGTACTTCAATCTCGGCAATAGACGCATCGTAAACAGATGCTGTTGTCTGCGTGGTATTGAGTGTAGCATTGATGACGGTCGCACCGGCTTGCGCATCCTTCAAGGCAGCTTCAGCCTCCATTACGCGAATTTTATATTCACGATCATCCAGTACCAGCAAAGTATCTCCTTTATGTACCTCCTGATGTTCTGTAAAGTAGATTTTGTCAATGTAACCTGAAGCACGTAGATTGATAGGAGACACATATTGTTCTATTTGTGCATCGTTACTAGTCTCCGTCTGGCTATAATTCAAAAAAAGGCAGATCACTTCAATCACTCCCCAAACAATAATAGCCACTCCGAAAAGGCTGATAGCAATCTGCCAGCGACGAAGTTTCTTCATTTTTTTTGCTTTCTCCTGATGAGTAGCGGAAGGAAGGTTATTTTCCATTGTTTCCATATTTATGATTGTTATTTGCGTATTATTTGACTAATGATTCTATTTGTCCGGTCAGTTTAAGCAGCATCAGGTTAGTCACCCGATAGTTATAATGTGCGCTGATATAGTTGTTTTGAGCTTCGCTCATCTGCATTTCATCTTGCAGCACTTCCGTCATAGAAGCAATGCCTTCCCGGTAACGGTCGGAAGTGACTGCGTACACATCTTCGGCAAGCAAGTAGTTATCCTTCTGTTTCTTAAAGTTACGCTGATTGTTCATCAGGTCGTTCACAGCATTCAGATATTGAGTTTGCAGATTCTTCCGGGCATCTTCCCATGCCAGCCTTTTGTTCTCTATATCGATCATCGCCTTCTTTATTTTATAGGTTTTATCCAGTCCGTCGAAAATCGGAATACGCAAGGTTAGCCCCACTCCATAGGAACGAAACCATTGATTGGACGGACCGGAGTGGAACCAATGATAACCTTTATCCGTATATGCAGCATATCGCCAGCTACCTGTCAGACTAAGAGAAGGGATATATCCATTAGTAATGATCTTCTTTTGCCGTTCCGCCAGTTGCACTTGCGATTGTGAGAGTTGAAGTTCATAGATATTTTCCGACAAGCCGGTCAGGGCTACCGTAGTAATGCTATCGGTATTTACCGGTGTCAGCGCGATTTCCTTTTCAGCCGGATAATCCATAATGTATTTCAGCATATTCAATTGCTGTTTCATCATTGCTTGTGCATTGTCATATTGCACCTTCAGATTTTCCAAATTGATATTGACTCTTTTCAGATCGACTTCCATAGACATTCCGTTATCGAAGAAAGCCTGTGTAATATCTCTCAATTCCTCCAGACGGGTGATATTAGCTTTTATCAGCATGATTTGTTCGGCCGTGACCTGTCCGAGATAATACATCTTACTGATTTGAAGAATAACATCTTCCCTGGCTTTTCCATAAGACAGACGACTGATTTCTTCCATCACTTTAGCTATGGACATAGAAGTATAAAGAGTCTGATTGAAAAGCGGCATCTGCATTTCCAGTCCTGCATTAGCAGAATGTTGCAGCGTCTGCGTTATATTATAAGGAACACCGTAAGATGATCCGTCTGTGACGGACACCGGAGGATCAAAATTGTTACTATAACCGGCTATCGCATTTATTTGCGGCAACAGCTTCGAACGGTTTTCAGATACGCCATACTTACTTCTTTGTATTTCTTTACGTTTTCCTTCTAGCGACAAGTTATTGTCAATACCAATGCGGAGGCAATCCTCTAATGTCAGAATCTCTACCTCCTGTGTTTTTCCGTTTAACACGAACAAGAAAAAAAAGGAAAAAATGAATAGTAGTCTTTTCATAATATATGCTCTATTATTGGCTACAAATTTAGCAGCTTATAGCATAATGAGACTATCCACAAACTATTTGTTTATATTCATATTTTCCTTTTTCAATGGGTAAATGAATGGACAGTCACTCTCATAGATAAAAACAAGAATCCTCTTTCAACCTATCACCTATATTATCAAACCCTTTATTCATCGTATTTTCAGAATGGTAATAGGTTACTGTTGTAGTTTCAAGGCGGGGAACCTTCCTCCACCCCAAAGCATAATAGCATAAACCCATCGGACGAAGAAAAGTCAGGCATTTGATAGACAAATCTCCACCCTTAGTCGATTTTATTTTTATCTGCTCCAGTATCTACTTAGCTTTGAGATATTAAAACAAATAAAAGCAGTAAGAGAAATGAGAAAAAACATGAAATTGATAGGATTGGCAGTCAGCTTAACATGCTGTGCAGGTTTTATAGATGCACAAGAAGCCAATGAGCCGCAAGAAAGGCAGCAACAAGAAAAGCATCTTCCACGCGAAGTTCTGAATCCAGAGAAGGTAGCAACCCAGATGACAGAGCAAATGAATAAGTTGCTCCAACTGACAGATAAACAATATAAGAAAATATATAAGCTGAACCTGAAAGAGCAAAAAGCATTTTTCAAGGCTATGCAAAATTCGGATGACTATCGCCCACCAATGGGAGAAGGTCCCGGTATGCGGGGAGGACGTCCGCCAATGGGTGGAGGACAACCGCCAATGATGGGAGAAGATGGTTTCCCGGGCAGAATGGGAGGTGGTCCGATGATGAGCAGAGATACCAATTCTGCCGACTCACAAAAGAAAGCCGCAGAAACCAAAGAAAAGAAAATAAAAAAGATTCTGACAAAAGAACAGTATGAGAAATGGCAGGCCGAACAAAATTCCGCACGTAAAAAAGCTTCTCAAAGAAGAATGCACAAAGATAATCATCCTGACAAGGGTCCGGACTTTGAACAAAAAAGCTTCTAAATATCACACTTAATATGTTTCTATGAATAATAGCGTTTGTTTTTCATAATTTTTTTAGTGAATGTAAAGTAGCGGCTCTCTTCGCGAGGAAGAGAGCCGCCCTTATTTAATAACCTTATGATACACAACAGGTTTACGTACTATTTTATTTCGCTTAGGACTTCTTCGCTATCTTGCTCCGCTGCGTCCACGCAAGAAGCATAACTCCGATTAACAATAAAGCCAATGCTGCATAAGCAATACTTTCCGTGACGTGTATGCTTTGCGGATCAAACCACATCTCGATGGTATGTTCCCCTGCCGGCATATTTATCGCACGCAAGATATAGTCTGCACGGGCAATATCCACCGGCTGGCCATCGATAGTCACCTGCCATCCCGGATAATATATTTCAGAGAAAACAACAACTCCGTCTTTAGGAGTGGAGGCCTTATAAACCAAACGATTTGGCTCGTAACTGGTTAACTGGATGGTAGATAGTGAATCTTTATATCCTTCTGTCACACCTTTCAGCTGTTCTTTAAACTTCACATCCACTACGGCTGTTTCCGTTGGAAGAATATCGTTCAAAGCATCTATTTCTTCATTTGCATTATTTACATACTGCACCTTATCTACGAACCATGCATTACCGTATGCATAAGGATTCATGACAGGAACAGCCTGCCCTTGCTCTCCGGCAGGGAAAATGAAGTATTTGGTATTCAGCATATTCAGTACACGGAATTTAGAAGCATCCACACTGTCCATCTGTCCACCGGCAGTAGCCACAGCCTGATAAGTTTCTTTCATTTCGGGCACGATGTGATGGTCTATCATTTCCTGATAGCGGCGAAGTTTCGCTGCATGATAGCCACCGACACTCTTATGCCAATATGCTGTATTGTTTTCATTAAATGTATTACCGGGGAAACCGATGAAATTCAGTACACGATAATTCGGAGTCGTATCCTGAAGAATAATCTCATCCGCCTGTGTTTTCACGAATGCTTCTGACCGCTTCGACTTCGGCACGAACTGTTCGTCATTCAAATAGCGTTTATTGACACTCCACATATCTATCAGACACAAAAGCGCAATACCCGCCAGTGTGAAAGAGGCTTTCAACTTCCGCAGTTGATACAAGAATAAGAACAGGCAACCGATCACTATAATAAAGAAGCTGCGCCATGCATCCGAAGCAATAATGGCTTCGCGCATTTCAGTCAGATTGGCCACAAACGAAGCCAAATGTTCGGCAGGAAGTGCTTGTTTCAAAGCAGTCATCTCCTGTGCCGTTATAAAGCTGGAGAAGAAAGCGCCCGGGGCGACAGCTAAAATGAACGCAACACCGGCAGTTAGTACCAACGCAGCAATCACTCCTCTACAGTTCTTTTCCTGTTTCAGCATATCCGGTTTACTCAAAATCTCTTTCAAGGCAAAAATCGCCAACAAAGGTATTGTAAATTCAGCTATTACCAGAATAGAAGATACAGCGCGGAACTTATTATACATCGGGACATAATCGATAAAGAAGTCCGTCAGCCCCATGAAATTCTTTCCCCATGAAAGCAGAATCGAGAAGATAGTAGCTCCCAGCAGCGCCCATTTAAGAGGACCTTTCACTATAAAGCACCCCAATACAAAGAGGAACATCACAAATGCCCCCACATATACCGGACCGGCTGTCCACGGCTGCTCACCGAAATATTGAGGTAACTGTGAGTAAATACCGTTATACATTGGATTGGCCTTTGCCATAGCAGCTTCGCTCTGTGACATCGTAGATCCTGATCCTCCCCCCTTTACATTCGGAACCAGCAACGTCAACGTTTCACCGATACCATAACTCCAGTTGGTTATATAATCACGATCCAATCCGCTACTAGTCTGACTGGCAGCAGCTCCCTCCTGCTTCAATTCGCTCTTGCCACGCATCGTCTCCTTACTATATTCATACGTATGATACAGATTGGAAATATTGATGCAGACTCCTACCACGGCAGCCAGTGCTAAAACCCCGCTAGCCTTGAAGAAATGAGGCAATTCTTTCTTTTTGTAAGCATCTTCAAAGTAAGCTCCTACAAAAAACAGAATCACAAACATGAAATAATAGCTCATCTGAATGTGATTCGACTGAATCTGAAGGGCGATGAACAGGGCCGTAACGATTCCGCCCAACAGGTATTTCTTCCGGTAAGCCAGAACGACACCTGCAATCGTAGGTGGTATATAAGCCAATGTCACAAACTTCCAAATATGCCCTGACGGTATCAGAATGAAGAAATAGGAAGAGAATGCCCATATCACTCCGCCTAATCCTGCCAGCCAGGCCGATATTCCAAACGCCCGCAAGAGGATATAGAATCCCAGCATCATGATAAAAGTCAGCACTACATAATCCGGGAGAAAGAGGCGATAAACCTTCTCCACCCCTTTCAGGGACGTTGTCGAGTCGTAACTCGGAGACATCTGATAAGTAGGCATACCTCCAAAAATCGAGTTTGTCCAGCGCGTACGTTCTCCGGTACGCTCGAGATACTCTTTCGATTCTTGTCCTGCACCGACTCCGGCAGCCGTGTCATGCTGAAACAAGATACGACCTTCGATATCAGCCGGAAAAAAATAGGCGAAAGAAAGAATGATAAAAGCCAGAATGGCTATTAAGTCAGGAAGAAACTTTTTCATTTACGATGACACGATTTACTATTTACGATTGAAGTTTGAATATAAAAATAAATACGACCGGACAATCTAACATTTACAATTGATAACAGTGGAATATCGATCTCCCTTATTTATCAATCGTAAATGGTAAATCGTCTAATCGTAAATCAAATTAGTATCTATAATGATCTGCTTTATAAGGTCCGTCCACCGATACACCAATATAAGCGGCCTGTTCGGGAGTCAGCTTAGTCAGTTTCACACCGATCTTTTCAAGATGCAGGCGAGCCACTTCCTCGTCCAGATGCTTCGGCAAGCGATATACATTGATATCATATTTCTTGTTGAACAGTTCTATCTGCGCCAATGTCTGATTGGTAAATGAATTACTCATCACGAATGACGGGTGTCCTGTTGCACATCCCAGATTTACCAGACGACCGTCGGCCAACAAGATAATGCTATGTCCATCCGGGAAATAATAACGGTCTACTTGTGGTTTGATGTTCACACATTTGATGCCCGGATAATGTTTCAAAGCATCTACCTGAATTTCATTATCGAAATGGCCGATGTTGCAAACGATAGCCTGGCCTTTCATTTTCTCCATGTGGTCGATACGGATAATATCGATATTACCTGTCGTAGTCACGAAGATGTTACCTTCCAGACAAGCCTCTTCCATCGTCACTACTTCGAAACCTTCCATTGCAGCCTGCAGTGCACAGATCGGGTCTACCTCCGTCACGAGCACCCGCGCTCCATAAGAACGCATGGAGTGAGAACAGCCTTTACCCACATCACCATAACCGCATACCACTACTACTTTTCCGGCAATCATCACATCTGTTGCACGCTTGATTCCGTCGGCCAACGATTCGCGGCAACCGTACAGATTATCAAACTTAGATTTCGTTACCGAGTCGTTTACATTGAATGCCGGGAACAGCAATTTGCCTTCTTCCTGCATCTGATACAAACGGTGTACGCCTGTCGTAGTCTCTTCAGATACGCCACGCACTTCTTCCGCTACGCGATGCCAGCGAGTACTGTCTTCTGCCAACACTTTCTTCAAGATAGCATTCAGTTCTATTTCATCCTCCGCGTGTACTTCCTTATCCAATACGGCAGCATTATTTTCAGCATCATAACCCACGTGGATCATCATTGTCGCGTCACCGCCATCATCTACAATCACATTCGGTCCCTTGCCGCCGTCAAAGCTCAATGCCTGCAACGTGCACCACCAATAATCGGCAAGAGTCTCGCCCTTCCATGCAAATACCGGTACACCGGCAGCAGCTATCGCAGCAGCAGCATGATCCTGCGTTGAATATATATTACAAGAGCACCAACGTACTTCAGCTCCTAAAGCCACTAATGTTTCAATCAGCACAGCCGTTTGAATGGTCATGTGCAACGACCCCATAATGCGGGCACCTTTTAACGGTTTGGATTCTCCATACTTTTCGCGAAGAGCCATCAGGCCGGGCATTTCTTTTTCTGCCAAATCGATTTCCTTGCGTCCGAAATCAGCAAGTGTAATATCTGCCACCTTATAGGGCAGAGTAGAGAATAATTCTGTAGACATATTGTAAATCATTTATATATAATGGATGCAAAGATAGAATATTCTGATTAGTAGGGCAAAAGCTATCCGTTTTTTTTATATTATAATAACTAGGGAGGCTGTCAGCATCTCGGAATATTGTTTTATATTTGCAACAGATAAAACAACTTCTACAACATTCTAATGAATAATAATGAATCTTCTATGAGAAATTACGAAAACAAAACAAAGGAGGATCTTTTAGAAATAATCGAACAATTAGAGAAGAAAATAGATTTCCTTTCCTCTCATTCTTCAGATTCTTCCTCTCCCTCCAAAGGACGTTTTCGTGATAAATATAGTACCCGGATACTGGATGCTCTTCCTGACATGCTCACCGTCTTCGACCATGACGCCAATATTATAGAGCTTGCTTCTTCTCCGGCAACTAATCACGTAGAAGGTATCAGCCCCAACAATATCACTACCACTAACGTAAAAGACATTCTGCCCAAAGAGGCTTATGAAAGTGTCCGCAAGAATATGGATAAGGTGATTCTCACAGGAGAAAGTTCAACAGCCAGACACGATCTTATGTTGAATGGTGTTTTACATCACTACGAAAACCGTATCTTTCCTTTGGATAAAGAGTATCTGTTGTGTATGTGCCGTGATATATCCCAACAATGGGAGGCGGAACAGACGAATGCCCAGCAACAGAAAGAACTAAAGGCTGCCAGAATCAAAGCGGAAGAGTCGGACCGATTGAAATCTGCTTTTCTGGCAAACATGAGTCATGAAATACGTACCCCGCTCAATGCCATTGTAGGATTCTCCAAACTAATCACTTACGCAACATCTGCAGAAGAGAAGAATCAATATTCGGAAATCATCGAACGAAATTCGGAAATGCTGCTGAATCTATTCAATGATATTCTGGATCTGGCATCACTTGAAGCTGATTCTCTAAAATTCAATATCCGCCCGATCAAATTAATAGATATCTGCCTGCAGCTGGAACAACAATTCTGTCATAAGACGCAAAACGGTGTCAAACTTATTCTGGACGACGTAGATACGGACATGTATACTTCGGGAGACTGGAATCGCATCATACAAATTATAAGTAACTTGCTTAGTAACGCTACGAAGTTTACCCCGAAAGGAGAAATTCATTTCGGCTATCGGGAAAAGGAGGATTTTGTAGAGTTCTACGTTAAAGATAGCGGCATCGGCATTCCGGCAGCAAGAATTGCCACAATTTTCCGGCGCTTTGGAAAGGTCGACGATTTTGTTCAGGGAACAGGATTGGGATTAACTCTTTGCAGAATGTTAGTAGAGAAGATGGGTGGACGTATCTGGTTGCGCTCCCAGGAAGGCCAGGGGAGCAGATTCTATTTTACCCTACCTTTGATTCGTCAATAAAGATCGATTAAGGACACAAATATCTGTGTCCAGGCATGACCTTACATGACTATTTACAATTAAATATAGATATACAGAAAACGCGGCTTGTTGGTAACAAAACCGCGTTTTCCGCATATATCTATGTTTGAAATATATTCATTTATTCCTTAGCAGCCGGAGCACTAAGCATTTCTTTATATTTCACCGGATCATTCAGAATTTTCATCGCTTCCTTCAAACCGTCATCATCCTTCAACTGCTGGATGATATTACCACGTTGGTAATAGTAACGCTTGATAATTTCAGTAGCAATCATCTTCTTTATATCAGATGAGAAATAATCCAAGTCGCGGTCAAGATCATGATTTAACTTCTTCTCAAGTGCCTTGAACTCCTCTGAAGCATCATCCATATACCCTTCAAACTCGGCAGCTTCTTTCAACGTTTTCAGAATTTTCTCGCTTTGCTGGTCATATTTGAAATCAGCTTTCTTCACCAACGCTTTAAAATCATTATAATCGGCATCTGTCACCTCAAACTTCTCCGGAGCAACGATGGTAGGATGTTTCAAACAATACTGAGTTGCATAATCAAAAATCAGATTATCGCGTACCAGATAGAAGAGGATATTCGGTAATTTCTCCTGTTTGATAACAATATCCGGCATTACACCACCTCCGTCGCGTACTTCACGTCCGGCAGCCGTATGGAATACCTTAGTCAAACTGTCAGGAATGGTTCCTACACTTCCATCTTCATTACGATGCTTGTAGTCAATAGCCTGTACACAACGTCCACTTGGAATATAATATTTGGAGGTAGTCACTTTCATCGTTCCGCCATAAGGCAAAGAGCGGGGAACCTGTACCAGTCCTTTTCCGAAGGTACGGTTACCAACGATAACGGCACGGTCGAGATCCTGCAGAGAACCTGATAAGATTTCGGAAGCAGAAGCGGTTCCACTATTTACCAATACCGCAATCGGAATATCCAAGTCCAACGGCTCGCGCAATGTCTTATAAGTGTTACTAGCTTGTTTGATTTTCCCTTTGGTCGTTACAATCACCTTTCCACGCGGCAAGAAATAATTCGCAATTTCTACTGCTTCATCCAGCAATCCACCGCCATTACTACGGAGGTCTATCACCAACGAAGTAGCTCCCTGTTTCTTCAAATCCAGAAATGCTTTCTTAAACTCTTTGGAAGGGTTGCCGGAAAAAGTGCTAAGGCTAATGTAACCTACATTATTATCCAATACGGCAGTATAAGGAATCGCCGGATTCTGAATAGACTCACGTACAATCGTGAACTCCATCGGCGTACGTCCACCTTTCTCATTCGGGCGCTCAATCTTTAGCTTAAAACTGGTACCTGCCTGTCCGCGTAACATCTGGCTGACTTCCGCATTATTCTTACCGGCAAGATCCTGTCCGTCAATCTCCATCAGTATATCTCCCGCTTTCAGACCGGCTTTTGCAGCAGGCGTTCCCTCAAAAGGTTCAGAAATCATCGAACGTTTTAGTTTCGTATTATAAGCAATGTAAGAACCCATCCCACCAAATGATCCTTTAATCATCTGCTCCAGTTCACTCTGATCTTCTTCCGGGAAATATTCCGTATAAGGATCCAGCGTATAAAGCATATTATCGATTCCTTCCCGAATCGTTTTATTCGGATCAATGGTATCTACATAGAACATATCCAGTTCTTTCACAATCGCATTAAATATATCCAGATTCTTTGCAATCTGGAAATTACGGTCGTCTCCACTCTTGAAACTAAAGAAAGCAACTGTTGCTATCACCGCTACTGCAACAATAGCTATCTGCCTGTTCAGCAATTTTTTCATACCTCTTTCAATCTAAATGAGTCGTAAAAGTAGCTCAATCCTTTGTTATTCCGCCAGAATCCTGTTAATATTTAACTTAATTTCATCCCAACGTTCCTGTGGTATCGTTGTTCCGATTACCTGAATAACATTTCCCGAGAGAATAGAACCTATTTTCGCACATTTATCCAACGAATATCCGCAAGTCAATCCGTATAAGAATCCGGAAGCAAAATAATCACCGGCACCGGTAGTATCTACCACTTTTTGAACCGAAATGGCCGAAACCTTTATTTCTTCTGTCCCTTTGCGGATATAAGAACCATTTGCCCCCACTTTTACAATAGCAATACTGCATTTCTTGGCAATCACTCTCAAAGCTTCCTCCGGCTCCTTGCCGGTAAAGGCTTTCGCTTCCTCTTCGTTTGCAAAGACAATGTCGACATATTTGTTTATTAACAAGGTGAAGAATTCCAGATCATTAGCCACAATGTTATAACTAGCCATATCGAGACAAATCTGCAAACCGGCTTCTTTAGCCAGTTCAATGGCGTGAAGAATCATTTCGTGGTCCTGAACAAGATAGCCTTCTATAAATAGGTACGCGTAACCTTTAAACATATCCAAGGTCAGTTCCTCTGCTCTCAAAGAAGCCGCTGCTCCCAGATAGGTTCCGAAAGTGCGCTCTCCATCCGGTGAAATAAAAGTGGATGCCACACCGGAAGGCAGTCGATCCGAGGTCAATAATTTGTCTTCAATCTTATTTTTCTGCAGATTTTCACGAAAAAATTCTCCATAATTATCATTTCCCACTTTTCCGATAAACCCTGTTCCAGCACCCAAACAAGCCAGTCCGAGGATGGCATTTCCTGCCGATCCGCCTGTTGCCAAGTGGGTTTTCATCTGTGAAAATTTTGTGTTAATCTGCTGTAACTTAGCGTCATCGATGAGCTGCATGCTTCCTTTGGGTAAACCCATTTCATCCAAAAGAGTATCATCCTTCAGGGTTGCGAGTACGTCTACCAGGGCGTTGCCCAATCCTATTATTTTGTCCATTCCTAATATTTTTTTTGCAAAGATATTGCATATTTCAAAAAAACCTAGTACTTTTGCATCGCAATTGAGAAAAACATTCTTCCTTAGCTCAGTCGGTTAGAGCATCTGACTGTTAATCAGAGGGTCCTTGGTTCAAGTCCAAGAGGAAGAGCAAAGTTGAAAATCTTGATTGCAAACATTCTTCCTTAGCTCAGTCGGTTAGAGCATCTGACTGTTAATCAGAGGGTCCTTGGTTCAAGTCCAAGAGGAAGAGCAAAAAAGAAGCCACCTAGAAGGGTGGCTTTTCTATTTATTCACCTTTCTTATCATCCAAAGGACTAATAATATATCTTGTGGGATTTGGCTCAGAACAACCATATCTCTAAAAGTAGGTACATCATATCGGTACAAAAAGGAATTAAATAGTGATTAACCGGTGTGGTATTGAATCACAACAGAATCGAATAAATTCTCTTATTGGATATTTATTTTCCATTTTTCCATGTCCCCCTTCATCTTTTCTCTGTCTCTCTGATGAATAAGGAGTTTGCGCGTGAAGGGTAACAACTTCACCATCTCTTCTCCTGTAGCGATTAGTTTCAAAAATTGTTTCAAGGCTTGAAACAATCCGTTTCACACCGAGAAACATCTAGTTTCAAATAGGGTTGAAACTAATTACGAAATAGCTTTACTAATCTTGCTCAATGGTGGAATCTGAAAGTAACAATTTGACTTGATTCACGATGAAGAGAAGGTGAAGGGGCGGCTATTCACCTGCAAACTCCTTGTTTATCGGCAATACAGAAGAAAAGTGAAGGAGCTGGAAGAATTGAACATGTTATAGAAAAGAGCATCGAATTGTTCAAAACCCATATGGAATGAGTCGAATCGTCTATTCATAGGAAATGATTTCAATTGGGCATTTCTATTTATCCGTTTGCCTATCCAGATTCGTTCCACTTGCTATTTTTATTTCGTTCCATTATAGTGGAACGAAGTAAAAGTAGCTAATTGAGATAATCTGACTAGGCAATAAAGATAATTTGTTTGGGCAATTAAAAAAGTCTTATTGGCACACCTAACGGAGATACGGTGGCGAGGCATGCATTCGTTTAGCTCAAAACTGTGCAGGAACGAACTTTTTTGGTATAGGCTGCCCTAAAGCACATTACCCAAACTTTTAAACTGTTCCCCGATTTTTCAGACTAATCTAAAATTTATCCCCGCTGATTTGCTACTACTCCAAAGACAGCGGTTCAGTTTGAAAACGGCGGCTTAGTCTGAATATTGGGGATTTGGGGATCAGTTTGAGAACAAAGACGAAAGAATAAGGGGAACCTCCCGGATAAATCCATTAGTCCCCCTCTGATACTGGTCGTACATCATCGTTTCTTGATAAAGGCAAGTAGTTACACATAAATGTAATGTTTTCGACCTTTTAACCGTCAGACACCACTCCGTCCCATTTGACTTGCCTTTAAAGTTTAAATAACATTAGATCTTGGCGAAAAATAGCAAACCACAACCAACTGGCTGCTATAGATTCGCCGTGACACTTCATTTGTTTAATGAAAAAATAGACGAGGCAGTCCTACCGTTTGGATATAAACCACCTCGTCTTGGGGTCTTAGCCGAACCTGTTTATTTCTCTATCTTCATTCATTTCAAATCGGTTTAAATACATAAAAGAAGGAAAGAATACCATAAGAGATGTCCAGCCGGATGATTTCTTGATTGTATGGCGATGCAGCCAAGAAGGGTATTCTCAAGCAAATCACACGATTGCTTTGAGGAGAAAGCGGGCATATCTTTTTTGTTCTTTCCATTTATAACAAATGATGGTTTGCGCCCTTTTACAAACCCTGTATATACAAAAAAAGCGGTAGGGCATTTGCCTATCCGCAAGCGAGGGAGTCGAAGCCCTATACGCACAAACAGGAAACACCCCCCGCATATCGCAAGGAGCATTTTACTGTTTCATGTGCGTATTTGAATTTTCGACTTTTCGCTTGCACAGAAATCAGCTAAACGCTTTTTTTCTTCAAAAACATAAAAACATGTCGATCTACGACAGTGCAAATATAAGAAATTATTAATTCATTCGGTTCTCAATCTCGTTTTTTTTATAAAAAGTCATCTTTGAGAAGCCCTTTATACATTCTTGAAACAAATTTAAGCCGTTGCCAACGTCAATATACTAATCCGTATTCCTTCCACATTCACTAGGCAGGAAGCACATGCCAGAGCAGTAGAACCAGTGGTCAACACATCGTCAACTATCAATATGTGTTTTCCGGCAAGTGTTTCGGGATGCTGAAGCTCGAAGATACCTTCCACATTATCCCGACGTTCAAACACAGATTTACGCGTTTGCGTTTCCGTATTTTTCTTACGCAATATGGATTCTGTATCGATGGGTATTCCTGTTACAGCAGCAATACCACGGGCAATCCACTCACTCTGATTATAACCACGGATTTGCTGTTTTTTCTTATGAAGCGGTATGGGGATTATCACATCAATTCCCTGAAAAAAATTGGAAGACAAAAGTTCGGCAGCCATATACCGCCCCATAATTGCACCAATTTCCTTTTGTCCACCATATTTCAACCGATGAAGAATCAACCGGAAGTCGCTTCCTTTCTCATAAAAGAAAAAAGAAGTAGCCCGTTCCAAAGGGATTTGTCCCCAGAAGAGCCGTTCTACCGGATTATCTTTTCGAAGATGATAATTAGTACGGGGTAGATTGATATTACATACTGTACAGATACATTCTTCACCCTTTGCTAACGGTCGGCCGCAAACAACGCAGCAACGGGGAAATAGCAAAGATAAGAAGGAACTAAGCCAGTCTTTGATAAGAAGTGTGTGTTTCATAATAATAGAAATTTGAAGTTGCAATAGCACCTACATATTCAATGGAGGGACTTCTGCTAGGAGCTTCTGAAAGAAAGGATGAAGATTCCCGTTCGTTGCGATAATATGATGTCCTTCTATGAAATGATCCTCACCATAAAAATCAGTCACCTTTCCTCCCGCCTCCTGAACAATCAGTGCTGCCGCAGAATAATCCCATTTTCCGAGAAATGCTTCCATCCAAGCATCAAAACGCCCAATAGCCACATAGCAGATTGCGGCAGCAGCCGAGCCATTCATCCGAATACCGCCCACTACCCCATAAAGCTGATCGATGAGATGAAGAGCAGTCTGTTTATATTGCAGATGATTATAAGGTAATTCTGTAATGACAAATGCATCTTTGATGTCCTCAACGTTCGACACATGAATTTCTTCACCATTCATAAACGCTTTTCCGCCTTTCCAAGCATAAAAACATTCATCCCGGCAAACTTCATAAACGACACCTAAAAGAAGTTCGGTACGGCTACGTAAAGCGATGGACACACAATAAGGAGCCTCATCATGAATATAATTCGTGGTTCCATCCAAGGGGTCAATCACCCAACAGTAGGGTTCATCCTGATAAGTGGCAGAGCCTTCTTCTGTAATGAATCCCGCTTCAGGCAATAAAGCAGTAAGGGCTTTCACCACTCGCACTTCAGATTCTTTATCCACATAAGACACATAATCGTGTGCATGTTTTTCCACCACACGCTCACGACGGAAGTTCTTTCGTTCTTCTTTCAAAAAATATCCAACTTCGGTAGCAATCCGGCATACATCAGTTGTAAGCTGCTTCAAATCTAACATTTATTATTCAAATTAAAAAGTGCTTCGAAGTTATAGCTTTTCCGGCAAAAAGCATAAAGGAAAATAATATTTTCGTGTTTGATACGCAAATTAATGAGATAACATCAAAACTATTATAACCAATATTTAAAAAGACATCTAAAAACAAGGCCGACTCATTTTCTTTTATGAGCCGACCTTTCTTTACTTTTACATCAAAATATAAATGTATTGTCCTTTATTCCTTAATTTATAACAACATTACTTCTGAACCACAATTTTCAACTTACAGGTACGTCCATAGAGTAATGCCACACCGTCATAAGTGAGTCCGGTTATGCCAGCTCCCGAATAGGCTGGCCCCTGGCTTCCTACCACTCCTGTAGGAGTAGCTATTTTACATCCTCCGGCAACTAATGCATCCATATCGTTTGCGGCTTCAATAACATGAATGACACCGTATTTGCCCGCCGCAGTAACAAAGGCAATATAAGAACCGTCTTTTATCTGCAAACTACAAGGATCATTCGGATATCCATCAGACGCATTGACTCTTTGCATTAACATATCGGCACCTCCTTTAGCTATACTTTCCAATACATTCAACGCCTCAAAAGTCTTGACGTCCGAAGCCGCGTTCGCCATCATCACATCAATACCAAGATCAGTAACCTTATCATCAGGTATAAGAGTAAACAACGTTTTGTTGGTAGCAACACCTGCCGGTTTGATCCAGTCATTCACATCATAAGCTCTCCCTATCGGCCCTCCATTAATTCTTGACGCACTGACATAAGAGAAACCTCTGTTTTTAACGGCAACAAAGCTCGGATTTCTCCATATATTGATGAAAGCAAAGTCTACGCTATTTGCCTTTGAGCCATATCCTTTAATTTCCTTCAAGCTTAATACATGTTTCTGCACACCCCGTATCATTATTCCCTCTATGGAGAAAATATAAGGTTGATCCGGTTCTGTTGAATGTTCCCATTCGGGTGCCATTTCGATATCGCTGAAAACAAGCGCAACATTATTGTCAACACCCTCAAGACCTTCGATATTGATAATCTTTTCCTCTTTCAACCCTTCTATATCTTCCACCACAATCTTAATTCCACCAGTATCTTTATTATCTACGACAGTTTTCAAAATAAACTCCATTTCCAACGGATTGCCTGATACCGGAATAGTCGTATATTCCTTCAGGTCACCCAGTACTTTATTACACAACGTATGTTTTATAGACTTAATGCCCACAGCAGAACGAATCACTACAGAGAGAGAAACCTCTTCATCGGGTACTAAAACAGGGAAATCTGATGGTTCGGTGAATATCTGGGATGGAAGTTTGGTTATCTTTTTAATAGGTATTACCTTTTGTGCCGTTTTTGTCAAAACGTCCGTTGATGTTACCAGTATCCCGGCTGCTTCACGCGTGTTGACCTTGACATTCAAGTCAAATTCAAGTGTCATATCAGTTTGCAGAGTATCTATCTTTAAACGTTGACGTTCAGTCGCGTTTATCTCTTCATATTCTCCATTCTCATCCATCTTCAACAAGGTAGCATATATACTGTGTATACCCACAGCAGAGAAACTTCTGGCAGATACAGTCACCGTCGAGTTATACTCCACCACATCTATCTCGGAAGGAGAAGTGAGTTCTACAGTAGGTGGCGGATACGCGTTGTCGTCCGAATAATCAGACTTACTATCACTACAATTTGTCAACAACAAACCCCATGGAAGGGCAAGTATCAGGATCATTATATTTTTGATATATTGCTTCATGACCGTTCATTTTTTATTTTAAAGATTCGATTTGTAATTGAAAACAATGTAAATCTCCGCTTACACTTGTTTCGGTTACCCCCCTAAAAGCCCATTTATGTGAAGTCAGGACAAATATACAATACTCGGAGTCTCTATTTCTATTTTCCACTTCTACGAAAGAATAGGTATCAGAAGTTAAGTTAGAAGTAATTGCCGACTCAAGATTAGGCAATAACGCACGTTTAACAGTGCCTACCAGAACCGTCTGTTCGTTTACCTTTTTCTTGAAAACGTCGACAGCCGGAGCTATAAGGTCTTCACTATTTAATGATACAGAACAGAAGAGCATATCTATTCCGTTCACTGCTTCTGTTTTTGTTTCAAGATATCTGCAATCGTTTTTTACTACATATTGTGTCATTTCGGAAATAGTAGAAGGAAAAAGCACAGTACTGCCGATTATCTTTTTCTCTCCGTTACTATAGCTGACAGGTACAAACACCGGCACTTTCTTGCTCTCTCTAGCAGTCTCCGTACCCGTATTTATGATTGCAGTTTGCCCATAGACAGCGTTCGTCCTGTCCAACAATGCCACTGCATGAACAGTGTTTCTGATAGATGACGCCACCTCTTTATAACTACAAGAGCTAAATAAATTTTGCTCTGACAAGTGCGCATAAACCAATACGTTAGTTGTTCTGAACCGGTTCCATTCCGGAATTTCTTCTCCCTTGTTATCCTCATCACTACACGAAACGAACAGGCAAGAGATGATACATATAAATAGCAGATATAGATAGTTTGATTTCATATTTCATTCATTTTACAAATTCAACTTCAGCAAACAAAGCTCTGTGGTCAGATACTTCCGGATTAGATAAAACTTTAAACGACTTCACTTTCCACTTATTCTGTGGAAGTCCGAATATATAATCAATCTTGATTGTCGGCTGATCTGCGGGATAGGTGAATGTATCATCACAGATTCTCTGCCAGTTCTTCATTACCTCACAAATCACATTAGAGTCGGTCCGGGCATTAAAATCTCCCCCCAGCAGTGTCGGGGTATCTCCCGTACCAATCCGCTCATTAATCTGTTCGGCCATTGCGCTCCTTATCAGGTCTGTCGAATGATCCAAGTGAGTCGTTCCTATCCTGATTACGTCTGAAGTTCCCGGCTCCTGAATATCTACATATAATAGCGTCCGGGGTTCTTTGGCTCCGTCTATCCCTTCAAAAGTTTTGTTATTGATATAAACAAAAGGATATTTTGAAAGGATAGCTACTCCATATTCTCCACCACCAGTATCCATCGCTTTCCCGAATACGGAAAACAATCCCAACTCCGCAGCCAGTTGAGTGGTAAAATCCTGATTTTTGTTCCTTTTTGTGTTGTAATCTATCTCTTGCAACATTACAACATCCGGATTGTATTTCCTGATAAATACAGCATACTCCTTCACCGAGTAACCGGTCATTTCCCCGGACATCCGGCAATTATAGCTCATTATTTTAAGAGCCTGCGCATACGTACTTTGATACGCAAAGAAGAAAAGGCATACCCATACAATGGGCTTTAAAAGTGCTTTCATAAATTTGTTTTTGTTATTAGATTAAGTTTACTTATTCAACGGTATATGTATATTCTGATATTTTTTTAAAGCTAACCGGTGTTATGGATTGCATCACTTCCAACACATAGTTCAGGTCGTTCCCTTTACAAACAAAGTCGTACGTAAACGAAGCAATCTTTTCGTTTTTAACTGTAATCTCTATATCAAAATGCCGCGAGAGTGTTGTAAGCACCTCTTTCAATGATGCATTTCTGAAAATAAGCCGGTTGCTCTTCCAACTCGAAGCATCATCGTGATATCTATCAGTTTTTATTTTTATTACATTACTCCTTTTTTCATAAACTGCAGTTTGTCCGGGAAGCATTTGCTGCATAGGCCTGCGGCTTTGCACATGCCCGATATTTATACTTCCTTCGTCGAGTGTAGTTTTGATTACCTTATCCGAAGCGTATGCTTTTACATTGAAACACGTTCCCGTCACTTGTATTTTCACATTCTCGGCAAGTACCAGAAAAGGGGATTTCTTGTTTTCTGCTATCTCAAAATAAGCCTCTCCTTCCAGCGTAACATTCCTGTTGTATTTTGCAAACTGTTCCGGATAAGTCAATTTAGAATCGGCATTTAACCACACCCGGCTACCATCAGGAAGTAATACGAGTAGCTTTTCACCCCTTACAGCACAGACCTCCCGATAAACAAGGTTTGCCTCACTATGACTTTGATAGAAATTATATCCTACACCTATCACAAGCAAAACAATTGCACAGGCTACCGTCCACTTAAAGAACAATGGCATCCTTATTCTCCTGTTCTTTCGTTTTTCTTCCCGCATCACGGCTTCCTGAATATTCTTATAAATGCGATATTCATCAAAAGGAGGCAATTCTCTGTCGCCCAATTCGAGCTGTTTGCCTTCTATTATCCTCTGAATGTCGTCATCCATATATTTCCCGATGCCGTCAACTATTTCAAGGTCCTGACTTGTATGTTTCTTTTTTGATTTCATATTTCAATATCTATTAGTAATACACACTGTTACAAAAAAGTATTATACAGACTACGTTAAACCGTGTTAATTCAAAAG
This sequence comes from Bacteroides sp. OF03-11BH, assembly GCF_003604005.1. NCBI lineage: Bacteria > Pseudomonadati > Bacteroidota > Bacteroidia > Bacteroidales > Bacteroidaceae > Bacteroides > Bacteroides sp. OF03-11BH. The sequence goes on along the minus strand of NZ_QTMW01000005.1, from coordinate 76,814 downwards.
AACGTTCCATTTCAGCAAAAAGAGATAAAACTACATCATACAATAAAGCAACAATAGGCTAAGCTCTCCCACTGTCGCGCGAATCTGCTTCAAAGATTGGCTATATTGAAATTTAATTGTATTGATCGAAAGATTAAGTTTATCGGCTATTTCCTGATTGGAGTATTTTCCCGAAACTTTCATTTCAAAAACCTTGCGGCGTTGTGGCGAAAGTTGCTCAAGAGCTTGCTGTATGATGTTCATTTGTTCTTGTTTAAGGTTTTCGTTTTGAGAATTGTCTTCCAATTCCAAAACCATTGAAAGGCAATCCTCAAGTAAATAGATATTTTTCTTTGAGTCTCTCAACGTATTGAGCAGATCGTTCTTCAACATTGTAAAAAGGTATCTGTTTATAGGTTTTGTCTCGTCGATTTCTTCTTTTTTCAGCCAGAGTTTTAAGAATAAGTTCTGCACAGCATCTTCAGCCAATTCTTTATTCAGCAAATATTTAAATGCCAAAGAAAAGGTCTGCGCCGCATACGTCTTGTACACAATACTAAATGCCAGCTGGTTCCCCTCTTTCAGAGCCTTAACCAAAGCTTGGGCTTCATCCTGTGAGTATTTCTGGGACATCTTAATCATTTTAAATATGAAAATAAAAAGCTTATTATATCAAGTCCTTACTTTCAAATATATTAATTCTTTCTGATATAGCATGATTCGCGAGCAACAAATGAAACAGGTCTCTTATTTATTTCACCAGTCTTTGATATTTGCTGAACAAAAAAGTGGAGAATGATAATAATCCGTCAGTTGTTGAATGAACATCTTTTCGAACATCCTTCCGATCAGTTGCATTTACCCAACCTTCTTCTATTTCTTTTAATTCATCTTCAAGTTGCTTCTGATCCACCTCTACACCTTCCCCAACTGCTTTGATAAATGTATCGATATACACCTCCCAGCGCTTTGCATAATAATCACTTATCAGTCCTGCCCACGAACGACTGGCATAATCGTTCAGGCTTCCACCCCAAGTAGTAATCAAGTTGCGAGCATTCTTTTCATAATAGTCTTTCAACTGGGGAGAATCTCCCATCTTCCGCGCATCATCAATCCATTTATCCAGCGAACAATAAGGATGAAAGGCATTCAGCTTATCCAAATCATTCAATATCTCCTTCATTTTTTCGCCGCAAGCTTTCAAAGCCTGATGGTCTTTAGCTTCAACCATCCTGTCAAACTCCATTTTCACATCAAGAAAGTAGTTTCCAAGCACCTGTCTGCCTACAGTAATCAAATCCAGGCGAAAAGCATCTCTCCGGTCAGAAGGTGCCTCATTCAGTTTTCTCCAGACCTCTAGTAGTTCAACATTGCTATACACATTACTTGTCCGTTTTTCACTGTTCTTATTCAATGCAGGGCGATACCCGGGTAAAGTACCCAATGTGCGCGGCACCTGTACATAAATGTCATTGAATAATCGTTTCCAAGCATCGCGCACAGACTGCGACACACATCCCACATGTCTGTCAGCCAGACATTCAATCCATTTATTATCATCTACATTCAGGTTCCATGCTTTCTCAAGAATGTATTCGTAGGGAAATTGCATCACATCCAATCCTTCCAGCGTAGAGCCGATTCCTTTAAGGTTGCCTCCACCGTTAATGAGAGCATTCTCAAGTCGTGCGCCACTTTCTTTGACGTTACCTGTCAAAGTCGTGTTTCCACCGAAATTGCCCAGATAACACCAAATATAGGGCTGATTATGAAAATGCTCTGTTCTTTTCCATAATTCAACATTTTCACAATGATAATCAAGTAATATCATTTTATTCTGTGGCACTCCTGTCAGCAAAGCCTTCATTCGCTCGGAAGTCCATTTATCTTTATCAAAATAAAACATCCACGTCATTTGCATCCATTGGGCTTTGGGATCGGCAGCCGTCAATGTAGCGTACATATCCGAAGCTATCTTCCGCAAATATTCGGGTTCGAAACTGGGCGGGTCAACCTCGTTGAAAGGATCTAAACCATAAATATGATCGGTTCCGAAAAGTTTTTTTTGTTCATCAAGAAATAGTTTCTGAATTTTCGCAAACAAAGCATCGTTAGGGTTCAAAAAGTTACAACGGTATGCATCAGCAAAGCCGGCCCATTTGCCCAAATGTTGAATATCGGCCTCGGGATAGATCCGTTTTAAATCGGCAGGTACATGTCCGGCGAAGGCTGGTAATACGGGCTTCATATTCAATTCACGCTCACGTGCGAGTATTTTTTTCTGCAAGCTTACCTGGTGTTCCAGCCATTCCATCGGCAACGGACCGTTCCAACGATCTATGTTAGCCATCCGATGCCAGGGCAGATACGGTGGTCCCGTGAAGTAAGAGCGTATTTCGATGTCCGACATTCCCATTTTCGACCAGACTTTATACCACACAGCTTCTTGTCCGGTAATTGCCAAAGGCATATTTATACCATTAAGGGCCATCCAGTCAATAAAGCGCTCCCATTCTTTCCATTGCCACCAAGGCATCGTGTAACCATACGTGCAGTAATTCAGGAAAAAGCGAGTATCCACTCTCGCTTCCGAAACGACCTTCTCACCAACCATCGGCAATTCTTCAGGAATTTCAACGGCTATATCCGCATACCATGACACTGTAGTGAGACAGTAATATTTCAAGTAATGGTTCAGTCCCATCGCCATTGAATTGGCGTTGTTTCCACCGATTACAATTTTATCTTTTACGGACTCTATCGTAAAGCAGTCTTTCTCTCCTTTTAATTTTTGAAACTGAAAACTCTCGATGTATGACGGCAGCAAACGTTTCAATAATGCTTCCGCAACAGCTACGTCTTTGTCTTTAGCCTGAAGAGCCAACGACATAAGCAGCATAACCAGACACGTGTATACACTTTTTCTTTTCATTCTGATTTATAATTTTATATAGATTTTTCTTTTTAACAAAATATATCCCAACAGCCCATTGAACAAGAGGAAAAATACACCGTACATAAATGAACCGAAGTAATTTCCGAATAACGGGTTAAGCAAATTATTGAATACAGCCGTATGGATATGCCAATGCACAAGCAATCCTCCGGCTATGCAACTAAACACATAAATTACAAGCGGATTCGCTCCAAATGCTTCAAAAAACGAAAACCACTTTTTATTCTGCTTCACATCAATGATATAAAGTAGCAATGCCAATGACAATGCCGCAATCCCACAAGTAAGCAAAACAAACGAAGGAGACCACAAACGTTTATTCAAAGGACAGGCATAGCTTAACAAATAGCCGGCAAACAACAGCGTGGTACCTATAAGGAATAGATTCAGCATCCGGCGGTCATTATCTTTAATATCGATGATTATCTTTCCGCAAACAAAACCGATCATTACTTGAGACACAGCGGGAATCGTACTAAGTATCCCCTCGGGATCGACAAACTGGCGGCCCTGAAGATACATGTGGTTAGCCCCTAAAATAGCCGAATCAATCATCCCGACGATATTATCCGCACTCTTTTCAAATCCGTTTCCAAATAACTGAAAAATAAAGTAGACAATCAGCAAGATAATAGCTAATGGCATAAAACGCTTATGCGGTATTGCTACGGCCAATAAGGCTGTAATACCATAACAAATCCCAAGCCGTTGCATAACTCCCATCAACCGGAGCTGACTCAAATCAAAATAGTTACCACTATCGATTGATGTAATGAACCACTCCATAACCAGACCTATAAATATTAATAAGAGACTTCTTTTTATGATTTTCGTAATGGCCGGTCGACACTGGAAGTCATACTTACACAAAGAGATGTAGGTCGAAATACCCATCAGGAACATAAACATCGGAAATACCAGATCGGCCGGCGAAAAGCCATCCCACTTGGCATGTGCAAAAGCGGCAAAGTTATACCCGCACTTTCCTGTATTGTTGACCAAGATCATCCCGGCAACAGTAATACCCCGAAGTACATCAAGCGAAAGTAACCGTTTGTTCGGATTCATAATATTTGATTCTTTTAATTACTTATTATATATAAAATAGTCGTTCCGGCAGCTAACACTATCCCTATAAGCGATTCATAAGGTATCAGCTTCAGACGTTCCTTAAAATTGAGTTCGCATACGCCTCCTGTCGCATGAAAGAACGAACCATGTGGCAAATGGTCAAGAACTGTAGCTCCGGAATTAATCATAGCCGCTCCCCAAACCGCAGAAATGCCTATAGCCAATATCGTTTCAGCGAACGAAGAAGAAGCCAGTGTCGCTCCGGCTGTTGTCGATGCGGTAGCCGCCGACATCAACGCGCCTGATATAGGAGCAATCAATGCATCACTCATATGAGCATGATCCAATCCTGTAAGAATCCAATCTTTCAAAGAAGAGTTCTTTATGATACCGGCAATAGTTCCGGTTCCTATCAACAGAATAGCTACCACAGACATCTTTTGCAGTCCATATTCTATACTGGGAAGAATATTTTTCCATTGTTTCATACAGATAGCACCACATAAACCACCTACCGGCAAAGCTATCAAAGGATCAATATTGATTCCTGCCGCAGGACGTAATGCCAATAAAACAATCGTAACAACAGGAGCAATCAGACTGGTTCTTAACGAGGGCAAATTTCTCTCTTCCTCTTTATCCTCTGTTTGCATCATCGTTTTTTTGTTTTTCACTGTTTGAGGCATCAGACGGACAATAACAAAAACAGTGAAAAACAAACCGATCACTGCCGGTAAAATATTGGCAAACATTACAGCCGATAGATCTGCATTAAAATTTCCGGCTGCTATAATGGTGTTCGGGTTAGGTGATATGATATTTCCACATTTACCTCCCCCGATCATAGCAATAAGTAACACAGATGGAGACAGGTTTAGACGCTTGCCTATCGAAAGAGCCACCGGCGCAACGGTTATCACAGCCACATCAATAAAGACGCCTACCGTACAAAGCAACATCGTTGCGAGTGCCAATGCCATAAATACCCGTTTTTCACCCATTTTGTTTATAATCGCATTGGAGATGACCGTGGTAGCTCCGGTTTGTATTAATATGCCTGACAAGACTCCGGCTGTCAGAATCCGCAATACCACCGGGGTGACCTCTTTCACTCCTTCGGTCATCACCGTTACGGTCTCATTTAAAGATAGTCCTCCCAACAACCCTCCGACTATCGCTCCGATAATCAGACTGTATGTCGGAGAAAGCTTTCTTATGATTAACAGTATGGATAATGAAAGCCCGATTAATGCGCCTATCGCTGTCATTGAGTATTATTTAGTAAATTGTTTTATGATTCTCACCACCTGTCGCACCGTTCTCTCTATGTTTTCTTTCGTAAACTCCGGTTGCATCGCCTCTTCAAGTGTTACCGGAAAAGGTTGAATAGGCAGTACGGCAGTAAACCCCATCCTATTAAGCGCTTCGGTGGCTTCGACCGCTCCCCCCAACGCTATCACCGGAACCTGACATCTCTCACCGACACGTAAGATTCCGTCCAGCGCTTTTCCCATACAAGTCTGGTGATCCAGCTTCCCCTCTCCGGTCAGTATCAGGTCTGCCTGTCGGACGACCTCCTCGAAACGAAGCGTTTTCAATATAACTTCTATTCCGGATTGCAATTCTGCATTCAAAAACGGAAGTAAGCCGCCTCCCATTCCTCCGGCTGCTCCAGCACCGGGAAGCTGTGATATATCCATATTTGTATATTCCTTTATCACCTGTGCATAATGCCGCAACCCATTGTCCAACTCTATCACTTGCAAACTATTTGCCCCTTTTTGGGGAGCATATACATAGGCCGCACCCTCTTCTCCAAAAAATGGATTACTAACATCACAGGCGATCGTAAAATGACTTTCCTTCAATGCCGGATTTAATTGGGAAATATCTATTTGATGAACTTTTATCAGATTTTCGCCGACAGGCTCCAACTCACCGTTTCCGCTATCTAAAAAGCGTGCACCTAAAGCCTTCAGCATACCTATTCCCGCATCATTCGTAGCACTTCCGCCGATCCCGATAATGAATTCCCGACACCCGCGTTTTAATGCGTCAGCAACCATTTCTCCAACTCCATAAGTCGTAGTCTTCATGGGATTTCTTCGATTTGAATCAATCAATGGCAGACCGCAGGCCGAGGCCATTTCGATAATAGCCATCGCACCATTGTTTACGATGCCATACGATACTTCAATTGGCTTCATGAATGGATCATGCACCCGACATGACACCGTTTGAGCATGAAGGGCAGAGCATAGAGCTTCTGTAGTCCCTTCGCCGCCATCAGCTATGGGGAAACGTATAATCTGACAGTCGGGTAATTCCTCCTGAATCGCTTTTTCGGCAGCTTTTGCTATCTCAAAAGAACCGACCGAACCTTTAAACGAGTCGAATGCCAATACAATCTTTTTCATAAAAGCTATCACTTATTTGTTTTCTCTATTAAACTCAATGCAGCCTCGACCGGATCATCAAACGGAGTCGTACTGTTGCTCCAGGGAGATGTGATCCATTGCTCCTCCCATTCTCGGATTTTATTCCGGTCTTTTGTGAAATAGAGCTGTATACGAGGGATATAGTAGTCTTTAATCAGCCCGCTCCAGAAACGGGCAGCATAATCTTCCTGAATACCACCCCAACTTGTAATCAAGCGTTTGGCATTTGCTTCATAAGCATCTTTTTCCTGAAGAGTTGTTCCGCTATTGCGCGCAAGTTCCACCCATTCTTCTAATCGATATAAAGGATGAGAGGCCAACAGCCTGTCAACGTCCATCAACAAATCAACAGTTTGTTGCAGATTACGTTGCGCTGCGAGAACACGATTCTCCGAATCATCTTTCAAGGCCTGCTTATAAAAATTTTCAGCTTTAGCCGCTACATAATACGAAACAAACTCTATGAGGTCGTTTCTGTATAATTCAGAGCTTTTCAGTTCGTCAGCGCAACTAGCATACAAACGTATAGCCTGCAAGTAATCATCACTAAGGTCGATTTTACTGATCCGCCGTTGATCGGGTATTACGGTTTGCCAGGTAAAACGGGGGTATGAATATAAAGAACTATATGCTGTTTTCCGAAAAAGTTTCCAAGCTTCCTCCATGGCATCGGGATATCCTCCATAACGGGCCTCGCAGTATATCTTCATCCAATCGTCCAGGTCGATACTATCTGATGACCATCCCATATCGGCTAACAGTTCGTAAACAACCTCATTGTTTTCGAGTCCTTCAGGGGCAGAACCGAACCCAATCAAGTTACCTTTATTTGCGGCACGTAATGCTTTGACCGAGGAACTAGCATACATGTCCAAGTCTCCTGTCATGGTGTTTTTCCCGCCAAAGTTGGGTACATAGCTGAATATCCATTTCTTTCCGTAAAATCCATCATGTACTTTCCATGTTTGTTCGGTGCTCCATACCCATTTCGGATAATCATTGCCCAAATCAATGATAATCATTTTATCATCAGGTACATTGCTTAACAAGGCTTTAAGCGATTCTTTATCCCAGAATGAATGTTGATATCCGAATGTCCATCCCTGTGTAACCCAAACGGCATCCGGGTTTCCGGCTGCAATTGATTTATAGATCGTTTCTCCATACTCGGCCAATAACTTATATTTCGCTTCTTTATCTTCCTTATCGATAGGCAGCTCCATCTCATTAAAACTATCCGAGAGATAATACGTATTTTCTCCAAACTCTTTTTCCCACTCTTCGACAAACAGTTTGCCTATCTCTTCGAAAAAAGGTGAATCCGGTGGCAATACATAGGCGTTGTACTCTTCATCAAAACCACCCCACCGCATGTGCCGGAATTGTGTGTCGGGATGTTTCTGCACAAATCCTTCCGGCACGAAACCTGCAAACGCAGGCGCTATGGGCTGCATACCCAACTCGCGCATACGGGTCAGGATTTGATGCTGCAAAGCGATTTGGTTCTGTTGCCATGCATCAGATAAGGGACCGTCCCACTTGTTCAAATTGCCCATGCGATGCCAGGGAAGGTGTGCAGGGGCAGTGAAAAACTCACGGATTTCTTCTTTGTTCAATCCCATACGCAGCCATACCCGTTCCGCAATGGCTTCGCTGGCCACGGTAGCCAAGGGCATATTTACACCATAAAGAGCCATCCTGTCAATTTCCTTTTCCCAACGCTCCCAGTCCCAGTAAGGAGTAGTGTAGCCGAATGTACAAACATTAAGGAAATAGCGCAACTCATAAGGGGACACTTGTTCATACAATTCATAATCGGGCCACGGCATCACCGACGTTATATGTTCACCGCTCCATGTTTTCATACTCTTGCAGGCCTCTTTCATGTACGTATGAAAAGCGTAACAGATAGCAACGGAGCTACTTCCCCTTAGGGTAAGCCGGCCGTCGCTTGCTATCACTTCGAATATATCTTTACCGTCGGATGGTTCGATATATTCAAAGTGGATAGACTGTGCTCTTTCCCCAATCTGACGTTCTATTAACTGTTTGGCGGGGGTGATAATATCCGTCTTAGGCTTGTGGCATGAGCAGAAAAAAAGCGTTATTGAAATCAGTAAATACTTGATTATTGTATGTATCATAGAAAATCATAAATGTTATAAGTGAGTATCAATATTTTTTCTTCGATGCTTCTTTCACATATTCCAGTTCCGTAATAATCGGTAAATGGTCTGACAAAAGCGACTGAACAGTTTGTGTGCTAATCACACGCCATCCTTTTTGCGGGTAAGCAAACAAGTAATCGATCTTAATCACAGGTTTCCATGCCGGCATTCCAAAATCATCGTTACTCGCAGCAAACCAGCTATCCATACCACGTATTGCCTCGGAGTAATGACGCGCATTGAAATCGCCTCCCAAAATTACAGGATATTTATAATTCTTGAAATGACCGGTAATGAATTTTATTTGCTCCGCCCTTGTTTCTTGAGAGTTGACGTCCAGATGCGTAGAGGTAAAAACAATGGTATCATTACCCATTTCGAATAATCCCTCCAGCATGGCCCGCCTCTCATGCTCTTTGACCGGATGGGGCAGCATTATCTTTTGGACAGAAATATATGGATATTTACTTAACATCCCAATACCGTAATAACCGGTAGAATAATCAATCGTTTTTCCGTAAAGCCCAAACATCCCTGTATGATAGGCAAGTTCGGATATAAAATCCTTCCCCTTCTGATGCGGGGTACGCTTACGGTCTGTTTTGCTATCCACTTCCTGAAGCGCCACAAAATCAGGATTGAAGGATTTGATGTGATGAGCAAGTTCCTCTAAAGATGCCAGTTCGCCAAATCTCAAATTATAGGTCATTACCCGTACCCGTAGAGTATCTTGCGCATAGGCAACGCCCAAAGTCAGGCATAAAAACAATAATAAATATTTCTTCATTGAATACATGGTTTCTATTTTTAAATGATTACTTTTCCCAGCCCGGATTTTGTCCTAACAGAGGATTCTTCTGACGCTCGGGATTAGGCACGGGCCACAAATAATGTTTCGTTGCGTCGAAGTAGCGTGCTCCGCCTTCCGCAGTAGACTTTTCGTAGATAACATCACCAAACTCATCTACTCCGGTATCGGGATATGGGTTGGCGCCCAAATCATTCATACAAACTTTCAGGCTGGGACCGGTGATGGCACGTCCAAAGCGAAGTTCGCCTTCACGCCAACGCATCACATCGGCGTATCTTGTACCTTCACCTGCCAACTCAATGCGACGTTCTCTTCTCAATTCGGTTTCGAGGTCCATCCCCCATGCGCTAAGTTCGTCAAGGTTCATACGATGCATATTCACACGATCTCTAAGTCTGTTGATGGAGTAATCAATCTGTGTTTGTGTCAATTTCTTGCCTTGTAGTTCGAAAGTGGCTTCGGCATAAATCAGCAAGATTTCGGCAAAGCGGATGACATTGAGATTCCCATGTCCACCCACACTTGAGCCGGCCAAATCAATATCGTTATACTTTTTCAGATAGAAACCTGTACGGCTATTTGCCCCCACACGGTTATTATCTTGCAATGAAGCAAAACGAGGCAGATTAAATATCTCGTTGGCCTTATCCGTATCAGGATCACCGTCATCTCCTCCCGGCCATTTGTCACCCGGAGCATATAAAGTCATCTTCATTCTAGGATCTCTGTTCTGGAAATAATCCACATAATGCTCTTCAGGCGACTTGTATAACGATGAGGTCTGCACACCGGTCTTTTTATAATATTCCAATCCGGTTTTTGCCGGTTTACCGTCTGTACACAGATAAGCATCCACTAATGACTTCGTTGGATTGAGGCGTATATAGTCTGTCGGACTGCAAGTTTCATTGGGTAGACTTTGTGTACGGATTTCAGGTACAAAAAGGCTATATACGATGGCTTCGATATTTTTCGGATCATTCTCGACATCCCCTTCGTGATGAAATAGTTTTTCGTATTCATACAGGCCATAGGGACTGTTTTCGATGATATATTCACTCGTTTTTGCAGCCAGTTCCCATCTTTCGTTTTGCAAGGCAATACGTGCCAATATAGCTAAAGCGCCCCAGCGGTCGAGTCTTCCCAGTTTATCGCCCGTATACCTTTCTTCAGGCATACGCTCTGCCGCCCATTTCAAATCCTCGACGAGCTGGTCGATGACTTTCTCTCTGGGAGTACGTTCGATATATGCATCTTCGGGCTGGATGACTTCTCCTACCCAAGGTACATCACCCCAAAACACCGTGAGGTAAAAGTACATAAGCGCCCGGATAGTTTTTACTTCTGCGGCATAAACGTCCTTCTTCTTTTGAGCTACCTGCGCTTTATTATAGTTGTCCAGAAAATTATTGCAGCGATAAATATAGCTATACGCTCCTGTCCAATAGGTAGTGAAGGGGAAGCCGTCAGTATAAGAGTGCTTGCCTCCCGAAACCTTACTTAGTCCACTAGTAATATTCCCCCACATAACAGTTTCGGCCGTCGATTCGCTCCAATTCACGAGATAGTCTTTTTGTAAAGCTTCGTAACAGGGAGGCAAGGCATTTTTAAGCTGATCTTCATTCACCCAGAATGTTACATTGTCCGGCTCGTTAGGGTTCGTTCTATCCAGAAAATCGCTACATGAGGTAACTATACCAAATAAAGCAATGATTAAAAAGTATTTTGAGTATTTCATCTTTATAGTCGTTTAATAGGTTAGAATGTTATTGATAATCCAAAAACATAGGTTTTTACTTGCGGATAGACATCTCCGCTGGTGGTCCTCACTTCAGGGTCATAAGCTCCGAAGTAATCGGTTTTAGTAAACAAGTTATCTGCCGAAGCATATACTCTAAGACTATTAATACCAAGAGGTGCCACCATCCGGGCAGGAAAACGATAACCTATCTGAATATTCTTCAGGCGCAAGTACGATGCATCCTCTTTCCAGTAGTCACTGAAGAGCCTGTTGTGCTCCTGCGACTGATAAAGTCTGGGATAAGAAGCATTTGGATTCATAGGCGTCCATCTGTCAAGATGCTCTTTTTTAGGGATTGAGTAGTCATTGATAAACGCATGCCGAGCCTCATCCTCAAGGTAACCGGCAACTTTGCCTACTCCTTGCAAATAGAAACTGAAATCAATGCCTTTCCATTCCAAACCACCCTTGATTGCATAGGTGTAATGGGGCTCTTTCTCGCCAAACACCACTTTGTCGTAGTCATCAATTACCCCGTCGGGAGCGCCGTCAGGACCACTGATGTCCCGATACTTAATATCTCCGGGCTGTACAATGCCGTTTTGTGATGCAACAAGAGGAAATTTTGGTTTCTGGTACTTACCTGTAGTTGTATTCACCGATTCGAAGTCATACACTTGCGCCAGCCCATCAGTCAGATAACCATAGAAAGCACCTATCGGATCACCGACCCGACGATACGAACCGGAAGCCGTACTGGTCAGAGACTCCGGAGTTCCACCCAAATCGGTAATCTTATTACGGGCGTCCGACAGATTGAACCCGAGATTGTAATTTACATTTCCGATCTTATCACGCCATGACAGATTAAGTTCCCATCCTTTGACATCAATCTTACCAAGATTGACATAACCTACGTTACTACTGGAAACCCCGACAATAGCCGGAACATCGGGACGAACCAATGCATCAATATTTTCTTTCTTATACCAATCAAAGTCCACATTCAGTCTATTGTTCAAAAAACTAAGGTCTACTCCGAAATTAAGCATGCGGATGGTTTCCCACTTGATGTCGGGATTACCGATTTTGTTTTGCCAAAGTCCCATAACAGGTGTATTAGAAGCTCCGATAGGATAAGACTCCTCGGTTATGATAGGTGACAAGTAGGGGTAGTAATTACCGGGAATGTTTTGATTTCCCAACTCACCCCAGGAAGCACGCAGCTTACCCGAGCTCAATACCGAAGTAGCGAACTCCATGAATTTTTCACGTGAGAAGTTCCATCCTGCCGAGAATGATGGAAAATATCCCCAACGATTGCCCTTGGCAAATCTTGAAGTTCCGTCGGCACGCAGGTTAGCTTCAAACAGGTATTTACCGTCAAAAGCATAGTTGACACGACCAAAGTAAGAACGTAAAGCCCACTCGTCTTTTGTTCCGCTATTCATAAAATTAATCATTCCGGCACTAATAACGTGAATATCCTCAACCATCACATTATCACGTGTAGCACCCAATGTGCTTCTGTTTTCCCACTCTTGCGAAAATCCCATCAATGCTCCCAACTCGTGGCGCCCTATGGTTTTATTAAAGTTCAGGGTGAATTGCAACGTTTGGGTCATAACGTCAAGATGGCTTTGTGAGATATAGTCCTTGGCATCTTCATTTGCTTTCAACGGGCTACCGTCCGAGTAATAAGACAACATCTTCGGGTTAAACTCATCCACCTGGCGGGTATATATATTTGCAGAGTACTGCATACCTACGTTCAGTCCGTCTATAATTTTGAGATCTGCATTGAAAATACCATTGAGCACACGTGTTTTTCGTTCTTCCATTCCCGACTCATAAGCTACTTGCAAGGGGTTACGTACCGAACCGTACGACCAGTTCTCACTATCTACCATCCGGCCATTCTCATCAGGAATTTGCCACATGACGGGAAGTAACGGAGACATACGCTGTGACAGGCGGAATACTCCTGATGTGCCGCTATAACCTAAGTCCTTTTTATAGAAATCGACATAGCTCATCTGTCCGGTCAGTTTCAGACGATCATACACCTCCGTGTTTACACTGATACGCGCATTATGTCTTTTTGAACTATATCCGTCACCTACAACCAGCCCATCCTGATCCAGGAAACCATACGACATAAAAAATCCGGTTTTCTCGCTTCCACCCCGTGCACTTACATTATGCCCTGTCTGAAAAGCCCGGCTTTTGTATATTTCATCAATCCAGTCTGTATTGGAATATTCGTTGGGATACAGTCCCGAATCATATTTATCGAACGCCTCTTGTGTATAGGGCTTGGAAAATCCGGCAGCACTCATGGCTTCATTGGAGAGTTCCATGTATTCCCTTCCGTTAACAAGTTCGGGCAATGCTGTGGGAGTCTGGAATCCGGCATATCCGTTATATTGAAATACTACGCGCTCTTTCTTTTCTCCCTTTTTAGTCGTTACAAGAATAACACCGTTAGCGGCACGTGCTCCATAAATAGCTGATGAGGCGGCATCTTTCAGTACTGATACGCTTTCGATGTCCGAAGGATTCAATAAGTTAATGTCTCCCCCGGCTACTCCGTCAATCAAAATCAAAGGTGCTGTACTACTGTTAATAGTTCCCGTACCACGAATGTTGATGCTGGGCACAGCACCCGGCTGCCCCGAAGAGGAAACGATACTAACTCCAGGCAATAATCCTTGCAGACCCGTAGTTACGTTAGTAATAGGTCTGTTCTCAATAGCCTCCGCTTTAACCATAGATACGGCACCTGTTACATTCACTTTCTTTTGCACGCCATAACCTACAACTACTACATCTTCCAGGCTGACAGCATTCTCTTTCATCACTACGTTTACTGTCGTTGCTTTCGCTATGACGCTTTCTTCACGGTAGCCGACGTATGAGTACCGAAGTGTACTCCCATAGGGTACCTTGATGGAATACTGACCATTGATATCGGTGATTGTACCTGTAGTCGAGCCTTTTACCGATACGGTGGCTCCGATGATCGGTTCCGTATTCTCGTCAGTAACTTTACCTTTCACATACAGTTCCTTCTTCTCTCCTTGTGAATCAACAGGTTCAGTTTTATTTTGATATTCTTTATTATAAAATAAAATACTGTCATCCAGGAAACGGAACCCAATGTTAGTCCCTTTTAGCAAAAGAGTTAGTGCTTTGTTTACATCTGTGTCTTTTACCTCCAATGACACTTTCCTACTCGTATCCACAAATTCTTTACTATAGGCTACATTCATCGATGCCTTCTCTGCTATCTGACTGATAGCTTCTTTAAGAGGAAGCTCTTTGATACTAACCGATATTTTTTGCTGTTGTGCATAAACAAAAGCAGTGACAAATATGCACATTAGGGTTACAATACACCTTCTGCCGGTGGATGAAAAAGGAGAATCTTTTTCCATAATATTAGTCTTTAAAGTTAATAGTTCAATATCTATTAGCTAATACACAAGAGGTATTAAAAAGTATTACGGCAAATAAGTTAATGAATATTAATTGAGAATATATAGCACATAGTATTCTCTCATTTAATGCACAAATTAGTGTATTTACCTGAAATAATTAATACCTTTGAGTGCACAAATTAATTCGTCGGACTGTAGTCTATCTTTCAAAGAACTATAGTTCGACGAAAGGAACACTATAGTTAACGTTGCGTCGGACTATAGTCCGACGAATAAAACCATGCAATCGGAGAGAGTATTTACTGAATAACTAAAAACAAAATAAAACATGAGTGTTTATTACGATCTTTATGCCAGTGGCAACCCACAAAAAAAGGATGAGCAACAGCCACTTCACGCACGAGTGATTCCATCAGGAACTCTTGATGCCAAGAAATTCATAGAGTTGGTATCTAAAAGCAATGGGTTCAGCCAAGCGACCATTGAAGGATGCCTGCAAGCAGTTACTGACGAATTACAGCATTGGTTAAAGCAAGGCTGGATTGTGGAAGTCGGAGAATTAGGTCATTTCTCTTTATCGCTGAAATGCGGGCGGCCAGTAATGGAAAAGAAAGAAATCCGCTCTCCTTCCATCCATCTGAATAAGATAAACCTTCGCGTCAACAAGAAATTCCGCGAAAGCATGGAACCGTTACAGTTGGAACGTATGGAATCTCCCTATCGCAACGACGGTAGTCTCGATGAAGACAACTGCCGCACTGTCCTTATGCAACATCTGGAAAAAGAAGGTTGCGTCACCCGAACTGATTTTATGAGACTGACCGGAATAAACCGGGACAAGGCAATCGGATTATTGAATAAATACATAGAAGAAGGAATGATACGCAAGTATGGAGGAGGCAAGACGGTGGTATATTTAAAAAGGTAAACCATACAGTTTGCACTCCATATTTCGGATAGTGTCAACAAATTCTTTATTCTTACTTCTTTTCATTGACTGCCGTTACCGCTTTCTGTTTCTCAATAATGCATCGTACCTGCTCAAAAGACACAGGTGTAAAGTTATTATTATCCACCCCGACATCATACTGTAGCGGAAACAGCATCGACAAACGACTGGCATCCCAACCTATATTATTCTCACTTGTATGCACATGGCCAAATAGTTGCCATACATTCTTATATGCACCTCCGTAACATAAAAACGGATAGTGGTTCAAATAAATAGCCTGTTTATGTATCTTGATATATTTCTGCATCACGACTTCTACAAAACGATAGTTGAACTCCTTCGGCAGATGTTTCATATCATGATTGCCAAGGACCAAAAAAATCTTCCCATTTAGCCGGTCAAGTACATTCTTCCATTCAACAGCACCTCCAAAACTAAAGTCTCCCAAATGAAATACTATATCTTTCTTACCAATCACACGATTCCAATTCGCGATCAACGCTTCATTCATCTCCTCCACATTCACAAACGGACGTTTACAAAAACTAATAATTTCCCCGTGATTGAAATGAGTATCTGATGTAAAATATGTATGTTCTGCTGTCAGGTTATAATTTATCATATTAGTCTTTTTACGTATCACTGTTTTTTGATACATTTCCATTTAATTCTTTTAATCTCTAATAAATATAAAAATAGACTTTTTTTATGTATTGCCAGCGTTTTTCAGAAAAATCTTTTAAAAGAGGTATATAAAACTTCCAATCAACATAAGAAAACTACAATGTGTAAATAATAAAGAATACACAATCATCTATATTACAATGTATTATCTCAATATTAATTATTTTATTAACGCACATTCTAAAAATCATTTGGACAGCAATTTCCGATACCATATCTTTGCAACGTGATCACAAAATAATAACTAGATTTACTAACGATTAAAACTATTAAGAATTATGGCACTGAAATATGTAGTCAAGAAAACAACCTTTGGCTTTGATAAGGCAAAAGCCGAAAAATATGTAGCAAGACCATTCAACGTGGTTACTGTTGATTTTAAAATGTTATGCGATCAGGTAACAAAAGTAGGATTCGTTCCACGCGGTACTGTAAAATCAGTACTTGACGGATTGATAGATTCGCTGATAACCTATATGGAAATCGGGGCTTCGGTAAGCCTTGGAGAATTCGGAACATTTCGTCCTTCATTCGGATGCAAAAGTCAGGATGATGAAAAAGAAGTGACTACGGACACATTAAAGAACCGTAAAATAATTTTCACTCCAGGAAGTATGTTTAAAGGCATGATAAAATCAATAAGTATCCAGAAATTGGATAGTTCTAAAACCAACAGTTCTCCCACGCCTGATGATGGAAAGGGAGACGATAAAGGAGAAGGAGGTGGTAGCGGAGAAGCACCGGATCCGGCAGCATAAAAAACGATATTAATATTAAAAAAATCCGGCTTAGGTAACATTAAGCCGGATTTTTCTATTATTTAAAATACTACTTTCTATCAGTTAACACCTTTATCGAATCCCGTTTTATAATATTAGGTTTCAAAAGAATCTCCGAATGTAATTCAGTTTCTTCCAAAATCTTCTGCATCAACATTTTTACAGCAATAATGCCAATATTCTCCAGTGACTGGGCAATACGAGTAATAGGAGGGTTCAAATAGTCCAGATATAAGTTATCATCAAACGAAATGATAGACATATCTTGAGGAATTCTCACTTTATGCTCATTTAATGCTTTGACGGCTCCCAAAAGAATTGTACTACTTAACGCAAATATAGCAGTAGGTTTTGTAGTAGAGTTCAGAGCCAACTTAGTCTCAATATAACCATTCTGAATCGAGAACTCATTTCCTCTTATCATTGCGTTATCCTGATAACCAGCTTCGCGAAGCGCATCAACATACCCGCGCACACGTTCTTTAGTTGTTATAGAGATACTTGGTCCCTGAATACAGAGAATCTTACTATGCCCCGATTCTAATAATAATTTTGTTGCCTGATAAGCCCCTACATAATTATCAGTAGCTACGTATGGCAAATTATGCTTCTCAAAATAGCGGTCAATCAGCACAATCGGAGTTTTAGCACTAATCTCCTCGAGTTTAGAAGGGTTTTCACCGGTTGGAACCAAAATAATTCCGTCTATCTTACGCGATAGAAGCGAATCGATAGCCTTATTTTCCTGAACAGGATCTTCCAGGGTATCAATAAGCATGACAGTATAATTATAACGTTGTGCTTCACGGATGACAACACTTGCTATATTGGCAAAAAAAGGATTATCTATGTGTGGTACAAGAAGGCCTATAGTGTATGTCGTGTTATTGCGCAAACTTTGCGCAACTATATCAGGCTGATAGTCCAATTCTTTAACGGACTGCAAAATAACCTCCTTAGCAGACTGGCTTATTCTATATTTCTCCGATTTCCCATTTAACACTCTGGAAATCGTAGAGATAGAGTACCCAGTTTTCTTTGATACATCAATCAGAGTTTTCTTCATTACTGGTTGTTTTTTGCAAAAATAACATTTTATTTGAGAAAAAAGCAAGAAAAATATTTTGTTTTGAAAAAAATTTCTATATTTGCGCAAACGATTGCGCATAGTTTACGATTCAATTCGCCTTAATACTTAATACTCATTATATGGATACAAAGAAGAAAATCGTAGTGATAGGTAGCAGTAATACGGATATGGTTATCAAATCAGACCGTCTACCAAAACCAGGAGAAACAATTCTGGGAGGAAACTTCTTAATGAATCATGGCGGCAAAGGAGCTAACCAAGCCGTAGCTGCTGCAAGACTAGGAGGAGATGTCACTTTCATATGCAAAATAGGGAATGACATTTTTGGAAATGAAACCTTGGAAATGTTTCACAAAGAAAAGATCGACACTACTTATGTAGGAATTACTCCGCAGGAACCGTCAGGAGTAGCTCTTATCAATGTCGACAAAAAAGGGGAAAACTGTATTGTTGTTGCTTCCGGAGCCAACGGGACTTTATCTATTGATGACATACAAAAAGCAGAAACCGCCATCAAACAGGCATCCATCGTCATCATGCAGTTGGAAACTCCAATCGAGAGTGTCACTTATGCAGCCAAAATGGCAAAAAAAGATGGGATTACCGTTATATTAAATCCCGCCCCTGCCCCTACTCAACAACTACCTGATGATTTATTAGCCAATGTCGACATTCTTATTCCTAATGTCACAGAAGCTGAAATCATATCGGGAATGCACATTACAGATGATGAATCGGCAAAAGAAGCGATTCGTTATATTAGTTCAAAAGGCATAAAAACCGTCATTATTACTATGGGAGCCAAAGGAGCTCTCGCCTATGAGAACAATGAGTTTATTCACATTCCAGCCTTCAAGGTAGAAGCGGTAGACACGACCGCTGCCGGAGATACATTCTGCGGTGGACTGTGCGTAGCTCTGTCTGAAGGCAAGAATCTAAAAGATGCAATTATATTTGCAAGTAAAGCCTCTTCTATTTCTGTCACCAGAATGGGAGCACAAGTATCTATACCTTTGAGAAAAGAAATACAATAATCATCCTTAATTCTGTTATTATGATAAAACAATGTTCAATCCACGGTCTATTGACAAGTATGTTGTTAATAGTATTTTCTTTGATGAGCAATGATGCTATTGCCCAGAAGGCAATAAGAGGTACAGTCCTCGATGAAGCAAATGAACCCATTATCGGTGCCAGTGTCCTTGTTAAAGGTACAACAAATGGTTCTATTACAGGAGTTGATGGATCCTTCAATGTAAAAGCGAATCCTTCTGATGTATTGGTTATATCTTATGTAGGTTATGCAACTGTTGAACAACAAGTCGGAAATCAGACACAGCTTGTAATACACCTGCGCGAAGACTCGAAAGTACTTAATGATGTTGTAGTAATCGGCTACGGCTCTACCACAAAGAAAGAGCTTACAGGATCGGTTACCAGCATGAAGAAAGATGACCTCAATCCCGGAACATTCACCAATGCTATGGGAATGTTGCAAGGAAAAGTGGCAGGATTACAAATTATCAACCCGAACGGTGCTGATCCGACAGCCAAATATGAAGTATTACTTCGCGGAACAAACACGCTTTCCGCAGGCCAAGGTCCATTAATTATTATTGATGGGGTGGCAGGTGCAGATATCAGAAATATCAACTTCCAGGAAGTGGAATCTATAGACGTATTAAAAGATGGTTCGGCAGCTGCTATTTATGGAACAAGAGGTACGAATGGAGTAATCATCGTCACAACTAAACGTGCAAGAAGTGGCAAAACGGAAGTTTCCTATGATGGGCAGCTCACCGTGGGAGTCGTTTCACGCAGAGCAAAACCTTTATCGGCAAGCGAATACAAATCTGTTATCAAGGAGTATCGTCCAGAATTGGAAAGTTATATTTTTGACAGTGATACGGATTGGTTCAAAGAGATTACACAAACACCGTTTAGCCATAAACACAATTTGTCCATATCCGGAGGTTCCGAGAAGTTCTCACACCACACTTCTTTCAATTATGAAAAAAGCGATGGCTTGCAAAAACATAATAGCTCCGAAAAACTAATGGCACGTACCAATATTCGTCAATCGTTATTGGACAAATGGATCGATTTGGATTATAACCTGAATATCATTCATCGCAAATACAGCCCATCTTCTACAAGTGCCTTTATGCAGGCATTTACCCACAATCCAACAGAACCGGTTTACGACGACAGCGATCCGGATGCCGGAGGATATAGCCGTATCAAAGCAATGGAATATTACAATCCGGTAGCGATCATTAACGAAAGGAACATGGAAAGTAAAAATGATAATTATGGTGCAAATATTCGTGCTACTCTAAACATATTGCCTATAAAAGGATTAAAATGGGAGAACTTTGTTTCATACGACAAAGAACAATATGAAACACGTGAATATTACACACATTATTATCCAAGTTTAATAGGAACAAACGGGCAAGCTTATATTGAAAACTATCAGGAAAACGATACACAATATGAGTCTACTTTAAATTACTCGAATATTTTCGGAAAACATTCCATTCAGGCGTTACTCGGATATACATACCAATATACTTACAGCACATCTGCCTCCATGACTAATTCCGGCTTTGACTTCGATGACAACCAGACTCATAACATCGGAACAGGAACGAATCTTACCGAAGGCAAAGCCAGCATGTCATCCAATAAAGAAGATAACACATATATTGGATTCTTCGGACGTTTCATGTATAACTATGATGATAAGTATCTTTTATCCGCTTCACTCCGTCGTGATGGCTCCAGCCGTTTCGGTGACAATAATAAGTGGGGATGGTTCCCGGCTGTCAGTGTAGGTTGGCGTATAAATAAAGAGAAATTCCTCTCGGATGTCAAATGGATTGATGATTTAAAATTGAGAGCCGGATACGGAGTTACCGGCAACCAGGATTTCTCAAACTACAAATCTTTAATGATGATGACTACAGCCGGTAAATTCTATTACAATGGTCAATGGATCAATACTTATCAACCTGCAAGTAATGCAAATCCAGATTTAAAATGGGAGAAAAAAGCAGAGTTCAACGTTGGTGTTGATATGACAATGTTTGACAACCGCCTTTCATTCACTTTCGATTATTACAAACGGACTACTTCTAACTTGTTGTATGACTATATCGTACCGACTCCTCCTTATGTGTATAATACCCTGTTTACGAATGTTGGAAAAGTAACTAACGAAGGAGTTGAGCTGACGGTATCCGGCACACCGTTCAACACTAGGGACTTTACATGGAATACTTCACTGACCGTTTCGCACAATAAAAACAAATTGGTGAAATTCACTAATGACGAGTTTACGAACGGAACGTACAAAGTGGGATGGTCTACAAGTGCAGCCTGCTACACTCAACGTCTGATAGAAGGACAGTCATTGGGTACTTTCTACGGTCCTATATGGTTAGGGACCGATACAGATGGAAAAGATGTATTGCTAGGACAAAATGCGGACGGTTCCGTACCGGAAGAACAATGGGAAAAAATCGGCTGCGCTTATCCAGACGCCACTATCAGTTGGAGTAATACTTTCAGGTACAAGAAATTCGACTTGAGTTTCTCACTGCGTGCATCTATCGGCGGAGAAATTCTAAACAACTATGCGATGGAATATGAAAATTTAAGCAGCATCGGACTTAGAAATATCTCATCAAACTGGTTATCACAAACGAATTTTACAAGTACGACCTATAAATATTCCTCCAAATACATAGAGGATGCTTCTTATTTAAAACTGGATAATATAACCTTTGGATATACTTGGGATTTCACGTCCAAAATGATAAAAAGACTAAGATTGTCTCTTACTGCACAGAATGTATTCTGCATCACCGGTTATTCTGGTGTCGACCCAGAAGTTGCTCTTTCCGGACTGGAACCCGGTATGGAAAGTTTGAGCTATTATCCACGTACAACAGAATTTACTTTTGGAGTTAATATAGTATTCTAAAAAATAAGATTACCATGAAAAAGACAAATATAATATTAAGTTTCGTTATCTGTATATTATTATACGGATGTACCGATCTTAGCGAAACTGTTTATACAGGAGTAGCTATGAATGACTTCTTTAAAAATGAGAAAGAACTGGTAGCCAATGCAGGTAGAGCATATACGAAATTACAAGGATACAATTCCGAACAAAGTTTATGGACATTGCTTTTACAAGCTTCTGATGAATGTGCCGTTCCCGCTTGTGGTGGTTCCTGGTACAGCAATGGACGTTATGAAGAAATCCAGACGAATAAAATTCCACCTGCAAATAAATTATTGACAAGGGGATGGAACTGGATATTTAATGGTATTGCTGCATGTAATGAAATTATTTACGAAACGGAATTATCACCTATCCAGTTTGAAGGAAAAGAGAAGATCATAGCTGAAATGAAAATATTGCGTGCTTTCTACTATTATCAAGCCATTTCTTGTTGGGGAAACGTACCTTTCACAACTGACTACACGGAAACCGGATACCCGGAACAAAAAAGTCGTGAATATATTTTCAACTATCTGGAAAAAGAAATTAATGACAATATCGAGTTCCTAGACAGGGAGCCTTCAGATACTAATTATGGACGGGCCACACAAGCTGCCGCTTATTGCATTCTTGCGAAAATGTATCTGAATGCAGAAGCATGGTTCGGTACTCCAATGTATGACAAAGCAGAGAAAGCCTGTAAAGATATTATGGATATAGGTGCTTACAGCATTGAAGACTCTTATTCTACTAATTTTGATATAAAAAATGAAGATTCTAAGGAGAACATCTTTGTAATCCTGTATGACAGAGTATATACTAGCGGTGACAGTAACTCATTTTATCTGCATACGCTGACACTGGAAGCTGCATCACAAGCAACATTTAATATTCCGGCAGCTCCATGGTCGGGTTTTCTCTGCCAACCGGACTTTTTCCAAACATACGCAGAACAAGATCTTCGCAGAAGTCAGAGCTGGTTATACGGTCCTCAAGTAGACCTAAGCGGAAAGGATCTTGGTTTCGAATATACTCCTGTCTTCCCCGAAGAAAAATATTACAATAGCAACGGAGGACGTGGTACATACGACGGTGCACGCTGCTGGAAATGGCATTACCAGACTGATGGTTCTTTAAAAGAATATACAGTTAGTATGGACAACGACTTTGCCATCTTCCGTTATGCCGATGTGGTATTAATGTACGTAGAGGCTTTGGTACGACAAAACAGAACAAGTGAAGCTATCCAACTGGCAGACTTCAAGAAGATTCGTACAAGAGCAGGTCTTGATGCATATACCACAAGCCAATTGACGATTGATGAACTTTATGCAGAACGAGGCAGAGAACTGGCATGGGAAGGATGGCGCCATGAAGATATGATACGTTTCGGAAAATATCTGAAAAAATATTGGGCACACCCTGACCAAAGTTCAGAAACTTTTAGAAATGTATTTCCAATTCCTACGGATATTTTAAATGCAAATCCAAAATTATCTCAAAACAAAGATTATTAACCACAATTGGAAGGTTCACATAGAAAAGTGTACCTTCCAACAAATCAACCCTGATAAGTATGAAAAAACCAATCATCTTTTTACTTGTTTTAATTACTAACATCTTATTTATCTCTGCACAGAAGATTTCAAAGACAGAGTTAAAAGACAAAATAGCCGGAGCTTGGATCGGGCAAATGGTAGGAAACATATATGGACTTCCTTTTGAGAACAAGTTTGTAGATGAACCTGCCCCGGAATCCAGATTTCCATTCGGTTACACTAAAAACATAGATAAATTGCAGAAGTATAACGGTGCATTCTCTGATGACGATACTGATGTTGAGTATATCTACTTACTATTAATGGAGAAATATGGCGTAGAACCTACTTATGCCAATATGCGTGAAGGATGGATGTATCATATCCGTGACCGTGTATGGCTAGCCAATAGGGCTGCACTCGGATTAATGCATCTTGGATTCACCCCTCCGTTCACAGGTGACGAAAATCTGAATCCGCACTGGTATCAGATCGACCCTCAATTGATTAACGAGATATGGGCGTATACAGCACCGGGAATGATCTCATACGCTGCAGGAAAAAGTGATTGGGCGGCCCGTATCACAAGCGATTCGTGGGCAGTATCTCCCACTGTCCTATATGGTGCAATGTACGCTGACGCTTTTTTCTGCAAGGATATCCGCAAACTGATTACACGAGCCTTGAAAGAACTGCCTGCTGATGACAGATATGCGATAGCTGTAAAAGAGATGATTGCTTTATATGACAAATATCCTAAAGATTGGGTAAAAGCACGTCAAATCATGGCTAAAAAATATTACATAGATGAACCAGCCATGACAAAAACAATCTGGAATGCTAATCTGAACGGATTATGCGGGATTTTGGCTATGTTGTATGGCGAAGGAGATTTCCAACGGACATTGGATTTAAGCTGTGCAATGGGATTTGACTGCGACAATCAGGCAGCCACTATCTCCGGACTTCTAGGAGTAATGTATGGTGCAAAGTCTCTTCCCGAAAGTTTGACTAAACCTATCGAAGGATGGGAAAAACCCTTCAACGACCGGTATATCAATATCACCAGGTTTGATATGCCCGATGCTTCCATTGAAGACATGATTGAACGTACTTACAACAAAGCAATCGAACTGGTTTGCTCTAAAGGAGGAAAAGTGAAAGGTGATATGGTATATGTTAACCCTAAAGCACAATTCATCCCCCCTATGGAATTCTGTATCGGTCCGAATCCGGACTTGGAAATCGGACAGCCTACCGATTATTCATTTGCCTGCAGAACAAACGCTGATTTCAAATGGGAACTGGTAAAAGGTAAACTTCCGGTAGGAGTTACATTCCAAAACGGTAAACTGGCAGGAACTCCTACAGAAGCCGGCAAATATCCAATTACCCTTCAATTAAGCGCAAATAACAAGAACTCAATTACTAAAGACTTTGAGTTATTGGTTAAAACCAAGAATATAGCCCCCAAGGCTGACACTATTTACGCAAATATCCGCAAACTAAACGAAGAAGTACTCGATTCTTGCTGGATTACCTTTGGAAAACCGATGTACGCAACAAATGTAGAAGTAATTAATGACGGAGTCAAAGATGGCGTAGGATCTGTATTTTATTCATTAGCGGCCAAAAGTAATCTGCCTAAAATAGACTATTTCGGATACGGTTGGAAAGAAGAGCATAACATCAATATGCTTGTTTTAGATATGGGCTGTCTGGAAGAGTTCGGAGGATGGTTTACTTCTCTAAACATTCAATATCTTGGAAATGACGGACATTGGTATGACGTAGGTAAATTCAAATCAACTCCGGCACTTCCCGAAACCGATATTGTATTTTTCCAACCTCCGTTTGCACAATATGTTTTGGAATTCCCGGCAGTAAAAACCAAGGGAATACGCGTACTAATGGATGCAAAAGTGCAGGAACACTGGCATAAATACACAAAGAATGTATCATCATTCATCTCTATCACCGAGTTGGGAGTTTATGAGAAATAAAGGAGGAGAAAAATGAGGAAAATAATTACGATATGTATTATAGGGCTTTTTGCTCTCAACGTACAAGCCCAGCCTGTAAAAACTTTAAAGTTATCTGATAAAGAACTTTTAGATAAGATTAAAGGAGGATGGGCCGGACAAACCATTGGTGTTGTTTTCGGAGCACCTACAGAGTTTAAGTTCACGGGAACTTATATTCAAGATTACCAGCCAATCCCCTGGGCGGAAGGTTACGTTAAATATTGGTGGGAAAAGAAACCCGGATTATTCGATGATATTTATAACGATTGCACGTTTGTTGAGGCATTTGATGAACTTGGCCTGGATTGTTCACAAGAAGAACTTGCCAAAAGATTTGCATTCGCTGATTATCATTTGGCCCATGCTAACCAAGCAGGCAGATATAATATCCGCCAAGGTATCATGCCACCGGCTTCCGGTCATTGGTTGAATAACCCACATGCAGACGATCTGGATTTCCAGATCGAAGCAGACTTCATTGGTCTGATGGCTCCGGCAATGCTGCCGGAAGCATTGGATATCGCCTCCAGAGTAGGCCACATTATGAACAGTGGTGACGGTTTTTATGGCGGTGCTTTCGTAGCAGCTCTTTATAGCTCCGCTTTCTATGAAAAAAGTCCTGAAGCGATTCTAAAAACCGCAATCTCTGTCATACCTGAAGAGAGTACATTCCATCAATGTATTCAGGATGTAATCAATTTCCATTCTTTGCACCCGGACAACTGGAAAGATTGCTGGTACTTCCTGCAAGAAAAATGGAACTGTGATGTAGGATGTCCCAAAGGCGTATTTCTAAACTTTAATATTGACGCCAAGCTCAATTCCGCTTTCGTAGCATTAGCTATGCTCTACGGTAAAGGAGATTTCACCAACTCTGTCGATATTGCAACACGCTGCGGACAAGATTCTGACTGTAATCCGTCTACAGTCGGCGGTGTACTCGGCGTCATGTATGGGTATGATAAAATCCCTTCATTCTGGTTAAACCCTTTGAAAGAAGTAGAAGACTTTACATTTGAAGGAACGAATATGTCGTTGGCAAAAGCATACCAAATGAGTTTCGATCAAGCTAAACAACTCATAGTCAAAACAGGTGGAAAAGTATCTGGTGGGGAGATAGAAATTCCAATCAAAAAGGCGGATGTACTTCCTTTAGAACAAAATTTCGAAAACACCTATCCGCTTTATAGAGAACGCAAAGACTGCTTCCTGACAGATACATTTGAATTTGATTTCAATGGTAACGGATTTGTTATCTGGGGCAACATTTGCTGCACAAGAAGTATTACTCCCGATTATATCAATCGTGTATCTACACGCCACATCGGTTCCGAGGTGTTCGGATTGGCAGAGCCCAATGACCCTTACGTTGCTAAAGTGGAAATATGGATTGACGGAGAACTGGACCATGTAGCAGCTTTACCCATGAGAAACACAGACCGCAAAGTAGAACCAGCCTGGAAATACCTCATGAAGGAAGGAAGACACCACGTTAAAATGAAATGGCTGAACCGCAAAAAAGACTACATTATTCGTATCAACGACATAATGTATTATTCAGAGAAAAAAGAACATGATAGATTTTACTTTAATAAATAAGTTAAGATGAAAAAAGTCCTGATTAACATCATTCTACTATTTACCTTTTCCATATCGGGAATGGCACAAATAGAATATGGAAAAACAGTTGAAATAAGTAAAGAGGTACTGCTCGACAAAATTAAAGGAGGCTGGGCCGGACAAACCATAGGATGCACCTATGGCGGTCCTACAGAATTTAAATACAGAGGAGCGATCATTCATGAGAAAACTCCAATAATTTGGTATGATGACTATTGTAAGGACATCTTTGCAGAAGATCCGGGATTGTATGATGATGTATATATGGATCTTACCTTTCTGGAAGTAATGCAAAAAGAAGGGATAAATGCCCCTGCCGAATCATTTGCCAAAGCCTTTGCAAACGCAGATTACAAATTATGGCATGCCAACCAGGCAGCCAGATATAACATATTACACGGTATTATGCCACCGGCATCGGGACATTGGAAAAATAATCCGCACGCTGACGATATTGATTTCCAGATTGAAGCAGACTTCATTGGAATGATATGTCCGGGGATGGTAAATACCGCCTCCGATTTTTCGGACAAGATAGGACATATCATGAACTACGGCGACGGATGGTATGGAGGTGTATACATGGGAGCAATGTATGCATTGGCTTACGTAAATAACGACATTTATACAATTGTCACGGAAGCTCTTAAAACAATACCCGAACAAAGTAAATTTCACCGTTGCATCACAGACGTTATTAAATATTGGAAACAATATCCCGATGACTGGCGTAAATGCTGGCTGGAAATAGAAAACCGTCATGCTTTTGAGATTGGCTGCCCGGAAGGGGTATTCAATGCATTTAACATTGACGCCACTATCAATGCGGCTTACTGTGTGATGGGACTTTTATATGGCAACGGCGACTTTTTCAAAACAATGGATATAGCCACTCGTTGCGGACAAGATTCCGACTGTAACCCGGCAACTGCCGCAGGAATTCTTGGAGTCATACAAGGCTACAAGGCTATCCCCGAATACTGGAAACCGGCACTCGAAAGATGTGAAAATATTAAGTTCCCTTACACAGATATCTCTTTAAGTTCTGTATACGACATTAATCTCAAACTATTGAGTGATGTATTAAAAGCAAACGGAGGAAAAATAAAAGGAGATAAATACTATACCACGATTCAGAAGCCAAAAACCGTAGCATGGGAAGTTTCTTTTGAAGGCTTATATCCTTCTGAAAGAAGAGTTATCAAATATGATCTCGGTACAGAAAAAACATTTGAGTTCAATGGCAAGGGAGTTGTTTTAATGGGGATGATCAGACAAGATGTTAAAGATAGTAATGACAATTACATCGCCATCCTGGAGGCCTACATTGACGGCAAGAAAGTAGAAACCATAGAAATGCCTTATGACTACATAAAAAGAAAGTATGACATTTTCTATAATTATGATTTAGAGGAAGGCCCTCACAAACTGGTTATTAAATGGATTAATCCGAATGAAAAATATGCCGTTCAATGTAAAGACATGGTGGTTTATTCATCCACACCGGCAGAGCCAATCAATCCTTATAAATAAAAGAGAGAAGCCATGAATAGAAAACTACTCCTATTATTAGCCTTATTATTATTTTCCTACGGATTGTCATCATGTTCGTCTGATGATAACAGTCCGTCTGAAGGCGAACAGACCGATACACCGGAACTGTTTACCAAACGCTATAATCCCGATCAAAGTTTTTACAGCAAAATATTAGGACAAGAAATCAAATATTCCGTATTACTGCCTCAAGAGTATCTATCGGAAAGTACGGGTAAATATGGAGTAGTTTTCCTTCTACATGGCTGGGGAGGGAACCAAAGTTCATGGGGACCTTCAGGTCTGAATATTCAAAGCATAGCTGATGCGCAAACCAGCAATGGTAGTATTCGCCCATTGATCTACATCATGCCAGAAGGTTTCAACTCTTATTTTTGCAACCGCTATGACGGAAAGTTCAACTATATGGATATGTTCATTAATGAACTCGTGCCTCTGATTGATAAGCGGTTCCGAACAACAGCCAGTAAGACGGAAAGAGCTATTGCAGGATTCTCCATGGGAGGTTTCGGGGCATTAAGTATAGCATCGCAACATCCTGAAACATTCTCGGTATCAATAGGATTAAGTCCCTCTCTAAATACAGATGAACAATACATCTCTTTGTCACAAGACGGTTGGAATCTTCAATGGGGAAACAACTTCGGAGGAAGCGGCCAGACAGGAACAGGCAGGCTGACAAGCTATTATAAAAGCCAATGTCCGCTACACTTTTTCAAAGATAAACCAAGTTCCACATTTCAAACAGTACGGTATTACATAGACTGCGGTGATGATGAAGAAAGACTATATGCAGGAAACGGTGAATTACATTCTCTATTACGGGACAAAAATATCAAGCACGAATATCGTGTACGGAACGGTGCCCACACTGACAGTTATTGGCGTGAATCCATGAAAGAGGCACTGCCTTTTATCGAACGTTCATTCAAAGGAGAAAACTATCCGCAGGAAACTCTGAAAAAATTCACAAAGGAATTACATGCTACTAATAAAAACATAAAAGTAGGTAATTCCAATATCGAACTATGGCTACCGGATGACTACAATTCCGAACTAACTTACAAAGTTCTTTATTACAGCAAAGGAGAAGGTAATGTTGATCTTACAACAAAGAAGGTAGCAGTGGCATTAGATTCTCTTATGCAAATCAAACGTATGATAATCGCAGGTTTTAATGTGAAAGAAATGATTCTAAATGAAACAAATTTTTCAGCTATTACCGATGCTGTGGAAAAGACGGTTCATACGGAAAGCAATGCAGATTTCAGATTAGGATTAACATACGGTTCAGAAGCTGATTACTTATACAATCAGTCAACAGGCAATGCCCCTGCTATCAACTTTTTCTTTGCAGAAGACGCAGATATTATCAACCTTTCTGCCGAGAATCGTGCCAAAATCTATTATTTGGACATAACAGACGAAGGCAGCAACTACAATAGCATCTTTACTCTGTTCAATGGATTGCGAGGTGCAGAAGCTCCGGTGCAATATCGTGTCAGAAACGGACTGGATAGTGAACAGTCCGCCCAAACAGGTATTTATTCAATGAGTTATTATATTGGTGAACAGTTAATAAAGAAATAATATGAAGAAGATACTGTTATATATTATCCTATTTCTATCAGGTATAGATGGAGCTTGGGCACTTCCCATAGAAAAAGAAGGGATGAGTATTTACAGTCCGTCCCTAAAGCAAGAAGTCTCCTACTCCATTATCTTACCGGAAGGTTATGAACATTCAGATACAGAATATCCAGTCTTATACATGTTTCATGGAATAGGAGGTGATTATACCAGTTGGCTCGAATACGGCAACGTTGCCCGTGTAATGGACAAAATGATAAAAGAAGGAAAGATTCAACCTTTCATTATGGTTATTCCTGACGGTTACCTGTCTTATTACAGTGACACTTATGATAGCAGCTCCCTTTATGAAACTTTCTTTATCAAAGAACTGATTCCATATATAGATAACAACTATCGCACTCGCAAGGATATTAATGGACGTTCGATCATTGGTTTCTCTATGGGAGGATTCGGAGCATTATCCGTTAGTCTGCGCAACCGCCACTTATTCGGCTCTGTCGTTGCGTTATCGCCATCCATCCGTACAGAAAAACAATACATAGAAGAAGGGCCACAAAAAGGATGGGACAATCAATGGGGACGGATTTTCGGAGGAGTGGGAAAGAATGGTAAGCAGCGCCTAACCAGTTACTATAAACAACATTCACCCTACCACATTCTTTCCACCCTCCGCAATTCCGATTTAAAAGGATTTGGCATCATGCTGGATATTGGAGATAAAGAAGGTACTCTTTGCGAAAGTAATGAAGAACTGCACCGATTATTACTGGAAAGACAAATACCTCATGAATGGGAAGTACGTTCAGGAGGACATGATTTCACCTGCTGGAATACTGCACTGCCCAAAGCATTCAGATTCATAAACGAATATTTCAATGGAAAGCGGTCAGGAAATAGTGAGAGTAGTCTTCCGAATGAGACTCCGTTTATCCAAACAGCCAATGCAACGGTCTATTATCCGGAACAGGCTCAAGGAAGCACAAGAAAATATCCTATTATCTATGTACAGGGAGAAATTAACGAACAACAGCAAAAGGTTCTCGTCAGTCAGTTTCATCAAATGGTAGATGAGAATAAAACATGGCCTGCTGTTCTTTGTTTCGTAAAAGCTAACACAGACCTGTCAGAAACAATTTCTGATATAGAAAAGCAACTCTCCGGCATCAGAGGTTCCCAACGTATGCGGGCTTTAATCACTTTGGGAGATAATATCAAAGAAGGTATAGAAGCCATTCAGGGAGAAAATTTGTTTACCGGCATAGTCTGTGTAAATGCCATCGGCAACGAAAATGATGCTCAAAATCTTATAAAAGCAGTCAACTCTTACAAAAGATATCCCAGATGCTGGATAGAGATACTCCCCGAATCAAAAGAATATGGTTTTAGTAGTAATATACATATCCTTTTGAAAGAATCGGACCTGGAACATGAGTTCCGGTCAAGAAAATGTAAAGAAGCCAATGTTTTCACTTATTGGGAAGATTGGATACTATATTTAAATAACAGAATTCATGTTTAACAATTAAATACTAATAGTATGTTCACAGTAAACAGTTATTTATTGGCAGTTATATTCTGCATCGTAACCATGATTTGTTGGGGTTCTTGGGGTAATACCCAAAAACTAGTTTCCAAAAATTGGCGTTATGAACTTTTTTATTGGGATTATGTGATTGGAATGGTATTGTTCACCATCTTGCTAGGCTTCACTATGGGTAGTCATGGAGATACCGGACGTTCATTCCTGGAAGATCTGGGACAAGCATCAGGAGACAGCATTGGTTGGGTTATCTTGGGGGGCGTAATATTTAATGCTTCAAACATTCTTCTTTCAGCGTCTATTTCCTTGGCTGGTATGTCTGTAGCTTTTCCTTTAGGAGTTGGCATTGCATTGGTATTAGGGGTAATCGTCAATTATCTGGGAATTCCAACTGGTAATCCTTTGCTTTTATTTGGCGGTGTAGCTCTCATTGTTATTGCTATCATTTGCAATGGAGTGGCTTCCGGAAAAATGCAAAAGGGAGAAGAAAGCAGGAAAAACAACAAAAAGGGAATTATCATTGCATTAATTGCCGGTGTACTGATGTCTTTGTTCTACAGGTTCGTAGTGAAAGGTATGGACGTAGAAAACTTCAATTCTCCTGCTATAGGAATGATGACTCCTTATTCTGCCATCTTTGTTTTTTCAATAGGCGTATTACTAAGCAATTTTGTTTTCAACACATTAGTAATGAAATATCCTTTTGTCGGAGAAAAAGTCAGCTACTCCGAATACTTTAAAGGAAACACGAAAACTCATATATGCGGAATGCTTGGTGGAGCGATATGGGGACTTGGTTCCGCGTTCAGCTATATCGCATCAGGAGAAGCTGGTCCGGCGGTATCTTATGCACTAGGACAAAGCGCACCACTTATTGCCGCTATTTGGGGAGTATTTATCTGGAAAGAATTTAAAGGTTCAACGAAATCTGTTAATCAACTACTGGCCTTGATGTTTATCTTCTTCCTGGTTGGTTTGGGAATGATAGTAGTTGCCGGAAACTAATTATTAACCTTAAATAGAACAACATGAAAAAGTATTTTTACTTATTAGCCATGCTGGCAGTAGTACTAGGTACGACTGCTTGCAGTGATGATGACAATCATCCCAGTACAAACATTCTGGATAAACCGGAAGTTACTGTTCCTGATGTAAAAGAGAGTTCTGCTGTTATTACATGGAAAGCCATAGGAAACGCAACAGCTTATATTTATAGCTTGAACAACGGTAGTGAACAAAGTACTGACCAAAATACAATTCAACTGACAGGTTTAGAGCCGGAAAAAAGTTATACATTCAAAGTAAAAGCTCAAAAAACCGGATCAATCTATTTTGAAGATTCAGACTATGCAGAAATCACTTTTACAACAACCTCTGAAGTAACAGTTTATCGAATAGCCACTTTTGCGGACGACTGGGATAAATGGTATTACGAATATAATGATAATGGTACTGTAAAACGTGTATACAGGTTATATGAAGGAGAATTGGATAGAGAATGGCTCTTTGCTTATGACGGAAATAATATCACAGTGACAGGTAAGAACGCATATAACATGACTTTAAACGACCAAGGTTATGTTGCAACTTTTGTAGATGGTTCGAACACTTACGAATATACTTATGATGAGAATGGCTACATGACCAAAGCTGAAAAGAATGGCAATATTGCATCTAACATCACCATAGAAAATGGAAATATTATGCAATGGACCAGATTTTCAGATGGAGTAGAGCAGTTTAAAGTTCAGACCTATTCTGCCGTGCCTAATGTGAGCGGAGCACATTGCATCTATGCGGAAAGCAGTGGAGCTAGTCGTTGGCTGGTTGAAACTGGTCTCTTTGGAAAAGCTTCGGCTAATTGCCATACGAGCAGTGGTTGGCAACATTCATCCAGTACAGCTACTTACACATTCGAATATGACGAAAATAGTTGTATCAAAGAGGAAAGCAAAAACTATGACGGATATATAGAGAATTTCTATTATACATATTTCTCCGAATAGCACTTTATGAAATAACTAATTCATGGAGGTGTGTCTAGAAGTCTGGCGCACCTCCATGAATTATAAAGTTATTAGAGACTTTAGACTGTTATATCCAGTAAAACCTCTCCCCTTACATTCAGCATCTTAATCCTCAATTCATCGTTCTTCTTTTCCAGAATCATCACCGTAGCACTGTCCATCTTATATCCTCCACCAATAATAACTGGATAATTATTACCCAGTTCCCCTTTCGGATGGTAAGCGTATTTATGGGTATGTGCATTCAGACTGACATTAAAAGGTGCTTTTTCCAATAATTTAGTCCACAGATCTGCACAGAGATTCTTTTCATAATTACCGTAAAGCGGAATATGATGAATAAGGACACGTTTCTTTGCTTTCTTGAATTCTTTGGCAGACAGTTCTTTTTTCAGAAAATCAACCTGTTCATTACGCAATTGAGTAAAATCGTTCAAGCCATAATATACCCAATGGTCGTCCGGTTTATCTTCTCCACAATCCAACATGACGATACGGGTATCTCCCCAGTTAAAAGAGGCATAAGTTTTATCTCCCACATAATCAAAATGGTCACGCAAACCGATAGAATAGGCATTGCGGATTTCATGGTTGCCACGCATAAAGAAAGTCGGTATGCGATCGCCACACACTCCTTCGGTCAGTTCACTGATAAATGTGGTTGCCTGCTCGTGATCCACAGGATCATCCACACAGTCACCATTGAAAACAACAAAATCATACTTAACATCCTGTATTTGTTTACATAGAGTACGGAAAGTATTGGTATGTTGATGCAAATCATTAAAAACAATAGCGGTAAAAGACTCTGTATCAGCAACAGGAAGAGTAAATTCACTGAAGGTCGATTTTGCTGTATTTCCAAATACCTTTTTATATGCCTGATAAAGCAACATCTCTTGCGAACACACACGATAATAATATTTCTGTCCGGGCTGTAAGCCATCTATACGTATTTTATGCAGCTTGTTATTGCAGACCACCTGACCGTCAACAATCATACGCGCACGTTCCAGCCGGGTAGTATCTGTGCCATATTCCACCCAGCAATAAGAAGGAACGGTTGTTTCCCACATCACAGTAATGCCATTACCCACAGGATTCTGCAAATAAGGTTTAGTACGGAATATCTTGTCTGCCTTTTCAGCGGTACGCAATTCCACAAGTATGGGACGATGGTCGGAAGCCATTGGCTCATTAACTACTCTCGCAGATATGACAGCAAATCCGGTAGCGTTTTGCTTTGACACGGCAATATAATCAATGGTCTCTTTTGGATCAGGAGCAGGATAAGTATACTTTCCCGGATTGGAGAGTATTTGAAAATCCTTTTGCAATTCTTTGATGAAATCGGATTCAGGTTCAGCATTCATATCCCCGGCTAGAAAAAGAGGCTTTTTATAGGAAGCAATCAATGACTTCACTATTTCCAAAGATTTCATACGGTCTTCTTCCGTTAATGACAGATGGGTACAACAATAGATATAATCCTCAAATTCTGCCAGAATCAAGGTGCGGACCTCTTCTCTACCAGGTAAAGGGATAGTTTGTAAACGTAGCGGAACTTGCTTTGTCAACAGTCCGATTCCATATTTACCTCCTTCAAACTCTATAGCAGGTGCAAAACAAGCATGCATTTGTGTACGTTCAGCTATCTCACCCAGCACATATTTCTGTCCGCTCCGACGGGTCATACTGTCTACCTCTTGTATAGCCACAACATCAGGAGAAGCATTATTTATCACATTGGCTACCCGTTGAAAATTGCAAATATCATCCATGCCGTTCGCATTTTTAATATTATAAGACATCAGTCTCAATGTATGTTGAGCCTGTACCGGAAAAATAAACAGGATGACGGAAATGAGTAAAAAGATCTTTTTCATGTTCTTCATTTTGGGGGGTTATGTTAAGTTCCCCCAAAGGTAAGAAAAAAATAAAAAGCCACAAAGATACGGATTCATACCTTTGCGGCCTCTTATTGTTAAGAATAGCTTTTCTCTAAATGGGGGGGATGAGAATAAAGCTATATTATTTACAAGGTCGATTTATTATCTCATTATTTCTTTTGCCACTTTGCGGTAGTATCCCACATTTGCGGATCTACGCTATTAAAGTGCCAAAAACCGATTTGAGAGATTCCCAGTTCATCAGCTAGTTCAAGTAGCGCTTCCGTACTTCTGGCATCACTTGCATAAAACAGATGCCGATTACCATCAGTACCATCATACAGATACATGTTTACCTTTTCATAACATAACCAGGTAGGAGAAGGCAAAATTCCATTTATACTGTCAGGCACAGATTGGTAAACCTGCCTTCCTTTGATGTCACCAGTTACAGCATAATCATTTGCATAAGCAGGCAGCGCCATCACTAATTTATCATTTGGAATATGTTTCATCCAGAAAAGCATCGCCTCTCTAGTCCATAGATAATTAGACGTAGGCCCAATGCCCATACAATCATCCCTATGTTTGAGCTCGGGCTTATCTATCCCAGGTGCAAAATACATATCGTAACACATCACTCTAATTAAGTCGCAGGTAGTATTCA
The DNA here is from genome assembly GCF_003604005.1 of Bacteroides sp. OF03-11BH. Lineage (NCBI taxonomy): Bacteria > Pseudomonadati > Bacteroidota > Bacteroidia > Bacteroidales > Bacteroidaceae > Bacteroides > Bacteroides sp. OF03-11BH. The sequence continues at coordinate 40,235 of NZ_QTMW01000005.1, read as the reverse complement.
AAACTGCCGGATCGTGAAACATTTTAGTTTCGTTATCTTGATACAAAGCCGGATAAAAACTAACGCAATGGCTTAATTTCTTTCCAACAGCATGGAGTTCTTTTGAAGCAAGTTTCAGGAATTCGGTATATACATCCTGAATATCAGGGCTCAAATGTTCGAGATCAAGATCTATTCCATCATATCCATTTGCATTGCAATCGCTTACATACTTCTCAACAAGTGCCTTTCTTTTCTGTGGCGTATCAATCGTTTCTTCATTCCCACCTACAGCCTGATATACTTCGATATGATTCTGATGACATTCATCAATAAATGATTTCGGAGGATTCCCGAAAACGCTAATGGAACTAATAATCTCTTTCACTGGCTCTATATCCTTAAAAGATCTTCCATCTATATAGACATACCAAGGAGCTACTTTCTTCTCCTGGGTGGTGGAAGAGAGTGTTTCCTGCTTGCAGGAAACACTCGTCATTACCAACATTACACAGCATATAGCTGTTCCAATTATGCTTAAATACCTCATTGAATGTAAAGTAAACTGTTATTCTTCATCATAATTATACTTCTTATATTCTATATAGTCATATTTGACTGTATATGTCTTTGCAGTAGGCTTATCTCCTTGCCAGCCACCTCCATCAGCAAAGGTCATCATTGAGAATCCAAATTTAAACTGTGCCGGAGTATACCAGGTAGTAAATGTTTTCGCCACTTCACCATCTATAATCCATGCCGCCCAATATGCACCATCTGCATTAAGTCTAAGGTCAATAGTCAAAGTGTGTTTACCCGGATCAATAGGTACACCGTAAACTCCCATAGCCTCTGTATAACAACGTACCAGCATCTGGCCTGGGACAGGAGGAACCGTACAAGCCGCACGATCATTTTCAGTACCCGAGAAAACAAACATAGAGAATGACCTTTCTTCAGCGTTAGTTGCAGCGATATTACCACCTGCCAACCATTTTTCACCTACCCCTACCAAAGGAACATCTATTTCCCATGTATATTTTCCAGCTCCCACTTCCGGACTATAAACGAAGTTATTCCCGTTAGATAGATTCAAACTTCCATCCGCAATCGTTCCTCCATTGTTAGTCCATCCAACAGGAACAAAACCAGCTTCCTCAAAGTCCCACTTCACTGTTGTTCCCTCTGGTTCGGGAGGAAGCTGACCTTCGATAATCGGCTTCATTGAATAATCATAAGGAACATATTCAAGATAATCAAATAAGGCATAATTTTCTTGAGTTGCCGCATGATCGCCCATACCATAAAGATTCTCGACACTAGATATAGCACGGAAATAAGCCTCTTCACCATAATCTAATTGTGCCCTCTTTAAAACTTTACCATCAACCGACCACTCCGCCAGATATTTCTTATTTTCTAACTTCAAATCCAATACAAACGTATGCCAAGCATCCCCCTTAATAGGCGTGAATTCAGAGAAAAAAGGATTAGCCTGACTAGTCACAAGGCACAGCATATCATCTGGTCCGGCACTATGTGCTGCACGGTCTGCAGCTGTACCGGAACAAATTTCAAAATCCAATTCATGCCCATCGTCAAAATATAAAAATGCTCCAATACTGGCCCGGTCATTCATTCCGAATTTAGGGACATATATCCTCCATTCATAACGACCTGATCCGAATTGCGTTGTTGTCTGCACCTTGAAACGGTCCCCATTAGTACCTTCATACTCTTCACCTGCCCGGGTATAGATTCTTAACGCTTTTCCATCTTCACATTCGTCATTATCTACGATAGTGATCGGATTGATCCCTGCCACAAGCCCCGTCTTTTGCAATCCAGTAAAGTCACCGTAATTATAAATGGTTCCTTTATAGCCATCCTGAATAACTGTGATGGTTCGAAGTTCAGCACCTTTCGCCGCTATGGTCAAGGTTGCACTACGTTTTGGGCCGTTATTCTTATCAGCAGCAATTGTTAACGTACCATTACCAGTTCCTTCCAAAGGAGAAACAGTAAGCCAATTACCACCTGCCTGATCCACTGCTACTTCCCAAGCTGCTTCTGACGTAATATCTACAGTCTGAACTTCAGTAGAGGAGACTCCGAATGTCAAAGCATTTGTGGAGATTCCGCATGCAACAATCTCTGTTTTCTCTTTGAAGCTATCGCCGCATGATACTAAAGAGGCATTACATAATACACCTATTGCTAAATATAAATATCTTAGTTTCATAATGATTGTTTTTATTGTTTCATTCAGTTCTTCAAATTCGGATTAATAGACGAATCTACAAAAGGACGGGGAAGATACATTTTACTGTCATTCCACGTACCAGATACGGAAACAGCTTCTTTCCTGAAGACTCCGGGAGCCACTTCAATCTCCGGATTTAATTTTCTGTATTCAAAATGATCTTTAATGCGATTCATGCGAAACATATCCCTTGCTCTGGTGGCAATATTTCCCCAATAATATCCGGCTATTTCCCAGCCATGTTCCTTATAGGCAGCTTCTGCCAGATCATCATACGACATGGTTGTCTTATAGATATCCCGCTCTGCAACAACAGATCCATTGGCACGATTACGTACCTCATTCAATAAGTTGACAGCTTCCGTGATACTGCCTGTTTTTGAACGACCTACGGCTTCGGCATACCAGCAATATACTTCTGCCAAACGAATAATCTGATGCGTCTTTTCTCCATTCTGATTCATCGAAATCTTCGGATTCGTATAATCGAATTCTTCTCCAGTGGTCGTTTCTACTTTCTTCATGAAACAGGGAGCAACAACCACACGCGGCGCTTCCGGATTGGGGTCTTCCCACCAATCACGTAATTGCGTTTCATTCTTCAATATAATTTTCGGAAAATAAGATGCATCTTTGCGTGAGCCTTTCGGGAAATCATACCAGAATTTAATTTCTCCGTTCGTATCTCCCCATCCACCGCCACCATAAGCATAGTCTGCCAAGAAATCGGCTAAAGGAGCATTGGTAAGTGCATCTATTCCCAAATTATAGTAAACACCAAGTAACACTTCTGGATTATTCTTATTATACTCCATCGAATATACTTGCTTGTAATCAGGTAATAATTTGTAGTAGTAAGTACCTTTCTTCGCAGCATCGATTACTTCTTTTGCCTTTGCAGCGGCCAGTTGATAATATTCTGTTCCTTTGTTCAACGGCCATCCCGCCATTGCCATATACACATAAGCCAATGTTGCTTTTACAGCTCCTTGACTAACAGCAATGTTTACCCCATTTCTTGCGTAGGGTTCTTTAGTATAATTAGCAGGGACCATTGTTTCTGCCTTTTTCAGATCAGATACAATCAGCTCGTAAATTTCAGGAACGGTTGCCAATGGCATGTTGTAATTGATTTCATCTTTCACAACCATAGGTACCTCTCCCCAAGCCATTACAAAGTAAAAATAAGAATAGGCGCGCCAATAATAAGCTTGTCCAATGGCTGCATCTTTCTCTTCCTGGCTCACCTCCGGAGTTCGTCCGGCATTATCTATAATGAAATTAGCAGCTTTTACTAATCTCCAACGAGCTCCCCACAATTCAGTCACCCAAGTGTTATTGTCCGAAACATTATAAGTATCTACCTCACGCAACCCCTGTTTATTAGCTGCAGGGTGTGTAGAAATATCATCACCCATCACTGATTCGAAACCTGCCCAAATATTTGCATACATATCACTTGCAACTTTGGAATACATTCCATTCAGAGCCAAGTCCAGATCACCTTTTGAATTGAAGAAATTAGTTACCGCCAACTGCCCTTTAGGATCTTCTGTCAGTAAATCCTGGCAAGACACCATCCAAAGTGCTATCAATGCTAGTCCGACAGATTTGAATATTCTATATATTGTTTTCATATCCATGTATAGTTAAAAGATTAAAAGTTAAGTTTCATACCAAAAGTGAATGTTCTTGGAACAGGATAAGATCCCATATCCACACCATTAAAGCCATAATCGGATTCACTGTACACTTCTGGGTCCATACCTGTGTATTTCGTTAATGTAAACAGGTTTTGAGCACTGACCGACAGTTGAATATCGGCTACTTTCGTTATCTTCTTAGGAATATTATACGTAAGGCTTATATTTTTCAGTTTCACAAATGATGCATCTTCAAGCCAGAAATCGGAATCAGGATAGTTTCTATTATCTGAATTTTTATGACTTGCATACACAGCATCTGCTTTATTGGCTACTTTATCCCAACTTTTGTAATAAGCATCGGATAAAGAGATGAAGCGATATACACCTGTCATAGATCCCATCGCATAGCGGCTTACATTCAGTCTATCTTGTCCTAATGCAGCATTGATAAAGAGATTGAGCGTCCAGTTTTTCCAAGTGAATGTATTATTCCATCCGAAAGTCCAATTAGGCTCGGCCTGCCCTTTAGTAACCAGATCGTCAGCACCCGGATTGGTTGTCAAACTTCCATTAGATTGATGTTTATACAAGTTGGCGCCCTGGTCATTAAAGTTTGCCCATTCATAAAGATAGAAAGAACCAATCGGATACCCTACTTTTTTAATTTGAATGGGACCACCGCCAATACTTGTATAATTCTCCCCAACGATAAAATCACTACCTGCCAGATCGATTATCTTATTCTTTAAATAAGATGCATTCAGCGATGTTTCCCAACCAAATATATCTTTGTCTGTCAAAGGAGTAGCTGTAATGGTGAATTCAACACCAGAGTTTCTAACTTCACCTTGGTTGACCCAGAAAGAGCCACCTCCGTTATACTGAGGAGCAGGTTTGCGAAGCAACAGGTCCTTAGTATCCTTTCGGAACCATTCGGCTGTAAAACTCAAGCGACCGTCTAAAACACTGGCGTCCAAACCTATGTTATACTGATAGGTGCTTTCCCAAGTTACATCCGGTGTAGCGAGATTTCCAGTCCAATAACCGGTATGGATTGCATCGCTACCATAACCGTCATAATTTGTAGGAGCCAACATACCCAATGTTGTGTAAGCACCGATACTTTGATTACCAACAACACCAAAACTGGCTCTTAGTTTCAATTGCTGGACAATGTTTTGTTTGCTCATAAAGTTTTCTTTAGCAACATCCCAAGCAACAGCTGCTGACGGAAAATATCCCCATTTATTCTTCTTCTGAAACTTAGATGAACCATCGGCACGGAAAGTACCTGTCAGCATATACTTCCCTTTGTAATTGTACATAATTCGACCAAGCCCGGATACAATAGCTTCTGCGGAATAGCCATTCTCTCCATCGCGTGTCTTTGCATTTTTTGCATTCCAATAACCAACAAATTCATTGGCTAAATCACTACCGGTCAGTTTTAGATTTCTGCCTTCGGCACCACTTGCTTCAAATACAGCTGTTGCAGTCAAATGATGATCGCCGAAACTTGTGTTATAAGTCACATTATTGGTATTCTGCCAGAATAGATTCATCCTGCTCGCATTTTCCATACCACTAATTTGTCCGGGTTTTGCTAACGACGAGGTGAAAGAGTAACTCGGAACATGAGAGTAATTAGCAGCACCCTGTACAGACAATGTCAACCCTTTCATTAACTTGAAAGTCAAATCCATATTAGTATTCAAAGCATACACGTATGAATCGCCATAATTTGCAACACGGGCGCCATAAGGGTTTCCGTTTACTGAATTATAAGGGTCCATATTATAAACGCCCGTCACCGGATCTTTCATTTCCATTGTAGGAGAATAGTTCAGGAAGTTCATAATGTCAATACCCCCATTGTGACTGTGAGTACGTGAAGCATTAATTTTGGTAGAAAGTGTCAACCACTTGGTGAGTTCATTATCCAAATTTATCCGTAACTGTGCACGTTGATACTTGGTCGTGATGGTCATGGCTGTCATATTCAGTACATTGGCTGAAATAAGATACTTATTTTTAGCCGTTCCACCCGAAATACCTAATTTATAGTCCTGACTAATACCGGTCTGCAACATCAAATTCTGCCAGTCAATGCCTTTGGAGCCATTCTTATAGGCTTCCATCTCATCATCTGCAAATGAGATACCATTATACTCCTTTAATGCAGTCGCATATTCATAAGCATTCAGTAAGTCATATTTTTTAAGGATGTTCGATACGCCTATAGCCACATCTGCATAAATCTGCACTTTACCTTCCACCCCTTTTTTAGTAGTTACCAACACCACACCATTAGCGCCGCGTGAGCCATAAATAGCTGTTGCCGAAGCATCTTTCAGAACTTCAATAGATTGAATGTCAGCTGGATTTACATCCAGTCCACCAGACATAATACCATCGATGACATACAGGGGGTCATTGCTGGTATTAAGAGAAGTGGTACCACGAACACGAACTTTAACTGTACCACCAGGTAAACCATTTACGCTCGTCACTGCCACACCTGCAGTACGTCCTTGCAGAATATCTTCCACCCGCTTTACCGGCTGATCCTTAAATTGTTTGGAAGAAACAGAAGCCACAGCACCTGTTATATCTGATTTTTTCACTACACCATAGCCGATGACCACTACCTCACTCAATTGGTTCTGATCTTCCTGCATTGTAATCTTCAAACTGGTATTCGTTCCCAGTTTAACCTCTTTAGTCACGTATCCGATATAAGAGAATGATAGTGTAGAGCCAACAGGAGCACTAATCGAGAACTTTCCGGAAATATCCGTTACGGTACCAGTTTGTGCATCTTTAAGAGTTACGTTGACACCGATGATAGGTTCATTGCTGTCGGCATCCATAACAGTACCCGAATACTGCTTTGCAACCTGTGCATAAGTAGATGTAACTGCTGCAAAAAGAAATAGTAGCAAGCAGCCAAGCGTTTTTCTTAGATTATCCATATACTTTTCATTTAGTTAGAATATAATAATATTAGATTTTTAGGAATTTTAGATACAAGTCAAGGCATTCAAAATGTTCCCAACATTACTCCGCCACCTCTTCATTCTACAGTTTTAGGATGTATTCATAGTAAATAGTCTTTTTTTTAAGGTTTAATACTATTCCGTATTTAGTGTCAACTATGCAAATATAGGTGCAAAGCGTGGAAATAGAGATCAAATAACATCCATAATTAGTCCGCTACTGTTCAAAAGGATCATTCTGAATATCCTTTCTAGCTATCTAATGAGCTTTGTGGACAAAAGAAGATGAAATCTATTGTACAGTTTCATAACTTCTTTTATATTTGCTCTATCAAAAGAACATAACTATGTCAAAAGCACACGTACTAAAGAGGTATTCTTTTCTAATCTGGATATTATTCTTTGTTCTTTCTACCAAGGCTGAACAACAAGACTACTACTTCAGACAAATTTCTTTGGAACAGGGATTGTCACAATCAAGAGTGCAGTGCATTTACAGAGATCATCAAGGAGTCATATGGATAGGTACCAAATGGGGATTAAATAGTTATGACCAATCTGAACTGAAAAGTTATTTTCATGACCGGGAGCAGCCCAACTCATTGCCCGACAATTTCATTCGTTTTATTACAGAGGATCGTTTAGGCGATTTATACGTTTCTACCAATAAAGGAATTGCCATCTACAATAAAGCAGAAAATCAATTTCAGCCATTGAAATATAACGGGAAGCCATTTAACGCTTGGTCTTATCTTCAAATAGGTGACAATTTCCTGTTTGGAGGAGAAGAAACTTTATACCAATACAATCTGACGGATAAAAATATTACGACGATCTTCCCCGACATCGATGGAGACAAGTTAAAATGTATCAATCGCATCTTTCAGTGGAGTCCCGATATGCTGATAACCAGTAGTAAAAAAGACGGACTTTGGATGTACGACTTGATAAAAAAGAAAATGTATCGATGTCCATTTGTAAAAGAGCGTGAGATAAACACCATATTTGTTGACTCTCAAAACCGGCTTTGGGTATCATTCTATGGCAAAGGAATAGCCTGCTACTCGAAAGAGGGGAAAAGGCTTTTCAGTTTATCCACCAAAAATTCCGGGCTCAACAATGATATCATTTTTGATTTTCTTGAAAAAGACAACCAACTTTGGATAGCTACTGACGGAGGAGGTATCAACATACTTGACTTCCAGACTATGAAGTTCTCTTATCTTAAACATATTTCCGATGATGAACAATCCTTGCCGAATAACTCTATCTACCGGCTTTATAAAGATCAGATGGACAATATATGGATAGGCAGTATACACGGAGGATTATTCGCCATCAAAAAAGTGTTCATCAAAACCTATAAAGATGTTCCACTGAACAATCCCAATGGAGTTAGCGAACGTACCGTGGTTAGCATCTTTGAAGATAAGGATACATTGCTCTGGATTGGAACAGACGGAGGAGGTATCAACTCATTTGACCAAAAAAACGAATACATTTCATCATTACCCTACTACATACGGGGAGAAAGTTACCTCTATCACAGATTTTTCTGAAAATGAGCTCTTATTATCATGTTTTAATAAAGGGGTATTTACCTTTAATAAGAGAACCGCACAGATGCAACCTTTTCCCATTATCAATGACTCTATTTCGAAAAGAGAATTTTCATCCGGTGATTTGGTAAATCTATATGCTACAAAAGATAATATTTACATATTAGGAGCAAAAGTCTATATCTACAACAAGCATACCCGGCAAACATCTATTCTCTACGCACCCCAAATAGACATTCAACGCCAAATAGCTATGCAGGCAATTTATTCCGACGATACGCATCTGTATCTAATGGGAACCAATAACCTGTTTAAACTAAACTTCAAAACTAACGAACTATCTTCATTAGTCAATATGAAAGAGGGAGATGATTTCACATCGGCCTGCCGGGATGATAAAGGTAACTTCTGGATAGGAAGTAATTTCGGACTGCTCTTCTATAATAAACAGACTGGAAAAACAGAAAAAATACATACCAACTTGTTCAACAGTGTATCCAGCCTTGCCTATGATAAAAAAGGAAAAGTCTGGATAGGAGCGCAGAACATGTTCTTTGCGTATATTATCAACGAAAAACGTTTTGTTATCCTGGACGAATCCGATGGAGTTCCTTCCAACGAATTGATATTTACCCCTATTCCTGCTCTTCGTACTCCCAATCTGTATATGGGAGGTACTATGGGACTGGTACGCATTAATACGGATATTATTTTCGAAAGTAATTCGTCTCCTATTCTCAAGCTACTTGAAGTAAAACTGAATGGTAAATCAACTCTGAAACAGGTTAATAATAACTGTATTTCGATTCCTTGGAATCATTCATCGTTCAACATTAAAGTGATTGCTGACGAAAAGAACTCCTTCCGAAAACACCTTTTCCGGTATGTCATCACAGGAAAAGACAAAATGGTGATCGAGAGTTATCTCCAGACACTCGAATTGGGTACATTAGCATCAGGAGAATATACCATCAGCGTATCCTGCGACACCTCCAACGGTGAATGGAGCCAGCCGATAGAGATCTTAACTATTATAGTCTCACCTCCTTGGTGGAAATCTATCTGGTTTATTATACTATGCATTTTCTTTGCATTTTTAGTGGCAGGAGTGGTCTTCTTTAGTTTGATAAGAAAAAAAGAAAATCGGCTGAAACGTGAGATGCGGGAACATGAGAAGAAGATATATGAAGAGAAAATACGCTTCTTAATCAATATCAGCCATGAGCTACGTACCCCTTTGACACTCATCTATGCTTCCCTGAAACGAATTCTAAATAAAGAGGTGAAGCAAGACGAGCTACCGGAATATCTACAGGGAGCATTCAAACAGGCGAATCAGATGAAAGATATTATCAACATTGTGCTTGATGCACGCAAAATGGAGGTAGGACAGGAAGTGCTACACATCTCTTCGCATCCTTTACACAAGTGGATACAGGAAGTGGCAGAAACATTTCAAACTGCATCTAAAGCCAAAGAAATTGAAATTACATACGACTTTGACGACAGTATACAATCTATCGCGTATGATGACACTAAATGCAAAGTTGTTCTTTCCAATCTGATTATGAATGCTTTGAAATATAGTCCTAATCAGACTCGTATTGTTATAAAAACCATCCGTACAAATGAAAGTATACAAGTACACGTACAAGACCAGGGAATTGGATTGGATAATGTAGATATAAAGAAGCTCTTTACCCGTTTCTACCAAGGCAAACATAATGAGGGAGGAAGTGGTATCGGTTTATCTTATGCTAAAATGTTGATTGACCTGCATGGAGGCAGGATGGGGGCTTTCAATAATGAAGACAGAGGGGCCACATTCTTTTATGAAATACCGGCTAATCTACAAGAACAAGAAGTATCATGTCCTCAACATTCCTACCTCAACGAACTTTTAAGTTCTCCGGAGGAAGAAGAGAAAATAGAATCCGGTTCTTTCTCTCTACAAGGATATTCACTGTTGATTGTAGAAGATAAACAGGACTTAAGAGAATTCTTAAAAAATGCTCTTAAGGATAAATTCAAGAAGATCTATCAGGCAGAAAATGGATTGGTAGCGTTGGAAGTTATTAAGCAACAGCAACCGGACATTATAGTAAGTGATGTAATGATGCCACAAATGAATGGCTATCAGCTATGCAAGGAAATTAAAGAGAATCTGAATATTAGCCATATCCCTGTTATTCTACTTACCGCCAGAGCCGATTCTGAAAGCCAGATGTTAGGATACAAATTAGGAGCCGATGCCTATTTGCCCAAACCATTTGAAATGGAAATGCTCCTTAGCGTGATCCAGAACCAGATGAGAAATCGTGAATATATTAAATCCAGATACAGGGGCAATCAATTCATTCTGTCTCCGCAAGAGGCTACTTTCAGCAATGCGGATGAACAATTTATGATTAAATTGAATGAAATGATCGATCAGAATCTGTCTCAACCAGATCTGGACGTAAAATTCCTGACTGCTCAAATGGCTATGAGCCGGACATCCTTATATAATAAGATCAAGGAACTGACCGGCATGGGAGCAAACGATTATATCAATCGTAGAAGAATCGACAAAGCAATCATTCTTTTAACTCAGTCTGACATGAGCATTACTGAAATATCAGAGCAGGTAGGTTTCACTTATCAACGATATTTCAGTACGTTATTTAAAGAAATGAAAGGAATGACTCCTTCTCAATTCAGAGCACAACATGGTTCCACCCAACAACAATCAGAGTAGATTCAGCACTTTAGTTTATCATTTATATAGAAATTATACTCCCCGGAACAGAGCGATTAGGATTTCCAGTGCAGATTTGGACGTTTCATGATTTGAAATGACTAAAATCTGATGAGTAGAATAAAGCATTCGACTACTTTTGCAGCAAGCAATTGATAGAAAACGAATACACTTAAATTCAATTATTATGAGAAACTACTATTTAACTCTGTTACTAATATGCATTTGCGGCCTTTGCTTTGCACAGCAACAGACCAATGACATCAGTACTAAAAATCCGCCAAACAAAGAATGGAACTTCAACAATCTGGATGGATGGAAATACGGACATCAGGATAACAACCCGGATAATCAATGCATATTAGAGAATGGTTACTTACGGATCTTTACCCGGGCTAACTCGGTGGATCGGAAAAAGGTTCATACTGTAGAACGGATTTATACAACAGGAAGATATACCTGGCGTACTCATATCCCGCAAATGGGAATAGGAGATCAATGTAGCGTGGGTTCGTGGATATACCATGACGACCAACATGAATTGGATTTTGAAGTCGGATATGGTAAAGATACAGTTCGCAAGGAGTTAAATGCAGCTCCGGACGAAATGATTGCTTATATGACATCGCAGGCATATCCTTTTTCTTCCGTTCCTGTAGTAATCAAGACCGGATGGCATCTGTTCGAAATTGATCTGACATTAAAAAACGGGAACTATTACATCACCTGGTTAATAGACAACGAGCCCAAACATGAACTTCAACTGGAATTTGGGAAAGACATTGCATTCCATATTTTTTGCAGTGTAGAGAATCTTAAATTTATTGGAGACCAACCGGCACAGCAGGAAAATTCCGGATTGTTTGATTTCGTCAGATATACATATCATGACTAAATAAATGAACTTAGCACACATTTCTTAAAATCCCCCCAATTACATACCATGAGAACAACGTTCATTTCACTTTCTCAGATATTCATGAACATTTGTCTCAATGCGCAGGATAGAGCAGTTGATGAAGGTCATGCTCTCTAAATATAAAATAGCCCTCGCTACAAATCTGTAACGGGGGTATTTTTTAGAGGAGTCATTTCTCCTCTTGCTAATGTTTTGTTTATGTGCTTTTTATATCTGAATACATCAATCAGATAATCCCTCTCACTCTATCGTCAAATGCAGAAAGCGCAGCTTTCGCTCCTTCGCCCATAGAGATAATAATTTGCTTATAAGGAACCGTAGAAACATCTCCGGCTGCATAGATACCCGTCACATTCGTACGGCAATGTGCATCAATCATGATTTCGCCCGGACGGTTGGTTTCCACTATGTCGCGGAATACACTGCTATTCGCAGAAAGCCCGATTTGTACAAATACACCATCCAACTCAACCAAACGTTCTTCTTCCGTTTTGCGATCTTTGATGCGCAGGGCAGTCAGTTTATCACCATTTCCTATCACTTCCGTAGTCTGTGAACTTACAAACACTTCCACGTTCGGCAATGATTTAAGTCGATCTTGAAGTACACTGTCTGCTTTCAACTCATCCATAAATTCAAAAACAGTGACTTTGGAGCAGATACCAGCCAAGTCAATCGCTGCCTCAATGCCGGAATTTCCTCCACCTACTACTGCTACATGCTTTCCCTTATAAAACGGCCCATCACAATGAGGGCAGAAAGCAACACCACGACCGATATACTCCGCTTCTCCCGGAACATTCAGTTTACGCCAGCTTGCACCAGTTGCAATAATCAGTGCCGGAGCCAGGAATTTCTCCCCAACAGAGGTAGTGATCTGCTTTTGTTTTCCAACCACTTCTACTTTTTCTACTTTACGATGCTCCAGCAAATCCACCGGATAACGCAACAAGTGAGTTTTCAGATTATCGGCAAGTTCATTTCCTGTCGTTTCCGGAACAGAAATTAGATTTTCAATACCCACCGTTTCTTTTACCTGTCCGCCAACACGCTCGGCCACGATAGCTACACGGAGTCCTTTACGGGCAGAATAAATAGCTGCTGATACTCCTGCAGGTCCTCCACCGGCTACAATCACATCATATTCTTTCACCTCTGCATTCGCTTTGGTTTCGTCAATACCATATTGATCTTCCAACTTGGCAAGCAATTCGCCAAATTCACCACGGCCTACATGAAGCAATTTTCCATCTGCAAAGACAGAGGGTACTCCTTGTATCTTCAGTGCATCTACTTCATCCTGATAAAGCGCACCGTCTACCATTTCATGCGTAATAGCCGGATTCAAAGTAGTCATTGCATTCAGAGCCTGCACTACGTCAGGGCAGTTCGTACAAGTCAACGAAACATAAGTGGTCAGATGTATCGGGCCTTTCAGTGCTTTCACACGGTTGCAAACGACCTCATCGGGAAAGTTCTTTCCTTTGCCATCCAGATTCAGGACAGCCAAAAGCAATGACGTGAACTCATGTCCATTAGGAATACCCCGGAATGTAATTCCGGTGCGGTCGCCATTCTTCAGTAAAGTAAACTTCAATGCGTCTCCCTCATTCACTACACAAGTGATATGATCGGAACAATCCGCTACATCTCCCAGCAGCTCCAATAATTCTGTTTTGTTTTCGTGGCTGGATGATACGGATATATCAAAAGTAAAGTTTGCCTCCAGCCCAGCAAAAATACCCTTTAGTTGTTCTTTTAATGCAGATTCTAACATATCTTTTTTCCTTTCATTTTTTTAAAAGAAAGGCCGGCAGCGTCTCCCGTTACCGGCCTCCCATAATCACCATTATCAAGATCTATCAAATCTTACCTACCAGGTCAATGCTTGGTTTCAGGGTAGACTCACCCTTCTTCCATTTAGCCGGGCAAACTTCTCCGTCATGGCTGGCTACAAACTGTGCAGCTTCCACTTTACGAAGCAATTCACTTGCATCACGGCCAATATTGTTATCATTCAGTTCCACCACTTTAATCTTTCCTTCCGGATTGACAACGAATGTACCGCGATAAGCCATACCTTCTTCTTCGATATATACACCCAGTGCACGGCTCAAAGCGCCAGTCGGGTCTGCCAACATCGGATATTGAATCTTGCGAATGCTTTCAGAAGCATCATGCCAAGCTTTGTGCACGAAATGAGAGTCAGTACTTACCGAATAGATTTCTACACCCATCGCTTTGAACTGGTCGTACTTTTCAGCCATATCCACCAATTCAGTAGGACATACGAAAGTAAAGTCGGCAGGATAGAAGAAAAGAATCGCCCATTTACCTTTCAGGTCATTGTTGGTTACAGTCTTGAAAGCTCCGTTGTGAAAAGCCTGAACACTGAATTCAGGAAGTTGAGAATTTAAAATTGGTTCCATAATCTTTATTGCTTTTATTGTTATTAATTGATTTGACTTATAACATCAGAAACAACGTTTTGTTTTTTGTTTCTGATACAAAGATAAAGGCAGAAACCCCGCCTTTGCAAAAAAAGCCCAATCGAATATTTCTATGCACTGATAGATGAAATTAATAAAAGCATTTTATACCTTTGCATGCATAAACAAAAAAACTGGAAAATATATACGATTATGGAACATCCTCTTGACCAATTCTTATATTGCCCTAAATGTGGTTCCTCTCATTTTGAGATTAACAACGAGAAATCTAAAAAATGTGCAGATTGCGGCTTTGTCTATTATTTCAATCCTTCTGCCGCCACAGTAGCACTCATCTTGAATGAGAAAAATGAACTGCTTGTCTGCCGGCGTGCTAAAGAGCCGGCAAAGGGAACTCTCGACCTTCCCGGAGGATTTATCGATATGAACGAGACAGGTGAAGAAGGCGTAGCCCGTGAAGTGCTGGAAGAAACCGGATTGAAGGTAAAAAAAGCTATTTACCAGTTTTCACTTCCCAATATTTATGTCTATTCAGGTTTTCCTGTACACACACTTGATATGTTTTTTCTCTGCACCGTAGAAGACATGAGCCATTTCTCCGCCATGGATGATGTAGCAGATTCTTTCTTCCTACCTCTCTCCGAGATTCATCCGGAAGATTTTGGGTTGGATTCTATCCGTCGCGGACTTAGCTTGTTTCTAGCTCAATGCCGCTAAGATAATCTCATCAGCCTGATAGATTGAGAGTATTTCATCTATAGTTATGTCCCATTTTTAAGATATTCCTCCAAAACATCAGATAAAAAAATAATGATCTGGAGAATAAAATGCATAAAAACATGCAACTGTATGCAAAATCACAGGCTAATACCGTATAAATTCAAGTCGAATATGCATCTTTTTCTATCAAGAAAAGATTCGTTGGTTTAAAACCAAGGAGTTCTTCCCCACCGAGGAACGCTTCCTTTCTCACCGACGAAGCAGCTTTTGCTCGGTGAGGAAGAAAAATAAGGGAAAATTAAGACCGTTTTTCTTCTATTTCATCACAAATATCGAAAAGACAACAAACAACAAAATGCCAGTTTCTAACCACATTTCAGTTTACACAACAAGTGAAAAAGAAGAAAAGCATTACAATTTAATCGACAAACATCTCCTATAACAAAAAGAAAGAATTTCGCACCTACAAATCTCTGCGTTTTTTTATATTTCTCAATCCTCCCAGTAATTACGCCTTTTATTCTCGTTTAAATATTCCTTTTCTTAAGATGGGCCATTTTTCAGTAGCCAATTGATGTATTTGTAAAATAGAAGTTCATCTCAACCAAATAGATCAAAGTAATTTATCACATAATCTTAAACAATCATATTATATTACTATAAATGAACAAAATACAACATATTGTGTTATCTTTGTAACCACCATTAATTTAATGGCCATTAAATTAACTGCCATTAAGATAGCAATAATATGAAGTTCTACGACCGAAAGAAAGAAATGGCGATACTGTATGCAGCTAAAAAGCAATCACAAACGAGCGCTTGCTTTACTGTAATGACCGGACGCCGACGAATCGGAAAAACAGCTCTACTCTTAGAGTCTGTCAAAGACACCCGATTCGTATATATATTTGTAGCAAGAAAGAGTGAAGTCCTGCTTTGCGCACAATATCAACCTGTCATTCAGGAAACGCTTGGCATTCGTATCTATGGAGAAATCAGAGAGTTCGCACAGCTCTTTGAACTGCTGATGCAACATTCCCAAAAGGAAAATTTCACATTAATCATTGACGAATTTCAAGAATTTCTCTATATCAATCCGTCTATCGTCAGTGACATACAACGTATTTGGGACCAATATCACGCGACTTCCAAAATCAATTTCATTGTATGCGGTTCCGTTTATTCAATGATGAAAAGAATATTCGAAGACCGCAAGGAGCCACTATACGGACGCCTTACCGCCCGAATTTCTCTGCATCCATTCACCACCACCGTTATCAAAGAGATTCTAGCAGACCATGCCCCCCAATTCACATCGGAAGATTTGCTTTGCTTGTATTTGCTGACAGGTGGAGTAGCCAAATACACCACCCTATTGATGGAAGCGAAAGCATTTAATAAAACTGCCATGATAAATTATGCGCTTTCCGAAGGCTCACCATTTCTGACAGAAGGCAAAGACATGTTAATTTCCGAGTTCGGGAAAGACTATGCCAATTATTTTTCTATCCTATCTCTCATTGCAGAAGGAAAAACAACACAACGAGAGATTGATTCCATCATCAATAAAAACACCGGTTCCTATTTAGCCAACCTTGAGGATGAATATTCATTAATCAAAAAAGTGAAACCGATGTTCGCTAAACCTAATAGTCGTGCTACCCGTTATTGCCTGCAAGACAATTTTCTACGATTCTGGTTTCGCTTTATTTTCTCAAACAACGCAGTACTAGAAATGGGGAAAAACCATTTACTGATAGAATATGTAGAAAAGAACTATGAACAATACAGCGGCCTATTGTTAGAAAAATATTTCCGTGAACTTATCGCTGAAGAAGAGGAAGTTACCGACGTAGGTAACTATTGGGACAAAAACGGAGAAAATGAAATAGACCTGATCGCCCTCAACCGGTTTAACAAAACAGCACTTATCGGAGAAGTAAAAAGAAATCCGAGAAAAATAAGTATCCCGGCATTGGAAAAGAAAGGAGAAACTTTACATAAAGAATTAAATGATTATAAAATAACTTTCAAAGGATTCTCATTGAAAGATATGTAGTACTTTTGCATAAACACCCGATTATGAAAAAAGAAATTACTAGACTCATTTGTGCCGCCATCTGCTGCACGCCCATTATAGGATTTGCCCAGACAGGTGATAAGTTCACTTCGACTGACAACCTTTATAAAGAAGGGAAAGAACTTTTCCAGGAAAAGAATTATGCAGCTGCTCTGCCGGCATTGAAAGCATTTGTAAAACAAAAGCCTGCAGCCAGCCTTCTTCAGGACGCAGAGTATATGCTAGTCAGTTCGGCTTACGAACTGAAAGACAAAAACCGCATCGAACTCCTCCGCAAATATCTCGACCGTTATCCTGATACTCCATACGCTAACCGCATTTATGCGCTGTTAGCCTCCTGCTATTTCTACGAAGGAAAATATGATGAAGCACTAGCACTCTTCAACTCTGCCGACCTCGATTTGTTAGGTAATGAAGAACGGGACGACTGCACCTACCAACTGGCTACCTGTTATCTGAAAACCGATAATCTAAGAGAAGCAGCCATCTGGTTTGAAACTTTGCGCGCCAACAGCCCCAAATACGCCAAAGATTGTGATTACTATCTTTCCTACATCCGCTATACACAAAAACGCTATAGTGAAGCATTGAAAGGTTTCCTTCCATTGCAGGACGACTCGAAGTACAAAGCACTCGTCCCTTATTATATAGCCGAAATTTATACGCAGCTCAAAAACTATGATAAGGCACAAATTGTAGCACAAAACTACCTGTCAGCCTACCCGAATAACGAGCACGCCGCAGAAATGTACCGTATTCTTGGAGATGCCTATTACCATTTCGGACAATATCACCAAGCCGTAGAAGCATTCAACAATTACCTGAATAAGGATCGCTCGGCTCCCCGCCGGGATGCCCTTTATATGCTGGGACTCTCCTACTACCAAACAAAAGTATACTCCAAAGCAGCCGAAACATTAGGTAAAGTGACAACTGACAACGATGCTCTTACCCAAAATGCGTATCTCCACATGGGACTCTCTTATCTGCAACTGGCAGAGAAAAACAAAGCACGCATGGCTTTTGAACAAGCAGCCGCCTCCAATGCTAATATGCAAATCAAGGAACAGGCAGCTTACAATTACGCTCTTTGCCTGCACGAGACTTCTTTCTCCGCTTTCGGTGAATCAGTTACTGCCTTCGAGAAATTCCTGAATGAATTTCCGACTTCTCCTTATGCTGAAAAAGTCAGCAGCTACCTGGTAGAAGTTTACATGAATACACGTAGCTACGACGCAGCTTTGAAATCAATCGACCGGATTGCCAAACCAAGCGCGCAAATATTGGAAGCCAAACAAAAGATACTGTTCCAATTAGGAACTCAATCTTTCGCTAACGCCGACTTCGAACAAGCTCTGAAATATCTGAACCAATCCATTGCCATCGGACAATATAATCGTCAGACCAAGGCAGACGCTTACTATTGGTGCGGAGAATCCTATTACCGTCTAAACCGAATGGTAGAAGCCGCACGTGATTTTAATGCTTATCTGCAACTCACCACCCAACCCAATAACGAAATGTATGCGCTTGCCAATTATAACTTAGGGTATATCGCTTTCCACCGGAAAGACTATACGCAAGCAAGCAATTATTTCCAAAAATACGTTCAACTGGAGAAAGGTGAAAATGCAACCGCACTTGCCGATGCATACAATCGTATTGGTGACTGCCACCTGCATGTACGTAACTTTGAAGAAGCCAAACAGTATTATTCACAAGCCGAGCAGATGAATACTTCTTCCGGAGACTATTCTTTCTATCAGCTGGCTCTTGTATCCGGTCTGCAGAAAGACTATACCGGTAAGATTACCTTGCTGAACCGTCTGGTAGGAAAGTACCCTGCTTCTCCTTATGCCGTAAACGCTATTTACGAGAAAGGACGTTCCTATGTTTTGATGGACAACAACAATCAAGCCATTACTTCTTTCAAAGAATTACTTACTAAATATCCTGAAAGTCCGGTCAGCAGGAAAGCTGCCGCCGAAATCGGATTATTATATTACCAAAAAGGAGATTACAACCAAGCAATCGAAGCCTACAAACAGGTTATCGAAAAATATCCAGGCAGTGAAGAAGCCCGCCTTGCCATGCGTGATTTGAAATCTATTTATGTGGATCTCAACCGCATCGACGAATTTGCTGCTTTAGCAAATGCCATGCCAGGACACATCCGTTTCGATGCTAACGAACAAGACTCGCTTACGTATGCCGCCGCAGAAAAGATTTATGCACGAGGCAGAATGGAAGAAGCCAAAACAAGCCTCAACAAATACCTGCAAACTTTCCCGGAAGGAGCCTTCAGCCTGAACGCACATTATTATCTCTGCCTGATCGGAAACGAGCAGAAAAATTATGATATGATTCTTCTCCATTCCGGTAAACTGCTGGAATATCCTAACAATCCGTTTGCAGAAGAAGCACTGATCTTGCGTGCTGAAGTGCAATTCAACCAGCAAAATATGGCTGAAGCATTGGCTAGCTACAAAATGCTGAAAGAAAAAGCAACCAACGTAGAGCGCCGCCAACTTGCTGAAACGGGTATTCTGCGTTGCGCCTTCCTATTGCGAGATGACATAGAAACCATCCATGCAGCTACCGACCTGCTTGCAGAAGCCAAACTTAGTCCGGAGCTAAGAAATGAAGCTCTTTATTACCGTGCTAAAGCCTATACCAAGCAAAAGGCTGACAAGAAAGCAATGGAAGACTATCGTGAACTGGCCAAAGACACGCGTAACTCTTACGGTGCCGAAGCTAAATATCAAGTTGCACAATCTCTCTACGACGCAAAAGAATATGCCGCTGCAGAGAAAGAGTTGCTCAACTATATAGAACAGAGTACGCCACATGCTTATTGGCTAGCGCGCAGTTTTATCCTTCTATCCGACGTCTATCATGCTACGGGTAAAGATCTGGACGCACGCCAATATCTGCTAAGTCTGCAACAAAATTATCAAGGGAATGACGATATTGAAAGCATGATTGAAAGCAGACTTAGTAAATTGAAAGTTGAGAATTGAGAATTAAAAAATAGAAAAGTATGAAACGATCTCATTATATAATAGGAGGACTCGCATTGGCAATCTCAATGCCATCCTGCCTTCAAGCCCAAACCACCCAACCGAAGGATACAACAATGACCCGCACGGTCGTTGTGGAACAAGAATATAACCCGGACATTATGGACGCCTCGAAAGTAAACGTCCTGCCTAAAGTAGAAGAACCGACAGTGAGCAAGAAAGAAGTAGAATATGCTACAACATTCTTTCCGGCCACTTCCGTTCCGGCAGGCCTGATACGCCCCTATACCGGAAAAGAAGTTCAACCCGGCACTACCCCGGGATATGTACGTGCCGGATATGGTAATTATGGCAATTTGGATGTTCTTGCCAATTATCTATTCCGTCTGTCGCAAAAAGACAAATTGAATGTACGTTTCCAAATGGATGGAATGGATGGTAAACTAACGCTTCCTTTCACAGACTCCGAAAAATGGAATGCATTTTATTATCGCACACGCGCAAATGTAGATTACACACACCAATTTAATAAACTGGACTTAAATATTGCCGGAAACTTCGGATTAAGCAACTTCAACTTCCAACCGGAAAGCGCAAACAGTAAGCAGAAATTCACATCCGGTGACTTCCATGCAGGCATTCATTTCACTGATGAGACTGCACCACTGCGTTTCAATGCAGAAACAAATCTGTTGATGTATGAACGTCAGCATAACATGTTCAATGAATCTGAAGCCAATACAGGTATCAAGGAAACAATCATACGCACCAAAGGCGATGTCACGGGAGCTATCGGCGACCAACAATTAATAACTATCGCTTTGGAGATGAACAATCTTCTCTACAACGGATATACAAAGAATGTTTCCACCGGAGATGAATACTTCAAAAACTACACAACGCTTCTTTTAAATCCATATTACGAACTGGATAATGATGACTGGAAATTGCATATCGGAGCCAATGTAGATTTATCTTTCGGATTTGATAAGTCTTTCCGTATTTCACCCGATATCACTGCACAGTATATTTTTTCTGATAGCTACATTGTTTATGCAAAAGCAACCGGCGGTAAGCAATTGAATGATTTCCGCAGATTAGAAAGTATCTGTCCTTACGGTGAACTGCCGGAGGCAAATACCACTGCCACTTTGGGATACGTACAACGTCCTTATGATACTTACGAGCAAATCAACGGTAGTATCGGATTCAAAGCAAGCCCTTATCCGGGACTCTGGTTCAACGTGTTCGGTGGTTATCAGAATCTAAAGAACGACTTATCTTATTTAGGTTTTGACCCAAGTAATATTCATTCAGGTTCATACCTTTCTTTTGCTCAAGATAATACAGATAATCTCTACCTTGGCGGTGAAATCAGTTACGATTACAAAGATATCCTCGGAATATCAGCTAAATATACTTACCGTAATTGGGACAGCAAAACAGAGGAATATCTGTTGGCTGTGAAACCTGTCAGTGAAATGTCTTTCAATGTACGTATTCATCCGATCTCTGCTCTTAACATAAATCTGGGTTATGATTACATCAACCGGAAAGAAGTGAAAGAGTATGCAAAAATGACCGCAATTAATGATTTGCATATCGGAGCCAGCTATAATGTATTCAAAGGAGTATCCGTTTATGCGCAAGTACATAACCTGCTGAACAAGAAATATCAATATTATTTAGGTTATCCTACGGAAGGATTCAATTTCTTAGGAGGATTGAGTTTCCGGTTCTAAAAATTCAATGATATACTGCAAGAGTGGTATTTGTTTATTACGATTAGAAAGCTAATTGTGACAAACAAATACCATTTTCTATTTTATACAATTTCATCCATACTTATAATGCCTCATATAAAATGTCTAAAAGAATATCTTTTCAGAATTTTAATATTACCTTTGTACATACGTTTATACTGTTTGTCCAAGTATTCATCATGAATGCCGAACGCTAATATAAACATTGTGGATATTTTCATATTCCCATGCTTTTATAAAGAATGATAATATGAAATATTAAGTTAATCATCTAATCTATAAAACTTAAATAAAAACAAATATGGATTACTGTGAAAACTTCAAATCTAATCATATTCCAAACAATCATACTTTCTTACGTATATACTTACTACTCCTATTATTCACAGGAATGACATATACGACAAGAGCAAAGAAAACCGATTTTCATTATTACAAACAGCTAGGTATAAAGGAAGGACTTTCACAATCCAAAGTCACGTCAATATTAAGCGATTACCGGGGGTATTTGTGGATAGGAACTGAGGCCGGGCTAAACCGTTATGACAACGGGCATTTAAAACAATATCTGCATCACCCCAATGACAACAACTCTCTTCCATCCAATTATATTAACTTTATAGCAGAAGATTCACTGTCTAATTTATGGATATCAACAATAGAAGGAGTCTGCCTTTATGACCGGAGGAATGATTATTTCCAGCAGGTAATTATAAATGGACACCAAAACCCTTTTATTGTCTCATACTTACTGGTTGATGACGGTATTATATTTGGTGGCGAGAATTGTGTCTATAAATTTGAATATGCTACCAGACAATGGAAAACATTGTATCTGGAACAAGAGCCTACAACCTATATTAGTTTCAGGAAAATGATTCGTTATGACAACAGACATGTTTTAATAAATACATCATGGCATGGCATTTATCTTTTTGACCTGCACACCAATCAATTGAAAAAGATAGATTCTTTTAAAGATACCAATTATACCTGTATCTATATAGACTCTTTGAATCGCCTGTGGATCAGCCCTTACGGTGACGGGCTTTATTGCTATAAAGACAGCCTACTTATCAAACATTATACCACAAAAAACTCTCCTCTGACTTATGACGTCATTTATGATATTGCAGAAAAGGATAACCAGCTATGGATAGCTACTGATGGTGGAGGCATCAACATACTTTCTTTAAAAGATTTTTCTTTTTCCTGTATTAATTATACGCAAGATGACTTAAATTCATTTCCTGCAGATGCAGTTTGCCGTATTTATCGTGATCCGGCCAATAATATTTGGGCAGGCACAGTATGTCATGGTCTAATTGGCATCAAACAAGTCTTTGCAAGCTCCTATTCGAAAGTCCCCTTTAACAACCCATACGGTTTAAGCGCTTCTACAGTAAATAGTTTTTTAGAAGATGACAACGGACTGGTCTGGATTGGTGTAGATGGTGGCGGAATTAATTGTTATAATCCTGCAACGAACTCTTTCAGGCACTATCCAACGACAAAGAACGACAAAGTTACCTCTATCGTTGAATTTTCTCCACAAGAATTACTACTGTTTTCCTTTAATAACGGCTTCTGCTTGTTTGATAAAACAAACGGGCGGATACGTTCTTTCGACCAGATTTATAAAAACATAAATAAAGAGATATACACTTTCGGGATAACTGCACGAATGCAAAGAATATCCGAACGTAAAATCGTCATTAGCACTAGACATATTTATGTGTATGACATAGTAGAAAACAAGCTTGAAAAGATTGCGGAAAACGAAAAAGACTATCATAGATATTCGCCATTAATCATCTCTTCAACAGCTGATGAAATCTATTTTTTGGATCAGAAGAACATCTGCAAATATGACTTCCAGACTCACAACTTTGAAACAATCTACCGTGGGAATCAAGTCCTGAACGATGCTTACATGGATCATAACGGCGTTTTTTGGCTCGCTTCAGAAAACGGACTTATTTGTTATGATCCTACCTCCCAGGAGCCACAAATGATTCATACATCCTTGTTTAATGAGATTACTTCCGTTATGGCAGACAATCAAAACAGGATATGGATTGGTACCCGCCAAAGCCTGTATGTTTATTCTACTATAGAAAAAAACATAATCATTCTTGACGAAACGGACGGAATAGCCCCCAATGAATATATATCCTGTTCTCATCTCTTACTACAAAACGGAAATATTATAATGGGAGGCTTTAACGGAATAACCTATATTGATTCCAATATCCGTTTTGACGCCGAAACCGGACATAAAATCGAACTACTAGATGTGCTTTTAAACAATCATTCTGTGATGACGAAGAATGGACACCCAAGTGAAATAAGTACCATCAAAATCCCTTGGGACTTTATTTCTTTGCAATTAAAAGTCCTGCTTAACGCGAAAGATGTATTCTACAAAAATATATTCCAGTTTGATATTGAAGGAATTGACCGAAAATTACCATATTCAAAGTCAAACTCATTATTTCTGAATTACCTGCCAGTCGGCGAATACACCATAATGGCATCTTACTATGCCCGGAACGGTGAATGGAGCCATAAACAAAAAATACTCCATATTATAGTTTATCCGCCATGGTGGCAAACCTCTTGGTTCTATCTGTGCATATGCATATTAGCCGGACTATTGATATATTCTATTATATATTACTTGCTTCGCAAGAAAAGAAAAAAGCAAAAACGGGAAATCATGCTATTAAAAAACAAAATGTACGAAGAAAAGATAAACTTCCTGACAAACATCAGCCACGAGCTTCGTACCCCACTTACATTGATTTGTGCCCCGTTGAAGCGGATTATCGATCAGGAGACAGATAAAAAAGATGTGGATAAGCTGCTTGTCCCAATTTATAAACAAGCCTATCAAATGAAAAACATCATTGATATGGTACTGGATGTGAGAAAACTCGAAGAAGGTAAAGAGGTACTGCATATTTTACCACACTCCTTAAATGAATGGGTTTGTTCCGTCGGTGACAAATTTATGCATGAGTTCGAGGTAAAAGGCATCAAACTTCGATATGAACTGGACGAACAGATAAAAAAGGTTCCCTTCGACAAATATAAATGTGAGTTTGTTCTTTCAAACTTCCTGATGAACGCATTGAAATTCAGTGAACCGGATACTGTTACTATCATCAGTACTCACCTTTCAGAAGAGGGAGACAGGGTGAGAGTGTCTGTCAAAGACGAAGGCATGGGACTAAATCTAGTAGACACAGAATCTTTATTCTCCAATTTCTATCAAGGTATACACGAGAAAGGCGGAAGTGGAATCGGATTATCGTATGCCAAAAGCCTGATAACCCTACACAAAGGAAAGATTGGCGCATTAAATGCTACTGACAAAGGAGCTGTTTTCTATTTCGAACTCCCACTATCAACTGTTACCAATGAGAGCACGGGTAGTATTGCCGCAAAAGATGCAATTAAAGATGAAGAACGCGCAGCAGACAGTATTGACTATACATATCTGAAAAAGTTTTCAGTAATAGTGGTCGAAGATACTGCTGATTTGCGAAATTACTTAAAAGAAACATTGAAGCCTTATTTTGAACGGGTATATGTGGCTAAAGATGGGAAAGACGGACTCGAACAAATTAAACAACGAATGCCGGATATCATTATCAGTGATGTAATGATGCCCCGTATGAACGGTTTCGAACTCTGCCGGCAAGTCAAAACCGATCTGGACATCAGCCATATTCCTTTTATTTTATTGACCGCTTATCATAACTCGCAAAATATGAACACAGGATATAAAACCGGAGCGGACGCTTTCCTACCCAAACCTTTTGAGATGGACGGCTTACTAGCCTTATGCCATAACCAACTAAAAATCCGTGAACAGATCCGTTCAAGATACAAGGAAGACAATTTACTTACTTATAAAGAAGTCAGTTTTAGTAATGCAGATGAAACTTTCCTTTTAAAATTGAACAACCTGATTTCAGACAACATGAGTAATCCGGAATTGGATGTCGTATTTCTGGCCACTAATATGTGCATCAGCCGTTCCCTGCTATTTAATAAAGTAAAAGCTATAACCGGAATGGGAATTATCGACTATGTCAATAAGCAACGCATTGACAAATCGGTAGTACTGATGAACACGACATCAATGAATATGACTGAAATATCAGAAATAGTAGGTTTCTCCTCCTTGCGGTATTTCAGCAGAGTGTTCAAATCCATTATAGGAGAAACGCCTTCAAATTATAAGAAACAGAATAAATAGCATATAGTAGGCCTCGCTTTAACCACTCCTTCCGATAAAAAATAAAGGGCATCCCTTCATATGGCGGGATACCCTCTTACAAATACTGTTATCAACAACCTTACCTCTTGAAAACTTATAAAGACAAACTTAAAAAACAAAGCTATTTCCTTAATACTGTATATATTTGATTTAATAAACTTTTATCCGTTTCTTTTGTATCCTGCGTAATTTCCCAAAACATAATTCCACCCAAATGCTGTCCTTTCACATATTCTGCTTTACGTTTAATAGCAGGTATGCCATCATAATAAAGCAATCCTACACTATCCTTCAAATGGGCATCCTGCTCCGGGTACAAATCCAGTATCTTCTTATAAGGAAGTGCCTGCGCATCATCCGCACGATGTTTACTTGAGAACTTATACCCATAAAAAGGTACACCTGCTATCAGCTTCTCCTTAGGCAATTTTCTATTATTCAGCCAATGGTGTATAGCATTGGTAAAAAACTCCCAATCAGAATGTGGGCCTGTGACTGTACCAGACCACGGGCCTGTCTTATCATAAATCATCAGACTGACAAAATCAAGATATTGGTGCATCGTATTGTTGAAACAATTATAAGTGCCAAAACCGCCATTATCCCAACTGGCATTCACTGCTGCAGTTATCAGTTTATGAGAACCTACTGCACCCCGTAATTCTTTATATAAAGATTCCAATGCCTTACGTCTCTCCAAATCCAGCTTACTGGCTCCTGCACGTCCCCCTTCCCACTCTTCATAATCCACATCAATACCATCCAATCCAAGTTCATCTATATTTTTCTTCAAGTTCTTTATCAGAATGCCCCGTTTCTTCTTGTCTAAAATCACTGACGAAAAACTTTTAGAACTTCCACCACCAATTGATAGCAATACCCTTACATCATGCTTATGAGCCTCATCAATAATATAACGGTTTGTACAGACAGCTTCTGTATCTATCGTACCGTCACTTTGTACAGTCCCGAATGCCAGACAAAGATGAGTCAGGCTCTTCCAATCAGGCATATAGGGCATTGCCCACATTGGCAAATAACCTACCACCTTAGAAGATGCCGGACAGTCAGCCCATATCTTCCCCACTCCGCACATCAATATAGATAATCCCACTAATATACTTCTCCGAATAATCTTCTTCATTATAATCGTATTTTATTTTTGTGTTACGAAAGCATATATGTTCCCGCCAAAGTCTGCGGCAATAAGCACATTCCCGGAAATAGCAACCGAACTGAACACTGGTGCCCCCGTTTCATGTTTCCATACAAGTTGCCCATTTTCCTTATTCACTCCGTAAATCGTTCCATCCGATGCCCCTACATACACCGTATTTCCAGCAAGTACCGGGCTCGTTTCAACAGTTGCCGAATATTTGCCCGAATAAGGAGAAGTGAGAACCAGCGCACCGTTAGTCTTGAATTTCCATTTTATATCAAAAGTTTGATTATCCAACGCAATCAGACCATCCCTCGTTGAGCCGAAAATTATTGCGTTATCAGTCAACAAAGGAGTGGAAGTCACCTCTACAACAAAAGGCAGTTCTTTTCGTGCAATTACTTTACCGTTGCCAGTTTTCATAATGAAGAGCGATTTATTCGAAATAATATAAAGCAAGTCACCATGGATAGCCGCCGAAGCTCCACGATTGCGCAAACCGTCTGCTGATGCTTTCCATTTCAACTTTCCCGTAGCAAGATCATTAGCATATAAAGCCCCCCATTGGGAAGAACCAATCAACACATTCTCTCCGACGGACAATGTCGCAGTAGCTCCCATATTTTGCCCCCAACCAGTGTTTGTCCAAATTTCTTTACCATCCTTTATACTGATGGCACAAAGCCCTTTACCTGTTCCGGCATAGACAATACCATTGGAAACCACCAATCCTTCAATTAATGAAGATAAAACGTTTACAGATAACTGTTTTTCCCAACTTAATTTACCGCTTTCTGCATCAATTGCATACAGATAGCCTTGCGCATCTTGTGCCAACACTTGCCCGTTACCTATTGCAATCGTATTTTTAATTGAATTACGCACCGGATATTTCCAGAAAAGTTCGCCTGTCTTGTCATCAAGGCAATATACATGGGCTTCACCTTTCAGATTTTCATCAACGGATGCGATATAAATTTTTCCATCATATACTAAAGGGGATGTCATATAGATATTAGCCCCGACATTTTTAGTCCACGCCAGTTGCAACGGCTGCTTCAGTGCCATCTGATTCTTTGCGGCATGTTAAGGGTTACCTAGCAGATTTTCCCAATTCCCGCCCAATGTCACTTCCGTAAGGGTGTCCTGACAAGTAAAGGTTCTTTCACTTCCGACTGTCTCACCATTATTAAAACAAGCTTTCAGTTCAAGGGTAACTTTCTTTCTCTGCTGTTCAACAGTCAAAGGAATATTTGTATTCCAACACCAGTCAGTAGCCTGCTGCAATCTTTTATTAGAAAATAGAATCTTACCGTCTACCAGACAAGTATAAGTGACTTCCTTTACCGGAGTCTCTGACGAATAAACATTCACCACTAACGGGATCCCCCCCGACTCGAAAACCGGCATTTGCCCCTCCACCGGAGAAGAGATCTGTATCCTTTTATTCAAATAAGTATAACGAAGTTCAGATTCGAAATTTCCTTTCTTGTCTACATGCATCACCCGGAAAGCATTGGTAGAATGGTCAATACCACCCTTATCAGGTGTAGACGTTGAAACAGAAAATGCATTTCCCCATTTCTTCATATAGTTAATATGCCAATGACCATATACCCAAGCTTTCAGGTTATAGTCACTCAAGTTAATTTGTTCCTGCTCATTAATCCCATAAATGAACTGGTTGTTGTGAGTAATCAAATCATGACTAAATATAACGATCGGTTTTCCTTGAGGAATCTGCCCGATATCATTTTTCAGCCAACGATATACATCTTCTTTTGTATATTTCGGCTTAAAGTCTCCCCTAAGCATCGGAGTAACAATGTAATGCGTGCTTCCCACATCAAAGGAATAATAAGCCGGACCATAAATACTCTCGAACAATTCTTCCCCGTATTGTCCTTCCACCAAGTCATGATTGCCGATACAATAAAATATCGGACAATTCATATTGGTAGTATTCATCAACTCGATATGCGACTTCATTCCTTTTTCATAGCAGAGATCACCGGTATGGATAATAAAGGCTGCTTGTTCATTGGCCACATAGTCTCTCACATTACCTACCCAATCACCATGGTTTCCAACACCGGAAATCTCGGTATCGGTAATGTGCACATATTTATGACTTCCGTCTTTACGGATCCCTCCATCATAAGGCTGCAAACCAAAGTCATACGACTTCAATTTGCTATTAATACGGCAGTAGTATTTATTGTCGGCCTTATATCCTGAAGGAGTTGTAATAAAAATAAACAGTTCTTTAGCATGACCCGGCAGCGAAAAGGAACCATCATTGGCTGTTTTCACCACGTTCAGTCCATCGGAAACCAATACTCCCGACAAACCCTTTTCTCCTTTGTCAAAAATTCCATTGTTATTATTATCGACATAAACGTGCCCTGTATGAGCAGCCATACCACCTAAAATGATACCGTTCATCAGAGCCACGCTCAAAATTGCTTTTTTTATCATATAAAAATACATTTATTGAAAACCTTAAAGTTCCTTTGTAATTTAAAACTGACAGTATCCCTCTCCAAAATTGAAATAGATACTGTCAGTAGCTAAACTTCTTCATTGAGAAGTGAATTATTAAATCGACAATGAATGATGTTGAAGTTCTTGGGGGAGAAATTCAATACATATCTGGCAACAGCGAACGTTTTATAATTCCGAATCACTATTACATTAGAAATGTATTCATTGCCAACAGTAAAGATAAATGACTGTTCCCTTATTTTTTATAAAACACCTGTTTTTTCGCTCTAATCATGATATTTGTATTTTACGTAATCGAACAAAGCATAATTATCTTTAGTAGCAGGATGTTCACCTAAAAATTTAAGATTCTCTACGCTGCAAAAAATATAAAATGCAATTTCTTTCCCATATGTTTGCTGCACACTACTCAAAACCTCACCATCTATCATCCAATCAACTTTATATTTCCCATTAACAAGTGTTATATCAATTTCGAAAATATGCCATCCTGGTTTTATTTTGACAGTATTAGTATGATACGGATTCCCCTGAGTAGTCATATAACCTATTAATTCGTCATGAGCTGCATTCAGACTCGCACGAACCTCATCCTTTCCCGGCCCTATTTCAAAATCGATTTCATGCTTGTCGTCACAATAAAGCCAACAACCGATACTGCTCTGATCTCCTTTACCCATTTCAGAAATATAAGTTCTCCAGGTATACCGTCCTGTGGTATATATCCTGTCCTTTGTGCGCATCTTCTTCCGGTCGTCGCTTCCAGCACGAGTGTACATTTTCAGTTTACCCTTGCTAATTTCATACTGGATATTAGGATGCTTGTCCTGTTGCGTATATACCCACCCTTCAAGATTATTAAAGTTCCACTTTGCCTTTTTAGGAGATTGTGCATGCACCAGCATAGGCAACAACGCTAAAATGAAAACAATATATTTACCCATAAGATACCTTTTTAATCATTTTTATTTGCCGTAGGCTTGCTTACCCTTATCCAGTCCACTTCCATGATGGCAGGAAGCCCCATATCATCCGCCGGTCCTGCCCATGAACCTTCGCTACCCAGCGACATGTTCATGATGAGATAGAAAGAAGAATTTTCGGTAAATGGCCATTGCATTTTCTCCGCTTCATCGGGCAAATGCATGTTCGTATATCTCAATGTCTCTATGCCGTCAACGGTAAAAATAAGTTCTTCTGGCGTCCATTCCACACCGTAGATTCGGAAATTTTCGTAATCGCACTGCCATGTCACGGAACACTTGAATCCTAAATTATAGGTATAGTTCGTATGGACGGTCTGATAAACACCCTGTGTCTGCTTGACATGCTCCATGATATCGATTTCTCCACTAAACGGATTAGCTGCCGGATAGTCTGGATCGTGCTGTTGCGGCATCAACCAGATAGCGGGGAAATTTCCGTCAGGATGACGTGGGATGCGGGCGCGTGCTTCTACTTTACCGAAAGTAAAGCTCCAAAGATCTCTGGTCAAAATACCGCCGGTCTTATATTCCCCGTCTATTTTTTCGGCAACCAGCACCAAGTTGCCATCCTTTACGTAAGCCTGATCATAGCTTTCAGACATTTCATCAGAAGTTTCCGTCGATCCCTTCGGATACAGCTTCCATTTCGTCTGGTCGGGGATACCGTCCACATTATTGAAATCATCGAAGAAAAGCAAGTCGCGATATTCTTCCTTAAACTTGGAGAATTCAATAGTGTACACCGTAGCCACTTTATCTTCCGTAGTGATAGTGACCTCCTGCTCCTTCTTCCATGCATGAATCAAACTATTAGGTTCGGGAGAGATGGTAGCACCATCCATCAGTTTGTAGTCCACTTCACTGATGGTATTCGTATTCTCTATGGTACCGATCACTACTTTCCGCTCATTCTGGTCTATCTTTCCATGATAGTAGTCATCCCCCACTTTCACCGAGAAGGCCATCAACGGATAATTGTCCACTGCACCGTCGTTGTCACTGTCTGTACAACCGATAGTTCCTATGCCCGCGCATATTGAACTTAATAAAATTACAAGATATCTTTTAAACATATTAAAGCCTTTTTGTTGGTTAAAATCTTTTTTGTCGGTCATCGCCCGCATCAGAGTGCCTCACCGCATCTCCTTTGCGAGCAATGGCATTTACAAATCATTCGAATGGCTCGTAACTGATGGATTTGATAACGCAATAGTCTGTCGTGGTAAATTTTTGTGGCTGTACATAGATCTTCAATCCCTTAGATTCTTCTGTCCATAAATTATTTCTATCTTTTAAAAGTGCCACCTCTTTCCCGTCAACAACTATCTGAATATCTATTTTAGATGATTCATTTTCTTTGATAATAATCTCTATTCTGCGTATAGCATTCGCTTCTTCATGAGTTAGTGCATATTTTGAGTTATATCCTACATATCCTAAAGCCGCTCCAACCCAGGGACCACAACTTTTAGGGTTACTCGGATTTATAAAATAATTATACATACCTTCAGCTCCTCCATCCATATTGAGTCTAATACCAGCAGAACCAGTCAGATTGATTTCATCAAACTCAAAAGTAATACACCCGGTTGTTGTCCCAAACTTAGAAACGACTGTGCCGCCCACGCCAAGCTTTATATTACCATTTTCATCCGAAGTAACACCAGTGAGAGTAAATCCGGTGTTTCCCGCCTGGCTTATAGTTATTTTTGTCTCCATTCCAAGGGCAGTGTCCTCCGATACGATTTTAATTTCACCTGTACGGGTAGCAAATGAACCATTCTTTTTCACTGTGATTTTCAGTTCACTCGCGCTAAGTTTTTCCGTTGTTATAAAGTCGGCATATTTTTCATCCACTGCCGCTTTCCATTCAACATTCGCATTCACAGCAATAATCTTTTCTTCTCCCGCTTCCAGAATCACCAAATTGTTTTCTACCACCTCAAGATAGTTGCCGTCTTGTGTGATAGTAAAGGAGAATTCGCTCAGTTCTGTCTTAATGGTGACGGTACCCGTTCTTCTCGCACCTGTATTAGCAGGCAACGTAACAGTTACATTTTCCGGATTACTGTCATTTCTTCCTTCTCCGGACTTCGGATCCATATCCATCAGGAACTGTGCAGTAGTGGAAACACGCCACGCTTTGTTGGAAATGACACCAAACGTGATTTCCCCTCCGGTCGCAGGCGCAATTTGATTGTCGTAAACCACTTCGAGTTCATTCTTGGCCTCTTGCGTAATGGTAATCACTTTTGCTTCCTCAATACCTTCTCCTTTAATAGTCAGCGTTGCTGTTCTCGGTTCCAATTTCATGTTAGATTCAAGTGAAACAGTGACAGTTGCGGTCAGCGAACTGGCTGCACTCATTGCCGGTGTCACCTTGCACCATTGCTCACTACTTTCAATATTCCAAGGAGTATTGGAACTGATATTAAATATGATATCAGCCGGCGAAGTTCCCAAAGCCGTATAGCTATCCCTAGCATCGATTTCCATCTTCAAGACACCATCTCCCCATTGCTGAGAGTCAATTTCATACTCTTGACATGCAGTCAATCCTACTATATACCATGCGAGAATCATCATATATGACAATACGCTTCCATATAAATTTTTCATATATACTTTATTTTTTGATTAGACAAATAAGGTTACCATTCCGGATTCTGAGGATTCAGATTCGGATTCTTAAATAATTCATTCTGAGGAATAGGGTAAAGATTCATACACCCTTTCCACGTCCGATTCTCATACAGGTTTCTATAAAAACGCAAATTACCGGACTCATTCACAATTCTTACCCCATAAAGCAGCCGCTGGGTATCATAACCGATTTTCCATCTTCTGACATCCCAGAAACGATGATCTTCAAAAGCAAACTCAACACGCCATTCATTTTGTAACGCTCTCATGAACTCGTTCGGGTCGGAAATGTTCACAGGCGGCATTCCGGCATTTACTCTAACTTCATTCAAAGCCCATTCTGCCGACTTATTATCAAACTCTTTACCAGTATACTTCGGGTCTTTAAATGCGCAAACCATTGATTCTGCATAAGTCAGTAATGTCTCAGCATATCTGTATATCACCCAGTGATGTTTGGTCTTCACCTCCTGTCCGGGAGTGAAGCTGGTGGTGGGTTGGATATACTTACGTAGGAAGTATCCTGTGGGCGATCCGCCTTGCGACACCGGGACATCATCTGAACCACCGACAAATGTTTCAATCGTACTCCCCTTGAACTCCATACCGTTGGCCAATACAGCACGATAAAAACGAGGGTCTCTGTTTTCATACGGTTTCAGCGGGTCGAATGCCGGATCCTCGCATACCCATCCATTAGCTCCCAAAGTCACCGGATATCCGTTGACTGTTTCAAACGCGTCAACTAAGTTCTGCGAAGGGAAAGTGGAATAGCTGATATTGGCAGCCGGACGTTTGCCTAAAGTAAATCGTATCGGGAAATTATACAATTCAAAATTAGAGTTGTCTCCATTGGCTCTCATCAGTACCGCTTCCTTGGATGACAGATTATTGGCGGTTTCTCTATTATCCAACGAATAGATTCCGGTCTTTATCAAATCAAAAGCAGCTTTGGCGGATGTCTTCCACAACTCCACGTCCATAGACGGATTGTGAAGCTTGCTGGCTGCATAAAGCAATGCCTTCGACTTTAGCGCCATAGCAAAACCTTTGGTGACACGGCCCACTTCCGCTCCCGGCTCGTTGGCGTACGACACAGGCAGATTGTCACCGGCAGCCGCCTCGTCGCACGTCTCTACAATAAATCGGATAACCTCGTTGAACGGTGTCTTTCCGATACTATTCGCCTCTTCGGTAGACAACACCTCCAACGGCATGGCAATATCACCATAACGGCGTGCCAGCTCAAAGAAATAAAACGCGCGCAATACTTTAGCCTCATAAGGGAAGTATTTCAATTGCTTCATATTGTTCTCATAGGTGCCATCATATTCATAGCGAGAAAAATCCACTTCAGCAATATCTTTGATAAAAGCGTTTGCAGCCCGTACTCCATTATACAAATTCCATGCGGTATCGGTAGTCTTGATAGGCGACCAGTTACCATTGTTAAAGTTCTGTACAGTAGCTCCTATAGCCCCAAATTCAGCATCGTCGCTAGCACAATCGCGCATGGCGCTCCCAATCGTGCCAAAATCTTGCGGAATATAAGAATACACGTGTGTCAACATCCCTTTGGTCGTATTAAAATACTTATACATATCCTCCTTTGTTTTCAAACCATTCGTTTCATCGAAATCAAGATAATTGCATGATCCCAATAACATGGAAGATAAAAAGGCTGTTATAACATATTTAAATCTCATAATGCTTGTTTTTATTTATTAGAAATTAAGTTTAACACCTGCCCAATAGCTTCTTACAGACGGATAGCTGATACCTAATTGTTCAGGATCGGCAAAATCTATATTATCTAATGAGAAAAGATTGTTTCCTTGCACAAACACCTTGACATCGGCAAAATGAGTCATTGATTTCGGGAACGTATAGCTTACCAACAAGTTACGCAGTTTGATAAAAGAACCGTCCCGATACCATAAGGAACTGGATCTGTAGTTGTTCGCATTGTTCAGTGTCGTCAGTCTCGGCATTGTTGCGCTCTCCTTGTTCTCAGGCGTCCAGCAAGTTTCTCTATCCAAAAATGTCTTTGATATATTACCATTGTTCACTAACGGTTTGTATAACGGGCTGCTGAGCAGGTTTACCGTTTTTCCGGTCAATCCCTGAAAATCGGCTGTTATCTCCAATGCCTTGTACGAGAGGTTCAAGCTAAATCCAAAATAGAAACGGGGGACGGAAGATCCGAACATTTTCACCACATCCTTCTCATCGATGCGGTTATCACCGTTTTGGTCTTTATATTTAATGTCCCCCGGAGCAACGGTTGAGAAAGTCTGTACAGGGCTTTGGTTGATTTCCAACTGGCTGCCGAAAAAGCCCAACGCTTCAAGTCCGTATGCCTGTCCGATACGGTTACCTCTTTGGTATAAGTAATCATACTCCTGATAAGCTTCATTATTATTGATGATTTCTGTATTCAGGTAAGAAGCATTAGCACTGATCCCGTAACCGAAATCCCCTATGCGGTCATTCCAACCGAGTGACACGTCAAACCCTTTATACCGATTGACACCTTCGCATAAATTACCCACACCGATACCGACAATACCGGATATACTGTTGGTAGCCGACACAAGAATATCCGAACGCTCTTCGTAAAAACCTTCCAAAGCAAAGTTCAGTCGATTTCCAAAAGCAGCCAGATCGATTCCGGCAGTAACTTTCTCAGATCTCTCCGCAGTCAGTCCCGTGACAGGCAGTTTCCCTTCACTATTACCCCCTGCCGACGTAGCGTTGTAACCGAAAATATAACCGGTGTTACTGCCATACGTATAACGCCACAACTCATGATCAAGACCACCGTCCCATCCCGACAAACCGTATGATGCATGAATCTTCAACATATCGAGCGGTGTCTTACCTTTCATAAACTTCTCATTAGAAAGCAACCACGCTGCAGATACTGCCGGATAGTTCCTGAATTTATCCCCATCAGGCAAGTATGCGGAACCGGAGCGGTTGAATACGACATTCAATGAATATCGGTCATCATAGGTATAAGCGGCATTAAAGATATACGATTGGTTCTTTTCTGTATTATTCCTATTCTGCTGGATAGTCGACTGCATATCATAAATAAGCGAACCGAATACCTGATGTTTGCCAAACTGGCGTTCATAGGCGATTTTAGCTTGGAAATCGCTTCTCATCAGTAAACGTTCAAATGGTACACTATGTCCCAATGTTTCCGAATCCTTGCCATACACAATCGGAGAAGTAATCAATGTTCCGTCATCGCTCATCCGAGCGTAAGAATTCATATATTTATATTCTTTACTGCTCGTTTCCTGCATAGCACCTACATTGTCGAAAGAAACCATTACTTCCGCTGAAAGCCCATCGGTCAGCGCATCCAGTTCCTGACGTAAACGCATATCGGCCAACAGTCCTCCTGCCATGCTTCTTACATGACCGTAATCTTTCAGAAGCGCTACCGGGTTCTTCTCATTGTAAATAGTACTTCCACCGTAGATTCCTTCTTCGTATTGCACCGGGAATGCAGCGGACGGAGTATTGTAGACCGGAGTAAATATAGCACTCCGGCCATAACGAGTTCCATTCGTTTCTTTGAGGCTTCCTACCAGATTCGCTTTTAAGAATGTACTTTCAGTAATACTTACATCAATGTTGGTACGTAAATTCAAGCGGGTATCCGTAGGAGTTGTATCATAACGATCGTCTACAGAGTTTTCCTTCAACATAGAGCGGTCACGATAATAATCAATCGTTGTAAAGTAGCGGAACTTGTCATTTCCTCCGTTGAAAGAAAGCTTCAGATTATGAGTAAATCCTGTTTTATTCAGCACTTCATCCCACCAATTCACGTTAGGATAATGATAAGGATATGCGTTTGAACGAAATGCCTCCAACTCCTGTGTATTGTATTTAGCAACCAACCCGTCATTTCCCAAAGCTGTATTGAGCGCATTGGCATACGTATAAGAATCAGCAAACTCCGGAGAACGGAACTGGTTTGATACTCCAAAATTGTATTCCACTTTCACATTCAATCTGGCATTCTTCCCCCTTTTGGTAGTGATAAGCAAAACACCGTTCGCTCCCTTCATTCCATAAAGGGCGGCTGCCGCTGCGTCTTTCAACAGGTAACACGATTCTATCTCCTCCGAGGTAATGTCTGAGACGCTTCTGGGAATGCCGTCAATCAATACCAAAGGAGTGTGTCCGTGAAAAGAAAGTGAAGAGACATTATCGGGTGACGCCCCTGTACCTTGATAAACGTTCAATCCCGCGATTTTCCCATACAGTGCTTTAGTAATATTGATTCCGGAAAATTTTTCAAAAGCCGTCGAATTGACTCCTGCAACCGAATAACTGCTACTCGGCTTGTCAATATCCATTCCATAACCGATACTCAAAGTATCCGGCAAAGCTTGTTCTCCTGCTATTGTAGCCTGCTGCGCCTTTGCAAGTACGCAACAGCTGATAAGAGATGCGATGAATATATATTTTTTCTTGTTCATTGTTTCATTAAATTAATTAACGTGTGACAGATTACCATCCCGGATTTTGAGTCATTCCGTATTTCTTATTGATCTCATTTTGAGGAATCGGAGCCAGATACCATTTTGTATCCCAATGATCCACCCAATAACGGGGTACATCCAACTTCACCTTTTCAAATGTAAAACTTGTCGGATGATTCTTGTCGTTCCCTACACTTCTTAAGTTGTAAAGTTGCTTGGTAAAATCATCCTTACGCCCCCTGCGGACCAAGTCAAACCAGCGTACTTCTTCAAATCCGAATTCCAACGCTCTTTCTTTTATGACAGCCTCCAAAAATTGCTTGTTATCCAGATTGTCAGGAATAGCACCAAGCCCCACACGCTTACGGACTTCATTCACCAGTGCCTGCGCCTGTAGAGTAGGTCCGTAAAGTTCGTTAAGTATTTCAGCATAACTAAGCATGATTTCAGGCAAACGCAAATAAGGCCACTGTACCGGACGTCCGTTCCTATCACTTGCTTCCTGAAGATTAAACTTCATTATCAGGAATCCTTGTCCCGTCTTATAATCTTGATGATTGGTATACACGGGAGCTGTAGTTCCATTAAAATAGGTTTCTCCCGGACAAGCAACGTTTTCATACAAACGAGGATCCCTGGTCGGTATCAATTTATCTTTTTCTCCTACAGTGAAAAATGGTTGTTTAGGCGGATTCGCCCAGTCAAAATCTTTGGGGAATTCTGTTCCATCCTCCCACGGGAACATATCTACATAGTTCAACGTCGGGCTTGTATAATAACGTTGGGCATAATAAGTATCATGGATACTTGGCAAATATCCTTTCCGGATGGAAATAAGCACCTCCGTCCCTCCCCGGTCATAATATGCCTTACGATAAGCCAACCGTCTTGCACGATGCATATCCTCGGCCCCCTCTTCCGGAAGAATCAAGGAGTATTCGGGTTTACTTTCCAATTCGGTAAAAAACTGCCGGGCAGCTGTCTCAGCTCTTTCCCAACGGGCTTTATTATAATTACCGTAACAAGTATATTCATCCGCTTCCGGATGCCACTTCTCATCAGAATTGAATGTAGGACTTGCCGCCCAAAGCAAGACCTGTACTTTCAGTCCCATAGCTCCGGCCCTTGACATCCGCCCATCATTCAACGGAGTCTGTTTCCAATCCAAAACCGGAATGGCTTCATCTAGCAAATTCACAATATTATTGACAGTCGTTTCAAAAGTCTGCCGCGGGAAATTCATCGGTTCATTCACATCAACCGAATGGTCCAGCCAAGGTACACCGCCGACATACCTCATCATCCGGAAATAGGAGAGAGCAATCAGCACTTGAGCCTCTGCCACACGCTTGTTTCTTTCAGTGGAAGAATAATCGGGCACTTTATCCGCATTTTCAATGAATAGCCATGCATAGCGGATGGTAGTCCAATCGGAATGACCGGCATACATATAAGCTGCTTTTGTTGCAATCTCTGTGGGACTTAACAGACCGTTATAATACAACGTAGTAGGACCATCCCCGACATTGTTACGATAGCTATTGCATAAATCCGTTAAAGACTCAAGCACATTTCCTCCCAGCCTAGCCTCACCTGTGGTAGTTATCCCGTAAAGCAACCCTGTATAGGCTTTGGTCAGCACTTTATCGGCATTTTCTTTGGAAGAGAACATGACTTCCGTAGTAGCCCCCGAACTCTCCGGCTGGTTATCCAAAAAATCATTCCAGAAAGTCAAATCAGAGCAAGAAGACATCCATAACGCTCCCAATATGATACAAAATCCTTTTAATATATTGTTCATAAGTCGTTCCTTATTAAAAATTAAGATTCAATCCAAAATTGTATAGTTTAACCAACGGGTACTTACCGGCATTGCTAGTTACACTTTCCGGATCCACATACTTCATCGGAGTAAAGGTCAGTAAGTTATATCCGCTAAAAGTGATTCCAAGCGAATTGATTCCTATTTTTGGTTCTTCGTCAAATTTGGTGGTACTTCTTCTATTGTGAATAA
>NZ_QTMW01000049.1:0-38368 GCF_003604005.1 Bacteroides sp. OF03-11BH | reverse complement strand
CCTACCATAGAAATATGATAAGGCGCTGGGTGCTTAGCCTACACAAAACGGTTAGAAAGTACTTCGGTGAGGCTGTGGTTGTCACTCAAGAGTTGGATGATATCGTGTCAAGTCCCATTATCAAGGACACCATCATCAACAATGCCGATTGCAAGATTCTATTGGATCAGCGAAAGTATATCAACAAGTTTGACTCCGTACAGTCCCTGCTCGGACTGACCGACAAAGAAAAAGGACAAATCCTGTCTATCAATCAGGCTAACGATCCGGCAAGGAAGTATAAGGAAGTTTGGATTGGTCTGGGTGGTGTCCAGTCTGCTGTCTATGCAACAGAGACCTCTGTCGAGGAGTATCTCACCTATACCACAGAAGAAACCGAAAAGTTGGAAGTCACACAAATGACCGAGAAGCTGGGCGGTAATATGGAGCAGGCGATCCGCGTGTTGGCTAAAGAGAAGAAAAAGAAAAAATAAACGATTAAAATCAAGAAGCAATGAAAAAGAGAATTTTAAGCATGTTGTTTGTCCTGTCGCCCTTTATGGTACCGGCAAGCGTGCAGGCACAATGGGTGGTCAGCGATCCGGGCAACCTCGTCCAGGGTATCGTGAACAGTGTCAATGAAATGGTGGAAACATCTGAAACGGCTCAAAATGCACTTTCCACATGGAAAGAGACCTCAAAGATTTTCGAACAGGGGCGTGAGTATTATGATAAACTGCGTAAGGTGAATGACTTGATCAGCGGCAGTGAGAAAGTAAAAGAGTCCGTCCTGATGCTCAGTGACATTTCTGAAATTTATGTAAACAATTTCGGCAAGATGCTGACCGACAAGAATTTCAGCCAGCGGGAACTGAATGCGATAGCTGCCGGTTATAACACCATCATGAAGAAGAGCAGCCGCAGCATTGCAGAGCTGAAGAATATCATCAACCCCACCGGCATGTCCATGAACGACAAGGAACGCATCGACCTGGTGAACCGGGTATACAGGGAAATGACACATTACAAGGAATTGGCCAACTACTACACCCGCAAGAACCTGCATGTATCCTACCTGCGTGCCAAGGAGAAGAACGAGCAGCAACAGGTATTCGACCTGTACGGCAAGGATGAGCGTTATTGGTAGTCTACAATTTTAAAAGAATCAATTATGGTATTATTATCCATTTCATTTGAAAATATGCACCAGATTCTTCGGAATCTCTATGATACGATGACCAAACTCTGCCACCCGATGATGGACATGGCGATGGCACTCGCTGCATTAGGGGCTTTGTTCTATATCGCTTACCGTGTCTGGCAGTCTCTCTCCCGTGCGGAGCCCATCGATGTCTTTTCGATGTTACGGCCTTTTGTCCTGGGCATGTGTATCCTTTTCTTTGACGTGATGGTGCTGGGAACTCTCAACGGTATCTTTAGCCCCATCGTTCAGGGAACCGGAATGCTGCTCCGTGACCAGACCTTCGACTTGCAGAAGTACCAGCAGGAGAAGGACAAGCTCCGTGCGGACATGATGGCTAAGACGATGATGACCGGACGTGTCTTTGCTTACAATGAGGAGCTGGATGCGGAACTGGATAACATGGGCTGGAGTGAGGAGGAACATACGGCCTTGCAGACCATGTATGAGGTTTCGTATGCCTTCTCCCTGCAAGGTATTGTCCAGATGGTCATGCGCAAATTGCTGGAGATTCTCTTCCAGTCTGCCTCGCTGGTCATCGACACGATCCGTACCTTCTTTTTGATAGTCTTGAGCATTTTGGGGCCGATAGCCTTTGCCCTGAGTGTTTTTGACGGGCTGCAGAACACGCTCATCCAATGGCTGGCACGCTATATCAGTGTCTATCTCTGGCTGCCGGTATCAGACCTATTCGGGGCGATGCTTGCCAAGATACAGACGCTCATCCTGCAGGAAGAGATGAACCTGATGGCCGATCCGATGAGTATCATCGACGTAGACGGTTCCTCGGCCATCTATCTGATATTCATGGTCATCGGCATTATCGGATATTTTTGTGTGCCGACTGTTTCGAACTGGATTGTCCAGGCGGGAGGTATGAGTTCCTATAACCGGAATGTCAACAATACGGCATCCAAGGTGACCAATGTAGCCGGTGCTGCGGCGGGTGCTTCAACGGGAAACGTCGGTGCCGTATTATTGAAAAAGTAGAAATTGAAAAAACATAAAATTATGGAATTTAAAAGTTTAAAAAACATCGAATCCTCGTTCAGGCAGATCCGTCTGTTCACGTTGGTCTTTCTGGGCATTTGCGCCTCGCTGACTACGTATGCCATTTGAAGGTCCTATCTCTTTGCCAACCAGCAACGGGAGAAGGTATATGTATTGGATCAGGGCAAGTCACTCATAGTGGCGTTATCCCAGGATGCGGCATTGAACCGTCCGGTGGAGGCCCGCGAGCATGTGCGCCGCATGCATGAACTGTTCTTTACGCTGGCTCCCGATAAGGCCGCTATCGAATCCAATATCAACCGGGCCATGTATCTGGCGGACAAGAGTCTTTATAGTTATTACCGGGATTGGAACGAGAAAGGCTATTATAACCGTCTGATCAGCGGCAATATCAACCAGACTGTCCTGGTGGACAGCATGCAGTGTGATTTCGATAACTATCCGTACCGGATCACCACCTTTGCCCGGCAGATGATTATCCGAAACAGCAATATCACCGAGCGTTCCCTGGTCACCCGTTGCTTCCTGCAGAGTACGGTCAGGTCGGATAATAATCCGCAAGGCTTCATGGCGGAACGCTTTGAGATTTTGGAAAACAGGGATATAAGGACCGTTGAACGCTAATATAATAAGGTAATGAAAAGCAGGAAGATAAAGACAGAGATCAGCGAAAAGCTAAAGAACGTTTGCGAGGAGCTGTCCGAAAAAGAGCGTAAGGGAGTGCTTGTGGGCATGCTGGCTATCAGTACCGTTCTATGTGCTATCACCGTAACACGCGCTTTCGGGCGTTTTCTCTCCCACGGCACACAAAAGGAGTTGCCGTTTGTCCATCCGGCGGACTCCATCCACCGGGCGGATAAAGACAGTATAATGTATCACCCTAAAACCCACGAGTAATGGAAGATAAAGATTTGGAAAAGCCCGAAGCGGCAGAAGAAACGGCGGTACAGCCGGAAAACGTCAGAGCCTTGAAGGAAGAACCGGAAAAAGAGAAGAAGGTGCTCACACCGGAAGAGATGGAAAAAAGAAGGAAGTTCATTGTGATTCCGGCCTTTGTGCTGGTCTTCCTGGGAGTCATGTACTGAATATTTGCCCCCACCGGCAAGGAAAACGGGACGGAAGCTCCCGGAAATTCAGGATTCAATGTGAACGTGCCGGAGCCTACCACGGCCAAACTGGTTGATAAGAAGACCGCCGCCTATGAGAAGCAGCAGGCGGAAGTGGAGGAAGAAAGCCGGATGAAGTCGCTGGAGCAGCTTGCCGGGACATTGATGAATAATGGAAAATCATCCGATACCGGTGAAAAAGAAAAGGACGGAGACCGGTTGCAACAGTCTGTTAATACCTACGAGCAAATCTCCGGGCAGTTGGATGATTTCTATGAAACTCCCAAAGAGACGGCAAGCGGCGATCTGGAAAGAAAAGTGGACGAACTGAATAAAAAACTGGAAGAGGCGGAAAAGGAAAAGAGCAAGGCGGCTACCCGTGAAGAACTGATGGAGCGTTCCTACAGGATGGCGGCAAAGTATCTGAACCCTGACAAGGATACGGTTCGGGAGAAAGCTGTCGGAGAAGAACCCACGGAAGTTGTTCCGGTTCAGCGGGCGGAGTATCAGA
Organism: Bacteroides sp. OF03-11BH; assembly: GCF_003604005.1. Taxonomy (NCBI): domain Bacteria; kingdom Pseudomonadati; phylum Bacteroidota; class Bacteroidia; order Bacteroidales; family Bacteroidaceae; genus Bacteroides; species Bacteroides sp. OF03-11BH. Next base: position 34,560 of record NZ_QTMW01000049.1, on the reverse strand, counting down.
CGACTTCCGGCCTTTCACGACCTGTTACGGATTCTGCTTTTATCGCTTCGCTCACTGTCGAGAGGAATTACGGTTTTAATACTGCTGTCGGGAGCAGCTACCAAATGGGGACGAATACCATCGCCGCCTGCATTTCGGAGAACCAGACCATTGAGCAGGGAGGCAGGGTAAGACTCCGGTTGCTGCAACCTCTGCAGGCAGGAAGTATTACCGTTCCGGAGAACAGTCTGGTAACGGGTGCGGCGGTCATACAGGGAGAGCGTCTGGATATCCTGATCAGCAGCATCGAGTATGCCGGAAATATCATCCCCGTGCAGTTGGCGACTTACGATATAGACGGGCAAAAAGGGATTTTCGTTCCCGGATCGGAAACCCGCAATGCGGCAAAGGATGCGGCTGGGACGGTCAGCGAGAGCATGGGAAACAGCGTATCATTCGCACGTTCTGCCGGACAGCAGGTGGTCATGGACCTGACGCGCGGAGTCATGCAGGGCGACACGCGGTTGATTGCCGGGCGGGTCCGTGCGGTCAAGGTGACGCTGAAAGCCGGATATAAGGTGCTGCTGGTCACAAAGAAACAATAACGGATTATTCACTTTAATAAAAAAGATAAGACAATGAAAATAGTAATAGCATTATTGATGGCTGTACTGGCCTCGGTATCCGGTTTCGCACAGGAAGAAAGACCGGCAAATCCCGTCAGGATTCTGACGGCGGGCCAGCATATCACTCCTTATAAGATAGAGGTCACTTTCGGAAAGACGGTGCATATCCTCTTTCCCACTGAAGTTCGTTACGTGGACCTGGGAAGTAACAATATCATCGCAGGTAAAGCTGACGGGGTCGAGAATGTGGTGCGTGTCAAGGCGGCGGTGAAGGAGTTTCCGGGCGAGACGAACTTCTCCGTGATTACGGGAGACGGTTCTTTCTTTTCTTTCAATGTGGTTTATAAGGAGGAGCCTTCCACGCTGAATATCAATATGGACCAGTGGATGAACCCGGACGAGGGAGAAAAGAAGGGAGGCAGTTCCATCCGTGTCACGGAACTGGGCGAGGAAGATCCGACGGTCATTGCCAGCGTGATGTACACCATCCACCGGCTGGACCGCAGGGACGTGAAGCATATCGGGTGCAGGCAGTTCGGGATGCAGGCTCTTTTGAAGGGCATTTATGTGCATAAGGACCTGATATTCTTCCATGTTTCCCTGACGAACAATTCCAATGTGCCTTTCGATGTGGATTTCGTGCGGTTTAAGATAGTGGATAAGAAGATAGCCAAAAGGACGGCCCGGCAGGAAACTTATATTGAACCGGTACGCACGCTCAATGCCCTGACACGCATCGTGGGAAAGAGCACGGGACGTATCGTGTATGCCTTCCCGAAGATTGTCATTCCTGACGACAAGTTGCTGGAAGTGGAAATTTACGAGAAAGGGGGAGGCCGTCACCAGCGGTTCTATATGGAGAACAGTGATCTGGTGGATGCGCGTATTGTGAATGAATTAATCGGTGAGTAATCATGAAAAGAGTTTTATTTATTATGTTATGCATTTGTCTGCCCTTTGCGGCAGGCGAATGCTTTGCCCAGCGTTACCTGCCGGGACAGAAAGGTATCCAGCTCATGTTAGGCGGTGTGGACGACTTCGGTTCGAATGTGAAGCATCTGCGTGGTAACTTTCAGCTCGGAGTGGCTCTGAGCCGGTATAACCGGAACCATTCCCGCTGGCTGTTCGGGGCGGATTATGTGAAGAAGCACTATTCCTACAAGGACATTGCGATTCCCAAAGCGCAGTTTACCGGAGAGGTAGGCTATTTCGTGCCGTTCTTCTCGGACCGTGGCAGGAACGTGTTCTTCTCTGCCGGTCTTTCCGCTCTGGCGGGTTATGAGACGACCAACTGGAACTGCAAGCTGCTCTATGACGGGGCGACTTTAAAGAATGACGGATGCTTCATTTATGGTTTTGCCCCGGCTTTCGAGATGGAGGCGTTCCTTTCCGACAGGCTGGTTTTTCTTTTCAATGTCCGCCAGAGGATATTCTTCGGATCATCCGTGGGGAATTTCCACACGGCGGTAGTTGTCGGTGTCAAGTACATTTTTAATTAGCGGCAATAGTATGGAACAAGGCAATTGGAACGTGGATGAGATGCTTCATTGGCTGGATATGAAAATAAACCGGGAAGACCGGGACATACGTGAACAAAGCAAGAAGATGAATGGGAATTTCCTGCACTTTTTCGAATGGAATGCGGAGAGCCTGTATAAGTCTCATTTTATGTCCGGGTGTTATAAGATACTCCGGCAGGCGGTGGACGGGGCAAAGGACATGGATACGGTTCGGAATATTGTTGAGGACAACATTGCTTACTGTGAGAGCAAACTGTTGAACGGTCAGGTGGATTGTAACAGTTCCAGCCGGACAACGAATGTTGCCCATTTCCTGAAGTTGGAGTGTATGCAGCAGTTGGTTAGGGATTACCGGGAATTCGCGAATATCCTTGCGCAAACGCCTCCCGAAGAGAATTTGCAACAGACGGCTAATAAAACAGAAAAGAAGAGAGAAGAGCCGCCTGAAAGAAAGATAAAAACGGGCATCAGGCGTTAGCCGACAACGGACTCAATCAAGTAAATTATTCATTTAGTAATACGTAAAATCATGAAGATGAAATTAATAATAAGTGGTATCATGCTCACATTGCTTTGCCTGCTGGGTGGCTGTGATGATAAATTGGAAGTACAGCAGGCTTATGATTTCTCGCTAACGTCCTGGTATCTCCAGAAGACCATTTCCCCGGATGAAACCGTGGAGATTCGTCTGACACTCAATCGTAGCGGAAACTATGAGGAAGCCGGCTATCAAATCGGTTATATACAGATGGAGGGCAGCGGCGAGGTGTACGACAAGAAGAAGGTCTATCTGGTGAACCGGGAGATGCAACCGTTGGATTCGATAGCGGAGTTGGATGACAGCGATCCCTGCCGCCAGGTATTCACGCTCTTCTATCATAACCGAAGCAGCAAGAATGCGGAGATTAAATTCGTGATAGCGGATAATTTCCATCAGGAAAGAGAACTGGATATATCCTTTCAGAGCAAAACTGAAACGGACATGGAACTATAAATCGGACAACAATGGATAAAAGTGATTTAAGGATCGAACAATTGCAGCAATATCTTGACAAGAAGAAAGGGGTTGTGGAAAGCGATATAAAAGAGTATAACCAGCAACTGGGAAAAAACTATCTTCATTTCTTTGACTGGCATGCCGATGACTTGTATAAGGCCTGTTATATGGATAAGAATTATAAGGCCATTCAGGAGGCGATTGATGCCGCTGAAACGCCGAAGGATATTGAAGGGATTTTGAAGCGTTATACCCTGTATATAGAAGATGATCTCCTGAACGGTCCGCTTGTCAAGAAAAGTACCAGCCCGATGTCGAATATGGCCCATTCCCTGGAGATAGAATGCAAACAGAAATTGCTGAAGGACCTCCGGTATTTAAACAGGCTTCTTCAGAGTGAGACTGTAAGTGAAAGGATAAGGCCGCAAGAAGCACCCCGACAAGAGATTGTGCCTGTGAAAGAAAAGAAGAAAACGGGACCACGGTTGAGATAGTATCAATTGAAAGCAATAAAAAAGCTACTGAATTTTTGTTTCAGTAGCTTTTTTATTTATCCCAGTCTTATATTCCGGCTATACCAGATAAGCCTCAAAAAGATAATGTATGAATAACCGACCCTTTTCCGTCCAAACGGTCAACATGGCCGTGCCGGTTTCTCCTGTGCGGCTTTCCCATACATGGGTCCGGGTTGCCGTATAGCCTTGATTCTGATAAGGAGCTTTGAGCAGCCATTGACCGGATTGACGGAACTGGATGCCTGCCCATCGAAGCCGTTTGTTCAGCATACCGGCAGTCATTCCCAATTCTTTCGCTATCTGTGTGGTCGTGTAGGTGCTTTGGGATTGGAGGACTTTGTCATAATACTGAACTTTTGGGGCCTGTAGCTTGAGTTTCAGGATAGCATAGTTGTTCTCCTTCTCCAATGCTGAAATACGGCTGTCTCGCTCTTTTATACGGTTCTGTGCGAGCAATATGGCACGCGCAAGTAGTTCATTATCCGTTTCGCCATTCTTCTTAAGAAGATAGCCACCGTTCTTTAGTGTTTCGGGAACCAGTTCATCAAATATCCAGCTTTCGAATTTCTCAGCGGAAGGCAGCTTGCTACCGGCAATCAGCCGGTATACGTTTCCTTCGCTGATGTACTTGATTTTCTGGACGGCACTGCGTGTAGGGGTGTCGTAAACCACGACACCCATTGGTTTACAATGTCTTACGACGGCATCTCTCGGATTGGAGTAGCCAAGTGCGGCGGCAACATCCGAGGCGCAGAACCATATTTTCCCGTCAATTTCCAGTGTCCGGATGCGTCCGAACTCGGGATGTTCAAATATCGATACTTTATTCATGACTGTTTAATTTATAGGTTTCTTCTATTGCTTTAAATATCTCGTAGACTACCTGGGGGACGATAGCGTTCCCGTATCCTTTAATGGATGCCTGTCTTCACCGAGAAAAGGAGATACCGTCCAATCGGGTGGAAAGCCCATCATCTCGGCTACAAACAGGGGATTGAGTTGGAAACTCTTTCCAGTCCGGGCGAAGAAATCCGGAAGGCTGTTCTTCTGTGGTATCTTTCCCCGTTTCTTCAGGTTCTCCAGTGAAGGTGCGCCTTTCCAATCCCGCGCTGTCGGTGTCGGCATCACTTGTCCTTCTGCCAGCCATTGTAGGATCGATTCTTCCAGATTGTTCCCGTCCGTGTTTTCCAGCTCAGTATTGTCCGGTATCGGTTCCGGTAGTATCCCGTAAAAGTCCAGAAAATCCGTCAGGCCGTTGGGATTCTTCTCTCCGGCTATCTGGGCATGGGGTGAGGATAAATTCATCGATTTCCATTTCCTGACTCTTTCGGCATGGTGTATCTCTGTTGCCACTGGCGTTGGCAGAAGCATTCCATGGATTATCTCCGGTAGTCCCTGCTGCCTGCTGCCCGGCCCCCTGCGCTTGTAGTCCTGTGCCGTCACGGTGGGCAATAAACCAAACTCTATCCCGTCTGTGAGGTGCACCGACGGAACAAGCCGGTATAAGTACCGGCTGGACGGAATATCCTTCGCGTTCAAGATCACGGCAAATGGTTTCAACAACATATTGCTGTCGTCTTTTAAATACAGGCTCACTCTCTCCGAATAGAGTGGATTGACTTCCCACTTCAGTCTCCTGACCGGGCTGTACCATCGTGAGGATGCCAGCAACGTTCTCACCAATGACCCAATCGGGCCTGATCTTATGTATGGCCCTGAGCATGTGAGGCCAGAGATAGCGGTTATCATCCGCTCCCTTTCTTTGGCCTGCGACGGAGAATGGTTGACAAGGAAAACCTCCTGTAAGGACATTGATTTTTCCTCTCCATTCCCTGAAATCTGTCGTTGTGACATCTGTATAACTTTTCGCATCTTTAAACCAGTAATTTAGAATGGTATTACAAAAATCGTCTATCTCGCAATGGAAGGCATTCTGCCATCCCATTCATTCGGCAGCCAGGTCTGGGGCGCCGAATCCACTAAACAGGGAAGCGTGTACCAGACGCTTCCGCTGTTTCTTGTCTTGCTCTTCTTCTTTCATTGTTTATTCATTATTTAGAGGTTCGAGGTTCATTACTTTTTTGTCGATCTTACGATAGATGCTCCCCATCTCCAGCATATTTTCCAATCGGAGCAGGTCCGTGATTTCATAGACGGTCATCCCTTTCTGTGTCGTGAAGCGGATATATCCTTTCTGTCGCTGTATCTCCACTTCTTCGGGAGTCATGTGCAGGACTTCACAGATTTCCTGCAAGGTCAGGGTAAGGCTTACTTCCTTAACTGTGTAGATGTAAGTCAGGATGTTCAGCATCTGGAGGCATTTGCGGTGTGATTTGACGAGTGCTGCGAATTTGTTTCGTTCTATGACGATTACTTTACTTTGATTTTCCATGTGAATTTTTATTTATGAGTTAATAGAATCGGATATGAAATCTTCGTTTAGACATTCTTCTCTCAGGAATTTATATACGTCAGAAGCCCAGAAGTAAATCTTGCCGCTGAGTTTGAAAAATGGGAGTTTCCCGGAATTACGCCAGCGGATCAGTGTCCGGTCGCATACTTTCAGCATCAGGCGCATATCCCGGCTGTCCAGCATTTGCTTACCGTTGAAACTGGTTACTGCTTCCAGAGCCGTTTCCAGCTTGGCAATCAGTTTTCGTTGTTCCTCAAAGTTGTCCTTTATCATTGCTTTGAGTATCTCAATATCATTTCTGTTCTCTTCCATACAATATTCCTTTGTTCTAATGGGTTATTTTTCTTTCTTCGGTTGCAAAGTTTTCAAAATTAGGCATGAAAAAATAGGGCTGACGGTAACCGCCAGCCCCACATTTTCCTTGTAACTCACTTGGTATCAATGTGAATTTTCAGAATATTTTTTCTTCATCAGGATAGAAAGGGGAATACACGCAATTCTCCTTCTTAAAAAAGAGACTGATAGAATGACAGAGGATATCGGATAAAAAAAGGGCTGACAATTAATTGTCAACCCTTCTATAAATATGCTATGATTAACTTGGAAGCATCAAAAACATTGCTTACCTTTGTGTTACAGAGATATTTGAAATTATGCAGAGCAATGCAATGTGTAGCTGAACTTCCACTACTATATCGTTACCTGCATCTTTATAAAAACACTTTTAATCGCTGATTTATAAAAGATTAAAACGAACTACACTCTTTTTTACAGTGAAACGAAGTGTTTCTCGGTGTGAAACAGATTGTTTCAAGCCTTGAAACTATTTTTGAAACTACTCGCTACAGGTGAAGAGATGGTGAAATTGTTACTCTTCACCCGCAAACTCCTTATTCATCGAAGAGACAGAGAAAAGGTGAAAGAAGAAATAGAAAGATTGAAAATAAATACCCAGTAGAAAAATTTAATCGATTTTGTAATGATTCAGAATCGTACAAAAATGAATGACAATTCATTTTCAATTACTAATTCGCATTAATTTAAAATATACCATAACATTATAAGCAGTCTGTATTTGCTTCCTATGCAATACTCTACTTTTCCCTCCGTTCATAGCTAATTTAGACGAAAAAGAACATTTTCTCCCGAAAAGTTTTTGTAATATCAGAGTTAATCGTATTTTTGTGTACAATTTTGGTGTAGTGATGACAGAAGAAGAAAAAAAGTTATTGAATTCCTTTGAAACGCAACTACGGCATTTGATTTATTTGCACGATGAACTTAAGCGTGAAAATGCCGAGTTGAAGAAGCTTCTCGAAAATGAAAAGCTGAAAAACGAGAAGGTACAAGCTCAATACGATGAATTGGAAGTCAGCTATACAAACCTAAAAACAGCTACGGCAATCAGCCTTAACGGCAGCGACGTAAAAGAGACGAAGCTGCGATTGTCAAAATTAGTGCGTGAAGTCGATAAATGCATCGCTTTGTTGAATGAATAAGAAGAAGATGTATGAACGATAAAATAAAGATAAACCTGCAGATAGCAGACTCAAACTACCCGTTAACCATCAACCGTGAGGAAGAACAAATGGTACGGGAAGCCGCCAAGCAGGTAAATATCAGGCTTAATAAGTATCGGGAAGTCTATAAAAATCTGGAACCCGAAAAAATTATTGCCATGGTAGCCTATCAGTTCTCGTTAGAGAGACTGCAATTGATGCAACGTAATGATACCAGCCCCTATGTGGAGAAGGTAAAAGAACTAACAGAATTGCTGGAGGATTATTTTAAGGAAGAATAAATCCCCGACCGGCTATTCGCTGATAAGAGATAAAACAACCACGCACTGCACAATATCCAAGCAAAAATAATTGCTTTGATATTTGGCGGTGCGTTTTTATTTATATACTTAAATTAAATGTAGAATGATAGCAATAATAGCAACAGCAATTGCTTGCTTCATCGTAGGAGGAGTCCTTTCATATATACTATTCCGGTATGTACTGAAATCCAAATACGATAATGTCCTGAAAGAAGCGGAGACGGAAGCGGAAGTAATTAAGAAAAACAAGCTGCTGGAAGTGAAGGAGAAATTCCTGAATAAGAAAGCGGATCTTGAAAAGGAGGTAGCATTGCGGAATCAGAAGATTCAGCAAGCGGAAAACAAGTTGAAGCAACGTGAAATGGTACTTAGCCAGCGTCAGGAAGAAATCCAACGTAAAAAGATGGAAGCCGAAGCGGTAAAAGAGAATCTGGAAGCGCAACTTGTGATTGTTGACAAGAAAAAAGAAGAACTCGATAAACTGCAACAGCAGGAAATCGATAAACTGGAAGCAATCTCCGGATTGTCTGCCGAAGAGGCCAAAGAACGCCTGGTAGAATCACTGAAGGAAGAAGCTAAAACGCAGGCACAATCATTCATCAACGACATTATGGATGATGCTAAATTAACTGCCAGCAAAGAAGCCAAACGTATCGTTATCCAGTCTATCCAACGGGTGGCTACGGAAACTGCCATTGAAAACTCTGTTACAGTATTCCATATCGAATCGGATGAAATCAAGGGACGTATTATCGGACGTGAAGGACGTAATATCCGTGCTCTGGAAGCTGCTACCGGTGTTGAAATCGTTGTAGACGATACCCCGGAAGCAATCGTTCTTTCTGCTTTCGACCCGGTTCGCCGTGAAATTGCCCGTTTAGCCCTGCATCAGCTTGTGACTGACGGACGTATCCATCCAGCCCGTATCGAAGAGGTGGTAGCTAAAGTACGCAAACAGGTGGAAGAAGAAATTATCGAAACGGGTAAACGTACTACCATCGACTTGGGTATCCACGGTCTGCATCCTGAATTGATCCGTATCATCGGTAAGATGAAATATCGTTCTTCATACGGTCAGAACTTGTTGCAGCATGCACGCGAAACAGCCAATCTTTGTGCTGTGATGGCATCAGAACTGGGACTGAACCCGAAGAAAGCAAAACGTGCAGGTTTGCTGCATGATATTGGTAAAGTGCCTGATGAAGAACCGGAATTACCGCACGCATTGTTGGGTATGAAACTTGCCGAGAAATACAAAGAAAAACCGGATATCTGCAACGCTATCGGTGCTCACCATGACGAAACAGAAATGACCAGTCTCCTGGCTCCTATCGTACAGGTTTGTGACGCCATCTCCGGGGCACGTCCGGGGGCACGCCGCGAAATCGTAGAGGCTTATATCAAGCGTCTGAACGATCTCGAACAGCTGGCAATGGCTTATCCGGGTGTAACAAAGACGTATGCTATCCAGGCAGGACGCGAACTCCGCGTTATTGTCGGTGCAGATAAGATTGACGACAAGCAGACAGAAAGCCTGTCAGGTGAAATCGCCAAGAAGATCCAGGATGAAATGACTTATCCGGGACAAGTGAAGATTACCGTCATCCGTGAAACACGTGCGGTAAGTTTCGCTAAATAACGTAACGATTCAAAAGAAGATTCATATAAGGGCGAAGAAATTCGCCCTTTTTTAATACACGACTATGGAAAAGTATCAATTTGAGATTTGTACCAATTCAGTGGAAAGTTGCCTGGCCGCACAGAAAGGTGGTGCAGACCGTGTGGAACTGTGTGCCGGAATACCGGAAGGTGGAACAACGCCCTCCTATGGTGAGATCGCCATCGCAAGGGAAGTACTGACTCATACCCGCCTGCACGTTATTATCCGGCCTCGTGGAGGAGATTTTCTGTATTCGGATATCGAAATCCGGACAATGCTGAAAGATATTGAAATTGCACGGAAATTAGGGGCAGACGGAGTGGTATTCGGTTGCCTGACAGCAGAGGGTGAAGTAGACTTGCCAGCAATGCAGAAACTAATGGAAGCAGCTCAAGGGCTATCTGTGACTTTTCACCGGGCATTTGATGTATGCCGTAACCCGCAGAGAGCATTGGAACAGATCATCAAACTGGGATGCAACCGTATTCTGACTTCCGGTCAGCAACCTACGGCTGAACAGGGAATCCCCCTTTTAAAAGAGTTACAGAAACAGGCTGCCGGAAGAATCATGTTACTCGCCGGATGCAGAGTAAATGAAAATAATATCGCACGCATTGCCACAGAAACCGGAATCAACGAGTTTCATTTCTCGGCACGCAAAAACATTCAAAGTGAGATGAAATTCAGAAATGAAGCCGTCTCCATGGGAGGCACGGTACACATCAACGAATACGAACGAAATGTAACTTCCATACGAAGAGTAAAAGAAACGATTGATGCCGCTTTACATGGATAAATATGGCAGCAAGGGATGAAATATCTTTTCATAATAGTACTAATACAAGACAGAAATGGTGAACATACAGCCTTCAAGCCTTTTGTTCACCATTTCTTTTTTGCATCATTACCAACAGTATCTCAAGAAACTGCTATACTTTTATTTATAAATATGGAATTATCGTAATATAAATACCTGTAATAATAGCCGAAGTAATCACTCCCGAGATATTAGCTCCCAAAGCATCTCCCAGAACAAATGAGTCCGGATTATCTTTGCTTACAATCTTTTGTGCAACCTTCGCGGTAGTGGGTACACAGCTAACAGCTGCAATACCGATTACCGGATTGTAATTACCCCGTTTAATAATATACATGATATATCCTCCGATTATTCCTCCGATACCGGAAAGTAATAATGCTACAATACCTAATACTAGTAGTTTCAAGATCTTCGGATCGAGCAACAGATGTGCATCACAAAGTACACCGAGCAGTACGCCCAACATAAAAGTGGAGCCATAAAGCAACGGACCACTCACAAAATCATAGATATGTTTCATACCCGACTCACGAACAGCAACACCCAGGAACAAAGAGAAAAACAAAGGAGAAGCTACCGGGAACAAGAAACAGAGAATAGCACAAAGAACAGCAGAGAAAGCCAGTTTCACTTTAGCGTCGTAATTCTTCGGAGCTTTCTTTGTCACCATCTTAATAGCGCGGAAGCGTTTGGGAACCAACAGTTTTACCAAGTAAGGATAGCCTCCATACGTCAAGCCCAAATAAAGATAGGCAACCACCGTAATAGGGACAAAGAGATGCTTTGCCAATGCCAACGAAGTAAACAACACCATTGGTCCGTCGGCTCCACCCACCATAGCCACAGATGCACTTTCTTTCAGAGTCAGACCAAGAGCAGAAGCAATAGGTACTGTCAGGAAAGTGCCCAGCTCTGCGCACAAAGCCAGGAATATACTTGCAAATGGTTTCTGAAGCAGGAAGCCGACATCTAGAAGCGTCCCGATACCCATAAAGACAAAACAAGCTATCAGCCCGTTACTAAACGTCAGGGTATAAACAGGTTGCAGGAAATCTATCTGCATAGTATTCATTAATTGGTCCGTATCTGAAAGCATCGGATCGAGAAAGAGATTACCCAGTGTACCGTCGGACATAATGAGGGTTCCGCAGTTGATAGCTACCATTCCCAGTCCCATCGGAATCATTACCATCGGTTCGAGTATACCTTTCCAGCCTAAATAGATCAGTAACAAACCGAGAAGTACTAAAAAAACTCTTGCAGAAGCAAGCACCCATCCGCTTGCCATCATTGTACCAATACCTTGAAACAAGGTAGCAAAATCTATATCTTCCATAAATTAGTTTTCTTTTATTGTTTGTTGTTAGTAAGTTTCTTTGAGTTCTTCTTATTGACATGTGCCTGCTCTTCTTCCCGAAGAAAGAATTCGCGGGTATCCTGTGAATAATAATAATTCATCAGATTATTTTCAGAAGCTCCCGGACTCACGCCATGATAATAGCCGGAATAACCAGTAAAGTTTCTGTCGATCCCCTTACTGTAATCTTCACGGAAATCTCCCAAAGCATCTTCATCTGCAATGGGAATCTGTCGGACTAATCTCTCCACCTTTTGCCGATGCTGACGCCAGCGTCGCAAACGGAGTAGCTCCAAACGGTGAGAACTATAAAAATCAAATGAATCGGCCGCATAGGCAATCAACTTAATGACCGCAGCGACAAAAAAACCGATGAGGAACGTAAGCCCCATCATCGCAAGAGTAGATAGTAATAAATGAATCATAGTAATATAAAAAATTAGGTTGTATAATCTTATTCAAATATCCTTGCTTTTATACGACGTAACTCCCGTTTCACAACGGGAACACAATATTTTAATCCTTAAAGACAGGCACATCAATATCCGTCCTTTGTTCCAAGTCATAGGAAATACATTCTTTGTTTTCCATGTTAACATGAATAAAACTAAGATAATAAATAAAGGAAATGATGGTAGATGGAGGATCTGAATAGGCACCTCACCTTACCCAAAGATAAGAATATAGTCTAAATGAGAATATGCGCCAATGTATAGACGTAATACTTACACGAATATTTAGTGTAATTGACATCAAGGCCGGTATGCCCCAAACGATTCTCCGGAAGCATAACATTCAGAGAGCTCAATATCTGTATAATGACAGTATTGGTATTGAACTTCAGGTTCTTGAAAGGAACAATGCTTCTCGGAAAAGAGATATTGTCAAAAATGCAGTCACTAACATTACAAGTGGATGTCTCGTCAACAAACTGCGAATGAGAATCTTTACCTGGCTTGTCGAAGCCGGCAGAAGAAACGCAACAGCATGACACTGCTTCATATCGCATGTCATTAGACGAGGTTTCAGTTTTTTTCTGAAATCCCTGCAATTCTTTATTGGAAACATTACTAAATCCCAATACTAGAAATGCACATGCTAATATGCAAAAAATGTACTTAGTCATAATTTGCTGCAAACGTAATCATTCTTTTCCGAAAAAACGCATTAAGGGCAAGAATTAACGATTATTGTATACCTCCTCTTTTCTATAACCCATGTACAACTTTCATCAATTGCTCACCCAAACCGATTGTATATCCTTGAGAAACAAAGACTACCCTATTAAATGTATCTGCAATGATAAATACCGGCAGAATAGAATTGTTCAAATTCATAGCCTGCACTATTTCTTTGCGGATGCTGTCATCGACATCAATACCGTAGGTGATGATAGACGGAAGTCCTTTAAATTCGTCGGCATTAAATTTCTTGTATTGTTCTTCCGAAGGGAAAAGAAAGACCATCTTACGCCCCCATTGTTCGAAGTCATTGCCCAAAGCGGCTATATCTCTTAGTGCATGATTGGTAGGTTCCTGCCCTACTCCAAGCACAGCTACTACAAAATAGCCACGCCCACAGGTTTGCAGAATACTCTGTTTTGACAAAGATATCACTTTCTCTCCTATTCCCTCCACCGGTGCAAAAAGCGATTCGGAATTGAAATTACCGATAACAGCCACTTTTTCTCCGGATTCACGCAAATGATAAGGTACTTTGGTCGCTACAGGTTTGAATTCGTCTTTCTGTGCAGGTAATACAAAAGAAGAAATTCTCGCCAACACACCTCCATCAGCAAGCCTTGTGCCAGTAACCAACAAGTAATATCCGGTATCCAATGTCCCTATATATCGCAACTCGGGATGTTCTTCGTCACAGCTAATCAATTCTGGTCTGCCCTCCCGCAACCTGGAAATGGTAAACTTATTATAATACTTTACTCTCTTATCATCACGAGCAATTGCCTTACCGTCCTCATAAAAACGATAAATGCCTCTGGATGCCTCCACTTCTTCTTGTTTATCGAAATCAACTTCCACATATCTATTATCCCCCCATTCATCCTTTTCAGGATCCATATAGCTTATGCGTCCATCCATCTTTCTCATATCAGCAGCAATATTCAGGCTACGCGCCAAAGCCACAAAGAAAATATCCCGTGAAAATGAATCCGCCACCTTCGCACGCCAAACCCCTTCCGGAGAAATAGGAATACGCAGAAAGTTATTTTCCTCATCAATCGTAATATTACGGTTTACCCATTCAACTAAAGCTTGCGGATGATTTCGAAAGGTATCTATTTCCGTTTCGGAGAACTTAGACTGAAAGAACGATTTATAAGGCGTCAATACCTCCGTTGAAATACGGGGAGCAAGTATGTCATAAATATCTCCAACCGAAGCATCCATACAGCGCAAGGAGGGAATAACACAATCATATAAATAGTTAGGAACATCTTTCGTATTCAATAAATGATCAATCAATACTTCATAAGGTACATCACGAAGATCTTTTTTAGTAAGCATGGACAGCAAAGCCGCACCTTTCATTAATTTTCCCTGCCGGTCTGCCTCATTCAGAAAACGAACCAATACATCATGATTCCCTCTTGATTCCACTAAGAAAGAAGCCAGTGCCTTCCTTACGAACGAACCTGATTTTCCCTTCAAACAGGATATAATAGAATCAGCTTGTTCCGCAGTCGGGAAAGTAGCGACATAAGCATTGCGAATCGAATCCTCCTGCATCATTCTCCGGTCATTCTCCGCCCGCTGCTCTGGCGTTACTTCCGGTAAAATAGGATTCTCAACAGGAGGAACGATATCAATATCCTCTTCAAATATATCTCCTTCCTTCTTATCAAGTGTCAATGTCAATTCCGGTTGCTTGCTGAAAGATAGCTTGGAAAAGCCGAATGTCCCTTTATAGGAAGCCCATACCAACATATCTCCCTTACCGGCCGTTAATGACACTTGACCACTGGCATCAGTATATTTAGTAGCCACTGTATAGAACTCCGCATAGTTATATACTTTAAACTCCACTCTTGCTCCGGTGACAGGTTGTCCATTCCTATCTTTCACCGTTACCAACGCTTTTGCGATTGGAGCATAATTCTCCGTTACATTGATTTCCGTATAATTCGGTGTCTCAAGCATGATCTCTTCCGGACCGTTGTAACGTCCGAAAACCTTGGTATGCATCAACATTCCCCGACTGGCAGGGGAATTAAACCATCCCAAGTTCAAAACCGGTTCCGGTTCACAGGCTCCGAAGAAATACCAATGTCCATCCGCCCATGCTTCCACCCAAGCATGATTGTCATCCGTATGCGCCCAGCGGGGCGTATACACTTGCCGCGCCGGAATACCGACTGCCCGGAGCGCAGCCACCGTAAATGTAGACTCTTCGCCACAACGTCCATACGCTGTTTTGACAGATGCCAATGGTGAGCTGGTGCGCGCGTCACTCGGACGATAGACTACTTTCTCGTGACACCAGTGGTTCACCTCCAATATCGCGTCTTTCATCGGCAGTCCCTTCACCCTGTCTTTTAGTTCATCATAAAACACACGGCGGGAATCATCCAGATTCTCGTTATTCACCCGGATCGGCAGAACAAAATGACGGAACACTTCATCGGGAATCTCTTTGCCCCAAGGCATCTCGTCACGTGTCTGCTTCGACAGCCGGACATTCTCCAAGTAATAATCTCCCGGATAGTCCGTCACATCCCCTATCGGCATATAAGCGTAGAGAAACATCAATGCTTCGCGCTCGTAGACTGACAAAATAGAATCGGCAAAGATTGCAAATAAATCTCCATGAGGAAGTGCCTGTTTTTTCTGCTCAAAGTCTTGAGCTACTTGATTCCGGTAGGATTCTTCTTTGAGGAAGTGAGCATTGTTACAAGCAAACAGTACAATCGACAAAATCAGGACGCACAAAAGATGGGTGAATGTTTTCATATAAGTGTTTGGTTTATTCTATTAATAAGGTTGCTGACTGACAAAAATAGAAGAATATTTTCTGAATACCTAGATAAGTACATAAAAATGTGATAGATAAGAATAATATTGTCATTGATGGGAAAATCCGGGAATTTTGTAACAGGTTTGTAATATAGACCGTGTTCGAACCCTTATAAAAAGAAAATTCAAAAGAAAAAGAAGATTTTTATGTTTTACAGCATATAATTCGAAAACAATTTGTATCTTTGCAGTGTTATTAGAGAAAACAAGATGTAAAACCGCTCTTCAAAACGTGGAGGGCAAAAAAAGAGGAAACAAATTATGAAAAAGAATGCAAATGAAAAAATTATGATGTTACAGTACCGTATTAAACGTTATCAAGCAATGGGAAATGGTGCCATGTGCCAAACATTAAACGGTAAACTTCAAAAACTGCTGTCACAGCAGGTTGCCATGTAAATAAACACACTAATTATAATAAATAGAGCGAGGAACTTTCGAGTATCTTCGCTTTTTTTATACATTTGCAGAAGAAAGATAATAAAACACATTATGAAAAAGCTATTTATGTCGGTTGCGCTCCTCTTATTGGTCGTAACCTCTTTTGCACAAACACCCGGTTATGAGTTCACAACCGTTGTATCTCACCAAGCAACGCCTGTTAAAGATCAGGGTTCCACAGGAACCTGCTGGTGCTTTGCCACCGCTTCTTTCATGGAGTCGGAACTGCTCCGAATGGGAAAAGGAGAATATGATCTCTCGGAAATATTTATCGTCCGCCAAAAGTACATGAATCAGATGGAGGACAATTATCTCCGTCGTGGTAAAGGAAGTATCGGTGAAGGAAGTTTGGCACACACTTTCAAAAACGCTTATAAGAAAGCGGGAATCGTTCCGGAAGAAGTGTACACCGGATTGCCGGGCGATAACAAAGACCACAATCACGGTGCATTGTCACGCTACCTCAAAGCATTTGTAGACGCAAATATTGAATCTAAAAAGCGTACTCCGCAATTTGATGCGCTTATTAATAATCTGTTCGATATTTATCTGGGCAAGCTTCCCGAAAAATTCACTTATAAAGGAAAAGAATATACTCCTCAATCTTTCACAGAAAGTCTGGGATTGAATATGGATGATTATGTTGAACTGACCAGCTTCACTCACAAGCCTTATTATGAGACATTCTCGCCTGAAGTTCCCGACAACTGGGAAAACCAGCCAATGTATAATCTTCCGTTGGACGAACTAATCGGGGCTATCGACTATGCACTGAACAAAGGATATACCGTATGTTGGGACGGTGACGTAAGCGAACAGGGTTTCTCTTTCAAGAACGGAATCGCCATCAATCCGCAAGTGGAGGATGTGAAAGATTACTCTACAACCGACCGTGCCCGTTTTGAGAAAATGCCCAAATATCAACGAATGGACGAAGTGTTCAAGTTTGAGCATCCTTATCCGGAAATCAACGTAACACCGGAAATCCGTCAGGATGGTTACGAGAAGTTTGTGACAACTGACGACCACCTGATGCACATCACCGGCATTGTGAAAGATCAGAATGGTACTAAATATTATATCACCAAGAATTCCTGGGGAGCGGAAAGCAACAAATCCGGAGGTTATCTGAATATGTCTGAAAGCTATGTACGTGCTAAAACAATCTGTGTGATGGTACACAAAGATTCTCTGCCTAAGGAACTGAAGAAGAAACTCGGTATTCAATAAATCGCATGAAATCAGTCCCGAAGGAAGATTGACTGTTTCATACATTTATTTATTCGGAACTCTCCATTATATTCATATAACAAAAGAAATAGGGCAACGAAGTATCACTACTTCACTGCCCTATTTTTTTTGTTAACCTACTATATTAAATCCTTTGCTCTTTATTTCTTTTTCAATGTCACGTCGCTGATTTCTACAACGCCGCCTTTGTTCTGGGAAAGAATAGCCACATAACAATCTTTCAGAATAGCAGCATCATCGTCTGTATCAGACACTTCCAAGTTAGCATTTGCTTTCTTGCTGCTAATTGCATTAACCACTTGTCCCATATCATAGTAAACCACTACTTTAGTCCATTTACCGGCATCTTTAATTTTAAAATTGTACTGTGCGCCCGAAGCATTTGGTTGAGCATCTGCGTCATAGTCTCTACGCATGAAGAAAGTAGTATTGTACTTACCATTATCATTCTTTTCCTCATTGGTCTGTTTGATGTATACACTGACCGGAGTTCCTGCTTCTTTAGCTTTTGCATAGAAAGTAAGAACATAGATACCTTTGTCCAAACCATCGGTAATACGTTGTCCCAGGAAAGCTTTATACCAAGAGAGATTCTTTTCAGCACCGGAGTTATCCAATTTCATTGCATTCGGATATTTGGCATCTCCTGTTTCTTCCCAAGCAATAGTAGTTACACCGTCAGCTTCATTATTCATGATAAACCACTCTCCTGCGGTAGCTTTGTTGGCATTAGTCACTTTAGTCTTTACTTCAGTGGCGAATTTTTCGTTTTTTATCAGGTTCTGCGCACTTACGCTTACTCCTGCAAGGACCAAAAGCCCGGCAAATAATACTTTTTTCATCTTACTGTGATTTAATTGTTTATACTTTATTTTTTCTAGCTTTAAAAATCTATTTCATCCTACTTCACTTGTTGAATAACAAATCCATATTTACCAGTCACTTTCTTTTCTTCAGTCTTTAGTGTGATGCGGTAAATCTCTTTGCCCCATACGTTAGACAGGCGCGGATCATCCAGTTTGATTGTTTCCAGTTCGGCCTTAAACTGTGATGGATAGTTCATTTCCACCTTTTGTCCCTTTACTTCGATGCGGATTTTTCCGGCTGACGGGAAAGTCACATTGCCCCAAGTTAAAAAGTTCATTTGATTAGGAGCTATAGCCTCATCCAACGTATAAATATCACCAATAATGAGTTTTTTATCATCAAGAGCATAAGAGCGAACCCAGCTTTTCACTTTCGCTTCTGCCGGATAAGCAGTAGCTATATCCGTAGAGAACATCCGTTTCTTCTCATTGCAAACGGTATTGGTAGCTTTATACTCCTGCCCGAATTTCTGCGGTACTCCGTTAATCATCGGCAAGTTATGATAGTTGCTCTGCATGGTCCAGATGGTATAGCGGTCCTTGCCGAACGTCTGTTTGGTATATGTACCTACACCGGCATCAATAATCACAGGAATTGTATTTACATATAAAGAGAAGGTTCCTACATCGTTGTGGTTATGGCTTTCGTTATTAAATCCGCCTTTAGCGGCAACAAACATACCGTTCTTATTCTTCATATAACAGAATTCCGTTTCGGGATACCAGGTCACATCCGGCATATCATGTTTCGGAGTTGCTTTTGCCAGCTCATTACAGCAAAGTAGAGATTGAAGCGAACGAAAAGCATCGTTACCCATGGTAGCATACGGTTTTCTTCCTTTCAACAGGTATGCGGCAAAATGCATCATTTCATCGCTGTTTACAGCTTTACCGAAGCGATAGATTAACAAAGGATCGCCCCCGCCTTGTGCCGATGCATCAGCAAAATTCACCACCCAACCATTGCCTACGTATGAGCGGGACATATATTCTCCCATCCGGCGAATCATCGGTTCATTGAACAGAGACAGTTTACCGCCTGTGCCATCAGAGAGTATCTGCAAATAGTCATAGAGCTTTCCGGCGGCATGTCCCCAGTAAGAGGTTCCCTCCTCACAGGCACCATCGGATTTCACGAAGTTGATAAACTTATCGACTGACTGCATGGAGCGATAAACAGCTTTCGCCAACTTATCCTTATTGTTCTCCATCAGTAAGAAACATTGCAGGGCATTGGAGTTACACCAGGGATTCCAGTTATTGATGATTTCTCCCGGTTTCCAGTTAAAAGCCATCCACCACATTTCGTCGTCGTTCATATACGGATCAAGAATACGTTCTTTGATTGCTTTACGCATTTGCAAAGATACCACAGGATTGATTTTGTCGAATGGTTTGCGGAAGAAATAGTGTACCCAAGCCATTAATGCTCCGTATCCGCCTGAACCGAGGTCGATAATCTGTTCGCGGAAGTCGGGAAGTGAACGTTTACTGCTCTGGCGCGGCAAGTGTGCGGATAGAACCCATGAATTCATTTCACAGCTCATGTATGCTCCGTTCAATAGTTGGTCGATGAAACGTCCTTTTCCTTCGGCCAGTTCGGCGAGCATCAGGGTGTTGAGTGCCTGGCGGTTGGCGTCATAAGGAACTTCCATCACTTTGCGGTTACCGCTACGTTCGTATTCCAGATAGGCAGTGGCAGGTATCAGTTGCCATTTGTAGTCGAGAAGTTTTTCACCGGCTTCGATGAGACGTTGTTTGTTGGGTCCCATCAGGGAATCCCAGGCGGCACGATCGGTATAAGCAGGATAAGGCACCCAAGCCTGTTTCATTATTAACACGTTTTTCAACGTAGTCTCGTCAGCCGCTTTTTGCAGCATATTGCGTTCGGTATAAGCGTTTGCCTTGAAAGAGAAACTCCCCAAAGCTGCTACCAGAAAAACACAAAGCAAATGTTTCATTCGAGTCATGGTATTTTCATTCATTTAAGTATTGCAAAGATAGTGTATCTGAAGAAAAATGAGGTGAGTAAATCATACGAACCTGATGACAAAAAAGTACAGACGGCAAAAATAGTACTCATAATTGCTATATTTTAGGCTTTTAAGTCATAGTAAGAACGATTTAAGTCATACAGAAACCGGGGACTCATTTCGGAAAAACAGAGGTACAGTTTAAAAAAAACAGAGGCTCTGTTTGGGGAAAATAGAGGTTCTGTTTACTTCAAATAGAGGCTCTGTTTAGTGCAAATAGAGGCTCTGTTTTGACATTCTATTCTCTTCCTTTTTTCATTCGTTGATTCCCTTTTTTTCATCCCCTACTCTTTCCTCTTCATCCCTCTATTTCTTCCTCCTCTTCGCCCTCAATCCCAATCGCTAAATTCAAAGCTCAACTGTTCCCAAACACCGTGTTGTTCATCGGCTTCCTCTCTTGGATTGGAGACAGAAAGGCCGATGAGCCGGATTGGATGTTGCTCGTATTCCACGTTTTTAAGTAGTTCCTTTGCCAATGGAAGTATTCGATCTAAAGTCGTTAATTCCTGCGATTGAGTCAAACTTCGGGTTATCTGACTAAAATCATGAAACTTGATTTTCAAGGTAAGTGTATTCCCTTTGAAGTCTTTTCGCTGAAGACGCTCAATCAGCTCTACTGCAACGTGATATAATTCGATTATAACTGATGAATGGGCTGAAATATCACGTTCCAGTGTACGTTCGCAGCCGATGGATTTACGGATACGAATTGCTTCGACAGGGCGTTCGTCAATTCCCCGTGAACATTCGTAATACAGCGCGCCGGCTTTTCCGAAATGGGCTGTCAGCATTTCAAGAGAGCATTTCCGTAATTGAAGTCCATTGTGAATACCAAGTAGATGCATCTTTTTCGCAGTCACCGGCCCCACTCCCCAAAAAGATTCGATAGGAAGACGGGCGATAAAATCAAGAGCTTGTTCCGGATGAATGGTACATAAGCCATCCGGTTTGCGATAGTCTGAAGCTATTTTAGCCAGAAACTTATTATAAGAAATTCCGGCAGACGCAACAAGGTTGAGTTGTTCCCTAATCTTCTGCTTTATTTCCTTTGCTATGTCCACAGCCAGAGAAATATCTTTCTTGTTTTCAGTGACATCCAGGAAAGCCTCATCCAGAGACAGAGGTTCGATGAGATCTGTATATTCGTGGAAAATCTCATGTATCTGACGGGAAACGGATTTATAAACATCCATCCTGCCAGGTACAAAAATGAGTTGGGGACAAAGACGCTTCGCCTTTTGCGAAGCCATGGCTGAACGGACACCGTAACGCCGTGCTTCATAGCTGGCAGCAGCCACGACTCCCCGCTCTTCTGCATGACCTACCGCCAAAGGCTTGCCACGAAGTTCCGGGTTATCACGCTGTTCTACAGAGGCATAGAAGGCATCCATGTCGATATGTATAATCTTTCTCTGCGTCATTGTTTAGGATTAGCAGAGCAAACTTACTACAAATTCCCGAATAATTCCTGTTTATCGGTTCAAGAAATAATGCGCTTATGATTTTTATAGAGATAAATCAAAAAACATTCAATATCCTGTCAAATCTAGTTCTTATAATATTATATTTGCATATCGTCTATTCAAAATATAGAAGTAGTTGATAAGTTTGTGCCACCATACAACTCTTTAAGATTATGAAAAACACATTATTTTGCTTATTCATATTTTGCAGTGTTTCCACATTCGCTCAAAATGGAATCACTTTTAAGGTCGAAAAGCTTTCAAAGCCCGAAGAATTACTTAATCTACACTCCCCGAATGAAATTTATGAGAGTCTTATTTTATCGGATATGGACATAGAGCCTTATGAGATAAAAGAGAAGAATATCAAGGTTCCTTATCATATCATTGCAAAGAGCGAATCTCCCGACAGTCTCGTTTCTTTTGGCCCTAATTCTTTTTTCAACGGTATGTATCAGGCTTATGCGGATCACAGGCCATTCGTATTGTCCCCGGACATGATTTGGCTATTAATCAGCCAAGGATTTGCACGCCATATCAATGCCAATCAGGAATCTATGAGAAATGATCTTGTTGATTTCTCCGGCAAACTATCCTTAATTGTGAGAGAAGATAAAAAGCTGGAAGACCCTACTCTTTCATGGGAGGAAATCTTTCCGCAATTTACAAAACAAATATCCCAATACGCAGGCAATCATCTGACTGAACTGCTCACTTGCAATTTTTCAACGACCACCTCCTTAGAGAAAGTTGCTTCCGAAATCACAATCATGGAAGCTGTGAAACCTTACTTTGAGTTTATAATCATACGCATTGTCTGTGGAATACCTAAAATAACTCTCGAAGGAACACCGGAAGACTGGGAAAAACTACTGCACAAAGCCAGAGGCTTGAAAGAATACAAACTCGATTGGTGGATTTCAGAACTGGAACCTCTTTTGGAAGAATTTGTCAAAGCATCCAAAGGAGAAGTTAATAAGGACTTTTGGCGCAATATGTTTAAATATCATTCACAGAAAAAGTATGGAGCACCCAATATCATTGATGGATGGATCGTGAAGTTTTTCCCTTATGATAAGGAAGGAAAAAGAAATAATCTGCAACAGCTTGAAGGCAGAAATTGTCTTCCTGATGAGATAGTGAAGGTAGATGTAAAGTATCAGGAAGTATATACCGATGGCGTCAAAGAAACTCCATTAGAATTTTGGGCGGGTTTCATCGGATTAGAGCAAAACAGCAAGACTTTTGCTCTACGACCGCAAATTGGTTGGATGGTCAGGAAGAAAGATGTTAATAAGGATGGATTAAAAAGTAAATTAAGTACTGATGCTCAAAAGGATGGCTGGGGAAGCGGCATCAATATCAGAGTAAAAGAATTTCCGGCTGTACTGTTAGAACTCAAAGAAATAAAAAGGTTGGATATCCAATTTATCGACACAATTGATATACCTGATGAAATATCAAAGATTAAAATCGGATCGTTGAGTTTATATGGAAAGATAACCAAAGAGGGAATAGAACGTATCAAAAGATTATTGCCTGATACTGATATAAAAATAAACAGTTCGCGAGAAGTAATAAAACTCCATTGATAGCTCCATAATAGTAAAGAACACTCAATGTTGCAAAAGCAGCAATGAGTGTTCTTTTTATATATACTAATTATTTAGAAATGGTTGATATACCAAACGACTTCTTATATTTCGTCCAAAAGCCAACTAGCTGGTGATTCCCAATTATAGCTCCGATTATAGAAGTATATAGACGCAATAACTAGTTTGCCCTATACACACAGCGTATACGATTTATATTCGTTCTTAATTGTTTACCCGGATCATCGACAGGAGTGACCGGATTAATCTCCTCACGAGGATTTCCCCAAGTAACTGCCTCAAATATCGATGGTCTTCTGAAATTGAATTTTATCAAATAATCACTCATACCGCTTTTTACAGTATTGTATACAGAACTCTGATAATCTATCTTGGTAGCTCTGGCACTATATAAATTGTCGTTGAAAAAGTTACCATCTCCCGAGTTGAGTCCTCCAAGCCCTCTATAATGATAGGTATAGTAATCATAAGCAGGTTGAGACGACCAGTAATACTTATTCTGAAAATCTGTAAAAGTGCCATAAGCCCCCATAACGATATCTTCTATTTCGTCTATGGCGGGAAGATACCATTTTATTTCGGATACTATCCCTGCAGCATTACGCTTGTTCTTGTTATAACAATATTCAACGGCACTTCCTGCTGTTTCATTCAGCTTTAAAGGTCCGATACCTGCCGTAGCAACAATGTCACTTGTAAATGCATGTCCGGCACGCTCGTTTATTGTAACTCCATTGGTTCCCACTGTCGCTTCATCACGAGGTGTATAAAAGTCATAAAGATAAAATTGTGGATCAAGTTCTCTCAATAAACTTTTTATATTATTGGTAATAGAGTTAGATAAGATACCATCATACTTGAAAGCATCTCTCCGGCGAGAAAGTTGCATGCCATCGAGGCCCCAAAACATTCCGTCCGTCTTATTATTGAAAGGATCGTTGGGGTCGAAGTTATGGAGATACTCTTCATGAAATTCGATGTAATAAGTATGTCCATTGTAAGCCACCTCAAACAGACCTTTCTGCAAGAAAGTATAGGTAAGCACTGTCTGGTCACCCGTTGCTGTCTCAATGTAGGTGAATATGATTTTACCTATTCTATCCGACGTAGAAGTATTCTCATCAAAATAGGCCCATACCCGAAAATCGGAAGTGAAAGGCCCATAACTTTTAGGCAAGGTTGAAATCAGGTTTGTAGTGAAATAATCCCGTTTGACAACCTTACCATCAGCTATTGTTTCCCTATCCAAGCCTATCCAGCTCTGTGCCGCAGGATCTATTGCAACATTCACCGTATAACCGGGAGTTATATAAATATCCAGCGGACGAACTTCATAATGGCAATCAAGCTGTGTATCCCGCTTGACCGAAACGACTACCGGGCCGGAATTTACTGTGACGCGGGCATCAAACGAAACAGTCGATTCATCATAGCCACTGTTACTGGTCACTCCTTTGATTGTTATATTATTGTTATACTGATTATCACGCAGGATATAGAAATCATCCACAGCGTTGGCGCCGAGATACAGCTTGTAAGTGGTCTCGTGCGTGACAAGCTGATGATCGACATATATTCCGTTGATAATCATATAGGCAGCATCCGTATCTTCGTTCACAAACTTTGGTTTGAAACGCTGTTTGGACATTTCGTCGATACCTTCCAGATAATTCACGGTGTTCAACTTATTGCGCTTGTGCTCCAACATATAAAAGGTATAGGACAGGGATTGGGAGACTCCCACCGGATTGGAACCGGAGTATAATCCCGAAGGGCTGGAAGGTATCTTATCACCATGCGAAGGTGCGGTTTCATCGGTAGCATCGGGCGCACCGAGAGTTGCATAGCGCGGAGCGTTCACGACCTCCCAGCTAATCATCCGAAAGCTCTGGTCGTTTCCGGACAAATGTTCCTCCGGACGTATTTGCAAATTCACAACGACTTTAGCATAGATGCTCACCATGAATATATCCTGAATATTATTACTTGTGGAAGGACGCTCCAAACTCAAGTCGACCTTTTCCTGTGTTTGTCCAATCATAACCAATCCCTTAAATGAAGGATCGGCATCCGGATGAATCGTTGTCGCTTCGACTTCGAAATTATAGAGTTCCGTAAGACTCCGTATACCGGCAAGATCTCCATTATTCAAATTACCCACCAAAAAAATATCACACTGTAGAAGCGCCTGTTGATCGTGATTGACAAAAGACGGACTATGTGTATCTATCAAGAAATCAGGCACACCACTGGCTATAAATTGCGGAACATCTACCAACTGCCCGTTGGCATCAAAGATGAGCATATATAAGGTAGAGAGTTTAGTCTCGAACTCATTCTTTCCCGAACGAGTCGAAACTTCCACTTCAGAGAATCCTTTGGGATACCCGTTTATACGTATATACCGGCTTTCGGCCTGTCTCTTCTGTTCCACAATATCGCTACTGCATCCAAACAGTACACCAACCGATAAAACGAGTATCAACAAGCGTGTATAGCTAATTATTCTTATCATTAAATCAAACCTTCCTTAATCAAATTCTATTTCACTATTATTATCATTCCACTCATTATTTCGAATGATTCTGAGATGAATGGCATCTCCTACGAAATAGAGCGTGAATGTATACCTATATCCTGCGCGATACTCCGTGTCGGGGTCGTTGAATTCAACCACTTTCGTAGTCGTTTGTCCGCCCTGAGTGACATCGAAAGAAATAGTCCCCTGCAAACCTCGCTGCGGAATCAGCATTAAGAACCGATCGGCATCCGTGATATTTATCGCCCCCGTTGCCGATGTATTGGATACATTCACGCTGCTTGCCATCAGGTAAGACGCATTGGTGATGGTTCCGCCAGTATCCGGTTCGCTTTTATCCATCTTTATCCTATATGTGCTGTATAAAGGGGATGTAAACCGACATATCACATTATCCAACCGGATGGCCTCATCACGATAATTATTCACTGCGATATTGATGCAGAAAAGTATATGCGAAAATTGCATCCTGACCTGACCGGTATTCAATGCCGTACAGTCGAATGTTGACGCAACCATGACATCCTGATGTTGCGTCGGGTCATTGGCCGACAGACGATACTCGATGTAAGGTGTCGATTCGTGATTTGCATCGGAAACAGTTACACCGAGGGTATTATACGGATAATAACCGAAAAATGTGTAGTATTTGTTATCCAGCCATGACTGGATAGGGGCATACGTACAGACTCCCGAATCACTACAGTCAATCCTCACATTATTCCAATCAGTGTCTGGCTTTGCATTATATCCTGCTGCAGCCCATAGGTTATCCAGTATATAAGCCTTCACACCAAAGCTCTCGCCACGCAATTGAGTGACAGGCAGAGCACGCGTAGCCGTCCCCAAACAGAAAGTGATGGAACGTTCGGGAATAATCTCTATTTCTTCATCCGGATTATCAGGGATTATATTACTGCCGTTACACGCCGCCAACAATATGGCAATCATGAAGTTACCGGATAATAACCATATATATTTTAAAATAATAGATTCTTTCATACTCCATAGTTTAATTTACAATGATGGTGCCACCTCCTGATGGACTGTCAATCCACGGTTCAACGATAGGTTCACCTATTTCAATATAATTTTCGGGTTTAAGTGTCAATACATAGGTTATTTGTTGACCGGGTTGCCAGTCTGCTCCCGGCAGAGTTATATTATCCTTATCATACGAATAGGTCAGGTCATTGTGCCGACGTGTATAACTCAAATATACTGTGATGCCGGAAATCTGTTGAGGTACCATCAAAGCACCATCCTCCCAGGCAATAATTCCTTCGTATGAAACTTCCTGTGGGTTTGTAAATCCTGTACTGTATCCAAAGGTATTTGTCGGGGCGGATGATGTGTCCCAAATGATCCGGTTGCCGTTATGGGTACAATTACCGGATGATTTCAGGTTATACATACGCAATACGTTTAAGTGAAGCGCATCAGTCAGGGAAGATTCTTTCTTTATTCTAAAATTAATTCTTGTCAGCGCCGGGTCGAATGTAAATACCACTGGGGACATATCCAAGCCACCTGCTCTTACCTCCCGGTCAACCGGATGCGAAAGCAAGAGAGATTCCTGATTGTCAACATTCTGACTTACCATGAAACCTGTTATCATCGGAAATCCTTCCGGATTGAATGAGAAATTCCGGGAGGAATTATAAGGAGCATAAGCTCCG
This sequence comes from Bacteroides sp. OF03-11BH, assembly GCF_003604005.1. Classification (NCBI taxonomy): domain Bacteria; kingdom Pseudomonadati; phylum Bacteroidota; class Bacteroidia; order Bacteroidales; family Bacteroidaceae; genus Bacteroides; species Bacteroides sp. OF03-11BH. The sequence continues at coordinate 6,935 of NZ_QTMW01000049.1, read as the reverse complement.
AACTTGTGATCGGCTTGTGTATTCCAATATTTCAATGGGGAATAAACCCAGAGGGTACTCTCGTTATTATACTCTATCTTCTGATTATTGAAAACAACCGAAGTATTGCCGGCATCTGTTGCAGTTCCGTAAAGAGCAAAGGTACTCGATATAGTATTTAGGGATGCACGTGTCCGGGCACCGTCAAAAGAAATGGAAGCTTTTCCGGCAGGAGTGTCGGGAAGCTCCATAAAGCGGTCATCACTTCCACTATTGCAGGCGGTCAATAATGATATTAAACCTATAATGAAAGCTGTTTTTTTCATTATACTATCCATTCTTCTTTTCTATTGTTCAAATAATACATCTTAATCAGTATATAACGGAGTATCTGTCATTCTGGGCGTGGCCGAAGATTCTCATTTCCGTGTATTCATGCCAGAGAAGGAACCGCCCGGAAAGCACAGAATGACAGGGATTAATATTCTCTCATCATTAATTGATAGAAGGAACTTCTACATCCGGGATTGTTGTTGTCCAATCTTCTACTGTAGGATCACCGAATTCTATCGCATTGGCACTGATAATGAAATTATACGTTATTTTCTGGTTCTGTCCCCACGCAGCCGGATTGTATGTTCTGTCCGAAGCGTCATAACTAAGGTCGAGCGTCCTTGTAAACGGCTGTTCAGCTCCTGATTCACCAAGATTGTAAGTGACATCCACTTTCACACTGTTCGTATTCTGCGGAATGAACAGCATATCGTTAAACGTTACTGTTGTAGCAACATCAAGTACATTGTCACTTGCCAGGTTCTCCAGATTTGAATCGCTTGCTCCTACAAAATCAGTATCGGATATAGCCCATTCAGGTACCTGCGACTGAACAAAAGTACCTTTTTTACTCATCCCGTAAATCTTCACTGTCTTCAATGTAACCTTGGTTTCAGCAATGCCAACATCTTTCTTAAAGGAAAGATTGATATTCGACAGTAAATGATTAAAGTTAAAAGTAACCTGATTGACAGGAGCATTGGCCAATCGTGTCACTTTGTCTGCAAGCATCAAGTCTACGTGATTGGCAACTAAAGGTTCTACGGTGAAATCTGTAACGGTGATGTTTTTATTATCATCGATAGTCACTCCACTGGCTTTATAAGGATAATAAGCATAGAACTCATAGGACGAACGCGTATCCCAGTATTTCAAAGGCGAATATTCCCATGCACTTGTAGTTCCATTATACTTCACTTCCTGATTCAGGAATACATCAGTATCCACGGTCTCAAAAGTAGAATACCCCCAGACTCCGAATGCTTTCCCATCAGTCTTGAGCGTGCTGCCCGTTTCAGCTGCACGTGTGTTCTTGTTGGCAAAAACAGAAAAGTCCAGCACTTTCTGCTCTGGCATTGCCACATCTTCGATATTGGTGCATGCGGTAAACGTCAATGCAACAACTGCTGTTAAAACAGCAAACAAATTGGTTTTTCTCATCATTCTTTCTTTTTTAAATGGATTCAATAATTAAATTAATTACTTATTTATATTTATGAGATGGGAATATCCACATCTACATTTTCTTCCCAATCGTTCACATCCCCGTCGAATCCGGAGCCGCCGGGTCTTTCTCCTTCTTCAGGAGTGACTACAATGCCATTGACAACAATGACTCCTCCCTGGGGTTGTCTGCTAACTTGATCAGTGACATCAAACTCCACCATTTTAACTTTACCACTCATCAGTTTCAATTCCAGCACAAGTTTATGCGTGGCGGCCGTCTCCGATCGCCCGAAAGAACGAGCAATGGTTTCGACGCCGTAATCACAGGTATAGCAATCGAGCAACAGGGTGACTACTTTGTCGTTGTCGGTATGCCCATCTTTCAAAGAAACTTTCCCTGCCATCCCCGATAAGTAGGCACGGGCTTCGGAAACATACTCCCGGCCTGAAATGAATTCATATCTGATCAGGTAGGTCCACGTTCTAGGAGCCAGTTCGACCTTCATCCTCGCATAAGTTGTCTCTTCATCTTCATTTTTCACTAATTCCTGTTCGGACAGAAATGCGGCAAACAGCATATCCGGGACATTAGCGGTCAACTCATCGGGATACTTGTTCGAATAGGATGCCGAACGCGTTCGGGTACGGGTAGTTGCAACCGCTTCGTTTACCGCATGCATATTCTCAAAGATGATCCCTTCCGTATCATTATTGTATAATAGCATATCATAACGTCCGCTATTGATTGCCACACGACCGCCATGATGCTCGAAATTGTGACTTGAAATGGGAGTCTTATCGCCGTAGTCGAAAACATGGAGCCTGACACCTTCCGGTACCCGAGGCAGCATCCTATCCCAATCTACCGTCCACTCGGCAGGCCATTTCTCATTCCAGTTTTCATCACATGGCAAGTGCCAATCCAAGGAATAAGTGATCTCCAGATGCAAGTCTACCTCCTTGAAATGCTCGTAATATAAATCCTTTCTACAACTTATAAAAACAGTCAAAACAAGTATATAAAACCAATATTCATATCGTCTAGTCTTATTCATTATAAAAGATTAGTTCACCTTTTCTGATACAGAATATTCCATATCAGAGTGATACCCGCTTTTGTCACTCCCCAATAATGCGTCTTATGCCTCGATTGGTATACGTAGCGGTTATCTACAGGCAAATATTTATCATAATTCGTGAATATATATCCTCCACCAATAGTGAATTCCAATGACATCTTCCCATTCAAGTTAAGACTGTATCCGTAGGTGAGACTCGTTCCTATGAACTCACCATAATATCCCGTTTTCTTATTTTCAAGATCATAGATACCACCATGGATATTGGCTCCCAGAAAATGTTTCCTTCCGGCAGCCTTGCTGTTCAGCCAATATCGGCCTTCCACGAGGTATTGCCTGATCTGATAATACTGGTGTTTGGATTTCCTTTTCCACCAAGGCATAGTAAAGGTACCCGATATAGACCAATGACTGTCCGGGAAATAATACTCGGCAGTTACATTTGGTGCAAGTGCCGCCCAATATAGTAGATTAGTACCAATAGTAAGATATGCAGGCATATTGTTTATTGTTTTCGTTTCTTGTCCGACATTTTCCGAATAAGCTACCCTAACAGCAAGAACAAAAAGCATCATTACACATAGAAACTTCTTTACTTTAAAAATCTCTAATTTATATCGCCATTTGGCTATATTCATAATTCTCCCTCTAATATTTAATTTCTGGAGCTTCATATAATTAGTCTAAAATGTCCGTATTACAAAGAAAACAGTTACATTCGAACTGTATGATAGTATTTGAGACGTTTAATCTACTTTGTTTACGGAAACATAAAACATACACTAATAAATGACACAATAACTGGGATTATAATAAACAAGCGAAAAGAACCTATTTCACTTTTTGAAAAAACGGGAAATTATTGTTCAAATTATCGAACTAAACATTATTGCTGTCGTTTTATATTTAGATGCTTAATTTTCATATTTACAATATTTAATAATACATTGACTCATGACTATGAATTTAAATAAAATTGTTTTGACAAAGATTCTGGATATCATGCCGGAAAATTTAAAACCGGTCACTTTGCTTATGGAAGTCTTAGACATTGGCAAAGAATCCGCTTACAGGAGACTGAGAGGTGAAAAGCCATTCTCTATGGAAGAGATTTATAAACTATCTCTGGTGTTAAACTTTTCACTGGATGAGATTATCAGTAATGATAAAAGCGATGCCGCCGCATTCAATCATATAGGTACAATCAGACAAAACCCAAGCAAGAATCTTCTAGAGTTTTTTCGCTACTATGAAAGCTACCTGCAACGCTTGATTGACTCGGAGAATTCCGAAATCACCTGCACACTAAATCATTTTCTGCACACCATGTTTATAAACTATGAACATTTATTCAAATTTATCTATTACCGATGGATGCATCAAATGACAGATGTACCACTGAACTATCTATATTCGGAGGTAGTCATTCCCAAAGAGATTAAAGAAAGCTGTGAAAGAATGAGCTTCTTGAATACTAAAATAAGAAAGCTGTCTCTCATAGTCGATAATAATCTGTTTCTTAATCTGATAAAGGAAATGCAATATTTCTATGTGAGAGGACTGTTGAACGAGATAGAATTGGATACGCTCAAGGTAGAGCTGCACAAATATTTGGATGATATAGAAACAACTATAAATAAAGGTATTAATACCACCGGAACTCAAATTGAAATTTATCTATCAGTGTTATACATCAACAGCACCACTACTTATGCGACATGGGATGACAGTAGTGAATCTGCTTTCTGGCATCACTATGGTTACCCGATATATACAAAGAATAAGGAAATCACAGCCAGACACAAATTGTGGATAGATTCTCAGAAGAAGTATTGCACCGTCATATCGCAGTCCAATGAACTCCTTCAGGCTGAATTCCTGAATAAGCAACGAAAGTATATAGACAATATAGCAGTAAATATCCTGCTCTGACAGTTCCTTTCAGAGCGCAATGTCATGCAATAAATATGCTTGTTGACCTAAGAAAGTATTCCACGACTTATCATATAAAGCATTTTTCTTTCATTCAATCATTTACAAACAAAAAATCCTGTAGTTCAATTGATTACAGGATTTTTCTTTTCATTATAATGTTGTGGAGCTGGAGGGAGTCTCTCGAACCTTTTTATAAAATATCATAATCTATCAAACATCAGATTATTAAATAGTTATATTTAGCTATCATCTATCTAAATATCTCTTAATATCATTGCATATCTCAATTATTGGGTGTACTTTTGGGTGTAACTTTTCAAATACACCCAGTTTATGAACATCAAGAGAAATATCATCTTCGCACTGGAAAACCGTAAAAAAGATGGCATTCCTATCACTCAAAATGTACCCATCCGTATGCGTGTCGTTTTTGCAAGCCAACGGATTGAGTTTACAACAGGCTATCGGATTGATATGGAGAAATGGGATGCAGACAAGCAACGGGTAAGAAACGGCTGTACCAATAAGCTGAAACAAAGCGCATCAGAAATCAACACCGAACTACTGCGTCAATACACCGAGATACAGAATGTGTTCAAGGAGTTCGAAGTACAAGACATAATGCCCACCCCTGCACAAATCAAAGAGGCTTTCAATCTAAAAATGAAAGGAGAAAAGGAAGAGAGCCATCATGAGAAAGAGGAAGTGAAATTAGACTTCATGAAAATCTTTGATGAGTTTGTTGCCGAATGCAGCAAACAAAATGACTGGTCATCCTCTACTCTAAAGAAGTTTGCAACAGTAAAAAAGCACATCGCAACTTTTGATCCGAACACGACATTTGAGAGCTGGACGGAAAGACACTTCAATGAGTATATAGATTACTTACGCAGTGATAAAGATATGCGCAACACTTCCATAGCCAAGCAAATCAAGTTCTTGAAATGGTTTTTACGTTGGACTAACCGAAAAGGGTATCATCAAAACACCGCTTATGACAAATTCATGCCCAAAATGAAAAGTGCACCGAAAAAAGTAATATTCCTTACCCGGAATGAATTGGACAAAATCAGAGCCTGCCAGATACCTGCTGCCAAACAATACCTTGAAAGAGTAAGGGATGTTTTATTATTTTGTTGCTTCACAGGTCTTCGGCATTCTGATGTGTATAACTTGAAACGCAGCGACGTGAAAGAGGAACACATAGAAATTACCACCATCAAAACGGCTGACAGCCTTATTATTGAGCTGAATGACCACAGCAAAGCTATTCTTGAAAAATATAAAGATATTCCTTTCCAAAACAATAAAGCATTGCCAGTGGTAAGTAATCAGAAGATGAACGAGTATTTGAAAGAGTTAGGAGAACTGGCAGAAATAGACGAACCTGTACGGGAAACCTACTACAAGGGAAATGAACGAATAGACGAAGTCACACCTAAATATGCCTTGTTGAGCACCCATACTGGCAGACGCACATTTATTTGTAATGCTTTGGCTCTGGGCATTCCGGTGCAAGTGGTCATGAAATGGACAGGGCATAGCGACTACAAAGCCATGAAACCTTACATTGACATAGCAGACGACATCAAAATTCAGGCAATGAACAAATTTAATCTCCTATAAACATGAATACGATAACAACCCTCATACCCCAATACGGAGAGCTGAACAGAATCAGCAAAGACTGGATTGTAAGCCATACTTTCTCTTTTGAAAAGCAGAAATTCATCGTTGATTTCTACTCGGAATGGAGCGATATAAAGGCTTTTGAGCAAGCTATCCTTGAACTGGTGCTGCATACACCGCCAGAACCATGTACCCTGCTGCTGAAAAGTCTGAAAAAGGAAGTCAGAGAATACACACGGCTTTATGAAGCTTACAGCCTTCCCCATGATGAAGTGATTATGCGTGTATGCAACCAATACGCAGACAGCTACAAGGAAGCCATCAAGGAAGAGATGGAAGTGGTAAACAGGCTACGCAAACCGATGAACGAAGCCAACAACCGCTATGATACCATTGGCTACCGAGAGCATACACCCGAAGAAGAAAAGCTGGCGGAAAGAGAATATGAGCGTTGCAAGGCTGAATATGAAAGGGAGAAAGCCCAGCTGGACCATCTTTATGAGCAGCAAACCCTTCTCTGGAAAGAAGCCCGGCAATACATGAAAAACCGTTGCGACGACATCTACCTGCTTAGCTTACACTTCATGGGCATCCTGACCAAATATGTACCGGACGAAGAAAACCAACCGAACGAAGCAGACAGGCAGAGCCGTACAGACAGCCAGCCAGAAACAGAAACGGCAACCGCATCGGCTACAGCTACGACTGCCGGATTGCCTGAATATTTCAGCATGAAACTGATTTCCCTCATTCATGAAATTTGTGTAGGGGAACAGTTTGAAGACATTACCGCACCGGATTTCTATGCCTGCA
>NZ_QTMW01000048.1:0-41719 GCF_003604005.1 Bacteroides sp. OF03-11BH | reverse complement strand
CCGAGCTATAACTTTTTGTTATACGGTGTCAGTATCGTCTAAGTGCCTCTTTTTATATGTTTTCTCTATCTTTCTATTGTTATATTCGCTAGAAGAAGAATCGCAAAATATCATTGAAGTTAGCCCATATCAACAGACCGAAGAGCAGAATCATGCCGGTCATCTGGGCGTATTCCATAAACTTGTCGCTCGGTTTGCGGCGGGCTATCATCTCGTAGAAGAGGAAGAGCACGTGGCCACCGTCTAATGCGGGGATAGGGAGGATGTTCATGAAAGCCAGGATGATGGAAAGGAAGGCTGTCATATACCAGAACTGGTGCCAGTCCCAGGTAGCGGGGAAGATGCTGCCGATCGTTCCGAAGCCGCCCAGCTGTTTGGCTCCTTCTTTTGAGAAGAGGTATTTCATGTTTCCTACATAGCCTTTCAGGGTTTTCACACCGAGGGAGACACCTGCGGGGAAGGATTCAAAGAAAGCATATTCTTTTTTTACCATAGGGAGCAGACGGTCTGTGACGAGACAGGCGGTTACACCCATCAGGTAGGCGGAGTCTACACGCATACTTAGCGTGTCTGTTGTACCGTTACGCACATAAGTCAGCGTGATTAGACGCGGATCTATGCTGTCTTTGAGCAGGGTTGCTTCGTTTTTCTTACGTTCTGCCATCGCTTCTTTGAAGTCGGAGAAAGAGATCGGGGTTCCGTTCAGGGCGATGATGCTGTCACCTGCCTGGATTCCTGCTTGTGCGGCAGGAGAGTTCACCATTACGCTGTCTATAACATACGGGAAACGGTAGGAGGCGAAGCGGACGCTGTCTGCCAAGAGACGTTGCATCAGGTCTTCCGGGATATAGACGGAGGCTTTTGCCCCGTTACGGATGACGCTTACTTCGCGTGCATCGGCAATCTGGCTCAACATGTCGCCGTCATAACGTTCGAAAGGAACACCGTCGGCAGAAAGGAGGATATCACCGTCCTGGAAACCTACCGCTTTGGCAGTCTCGTTGAATTCCATACCAAGAGGGGCTTCCTGTACCTTTATATATTGATCGCCCCATGCAAAAAGAATCATGGAGTAGATGAACAGTGCCAACAGGAAGTTGAACAGTACGCCACCCACCATTATCAGCAGACGTTGCCACGCCGGCTTGGAACGGAACTCCCACGGTTGTTCGGGTTGTTTCATCTGTTCGGTATCCATCGACTCATCAATCATGCCGGCTATTTTGACATAACCGCCCAATGGCAACCAGCCTACTGCATACTCTGTGTCACTTTTCTTGGGTTTGAACTTAAAAAGGGTGAACCAAGGGTCAAAAAATAAGCAGAATTTTTCTACACGCACCTTAAACAAACGGGCAAAAAGAAAATGCCCGCCTTCATGAACGATAACGAGCAAGGATAAGCTCATAATCAATTGCAGGGCACGAATCAAAAATGTTTCCATATAGTCTATTTACAGTTTAAAGCCTTCAACTAATTCTCTACCGAAGAGAGGATATAAAGGCTATTTTCAATTTATATTAATACTAATCAATTTCTTTATTTTCTTTGTTCATCAATGGGATGAAGCGGATCATATCAGACTGGCTGCTATTTTCCTTGCTTCCGCATCCGTAGCTACATAATCGTCGTATGTCGGATTGGCGATGAAGGCAACCCGTTCCATTGTTTTCTCTATTACGTCGCTCATGCCGAGGAAGCTGATGTCGTCTTTTAGGAAAGAGGCTACCACTACTTCATTGGCAGCATTGACGATACAGGGCATATTCCCTCCGCGGTACATCGCTTCGTAGGCGAGTGCCAGGTTGCGGAACCGTTTCGTATCGGGTTGCTCAAACGTCAGATTCGTGCATTGGGAGAAATCGAGTCTGTCGAAAGAAGAGCTGATACGGTCGGGGTAGGAGAATGCGTACTGGATGGGCAGGCGCATATCCGGCATCCCAAGTTGTGCCTTGACAGCTCCGTCTTCAAACTGCACCATCGAGTGAATGACTGATTGCGGATGCACCACCACTTCGATCTGGCTGGGCTGAACACCAAACAACCATTTGGCTTCGATCACCTCAAAACCTTTATTCATCATGGAAGCGGAGTCGATTGTGATTTTTGCTCCCATTTCCCAGTTGGGATGTTTCAAGGCTTGCGTCTTTGTGACGGATTTCAGCTGTTCCAGGGTGCAAGTGCGGAACGGACCTCCGGAGGCTGTCAATATCACTTTCTCGATCGGGTTACCCACTTCTCCCGCTAAACACTGAAAAACAGCAGAGTGTTCAGAGTCTACCGGCAGAATCGGAGTGCGATATTGTTGTGCCAACTGATTAATCAGTTCGCCCGCTACTACCAATGTTTCTTTATTGGCCAACGCAATCGCTTTCTTGGCGCGGATGGCGTTGATGGTTGGTTTTAGTCCGGCATAACCGACCATGGCTGTCAACACCATGTCGATGGGGCCTGCTTCTACAATCTGACAGATAGCGTCTGTGCCTGCGTACACTTTGATAGGCAGGTCGCTCAATGCTTCTTTCAGTTCGGAATACTTTTCTTCGTTGGCTATCACTACCACTTCCGGCTGGAACTTCCGTGCCTGGGCAATCAGTAGTTCCACGCGGTTGTTGGCTGTCAGCGCATAGGCTTCGTACAGGTCGGGATGTTCTTCGATGACTTGCAGAGCCTGCGTCCCGATGGAGCCTGTTGAGCCTAGGATAGCTATTTGTTTTTTCTTTTTGTTAGTCTCTATATTCATTTTTCTATTATCACTTAAAATACGATGTATTTTTCGGGATTCACCGGATGACCTTTATACCAAAGTTCGAAATGGAGGTGCGGCCCTGTACTAAGTGTGCCGCTGTTTCCTACCAGAGCGATGGCTTCCCCTCCTTTCACGCGTTCACCTTCCTTTTTCAGGAGGGAGCCGCAGTGTTTATAGATTGAAATTAAATCCTGGTTATGTTGTACGCCAATCAGATAACCTGTCTCGGCGGTGTATGTACTTAGGATGACGGTCCCGTCCATGGTTGCCAATACACTTTCGTTGGGATTGGCGGCGATGTCGGTGCCGTAATGTTTCTTCTCGGCATTGAAGTGGTCGGACACCATACCTCGTGTCGGACGGTATAAAATGAGTCCGGTCACGTCCGGTTGGGAAGTGATGGAGGTCAGGTTATATTTTTCATTCTCTTCATACTGACGGCGGAATTCTTCTTCCCGTTTGGTACGTTCCATCAGTGTGTCTTCGCGGGCAGTGGTCAGTGAATCGAGTGTCTGCACGCTGTCGATGGATACTTTTCCACTGAAGATATCCTGAATGTTCATGATGTAAAGATTCTGCTTGTTGAGCACTTGTTGTAAAGAGTCTACACGCAGGGCATTGTCCACGATTTGTGTACGGACTTCACTGTTCATGTATCCGGGAAGGTAGTTGCGCAGCGGGGTGAAGGTGATGATGCAGGAAGCGATCAGGAAAAGTACCGCCAGCACGCAAAGTAATACGGAAAGTCCATTGAGCTTGGATACGCGAAGTCCGACAATTTCTTCAAGTGTATTTTCATTAACGATCGTTAGTTTATACTTGAACTTGAAATTTTTCCAGAAAGCTTTACTTCGTCTTCTCTTTGGCATCTCGGGTATTTACTGTTTTTACTATTTACTATTTACTATTTTCAGTGGATGAGCGGCTCATCGTTTTATTCGTTCTCACCGGTCATCTTCCAATTCCTCCAGATTGAGCAACCCTTCGGGAAGTTCCACCGTGATGAGTTTCTGTTTCTGGTCTATTCCTACGATAAATTCCTCCTGGGCGGGAACGAGCAGTTCCTCTTCTTCCGCTCCTTCAACCACGAAAAGGGTGTTTACCGTAGTGGTATCTACATCTATGACTTCTCCCAGAAGTCCGTGATGGATGTCTTCCATCTGGAAACCGATAAAGAAGTTCCAGGATAATTCGCCATCTTCCGCTTCTTCGGCGTGTTTCACGGGGAAGTAGACTTCAATGTTGGTGAACATTCGGGCACGTTCGGCACTGTCGACTCCTTCCAGTTTCACCAAGGCGGTGGAGTCTGAACGGAAGCGGTATTCTTCGATGAAGAAAGGCACGAAGATGCCATCGAGCAGGCATATCAGATAATCGCAGTCCACACGGTCGAAAATATCGTCCGTGAAGGTAAACTGCAATTCGCCGTGGATGCCGTGCGGTTTATTGAATAATCCTATCTTGTATACTTCTTCTTTCTTTATCATATCCGGGTGATTCTGGCTCCGATAGCGTTCAGACGTCCTTCGATGTTCTGATAACCACGGTCTATCTGTTCGATGTTACTAATGGTACTGGTGCCTTCGGCGCTCATGGCGGCAATCAGAAGGGCGATACCGGCACGTATATCCGGTGAAGTCAGGCGGGCGCCGCGCAGCTTGAAGCCGTGGTTGTGTCCGATGACTACGGCGCGGTGAGGGTCGCAGAGAATGATCTGTGCACCCATGTCGATCAGCTTGTCCACAAAGAACAGGCGGCTTTCGAACATTTTCTGATGGATCAGTACGCTGCCTTTGGCTTGTGTGGCTACAACGAGCATCACACTTAGCAAGTCGGGAGTCAGTCCCGGCCAAGTGGCGTCGGCTATCGTCATGATGGAGCCGTCGATAAATGATTCTATCTGGTATGTTTCCTGTGCGGGAACGTAAATATCGTCTCCTCTTTGTTCGAGCTTGATGCCCAGACGGCGGAAGCTCTCGGGGATGATTCCAAGATTTTCGTAAGAAACATTCTTGATGGTAATTTCGCTTTTCGTCATTGCCGCCATGCCGATGAAGCTGCCCACTTCAATCATGTCGGGCAGTACGGTGTGTTGCGTGCCGTGCAGTTCTTCCACGCCTTCGATGGTGAGCAGGTTGGATGCGATACCGCTGATTTTGGCTCCCATCCGGTTGAGTAACCGGCAGAGTTGTTGCACGTAGGGTTCGCAGGCGGCATTGTAAATGGTGGTCGTACCTTTGGCAAGTACGGCTGCCATGACGATGTTGGCTGTTCCGGTGACAGATGCTTCGTCCAGTAGCATATAGCTTCCCTGAAGTCTGTCGGCCGTTATTTCGTAGATACCCCGCTCTTCGTCGTAGCGGAAGTCGGCCCCTAAATTCTGAATACCTACAAAGTGAGTGTCCAGACGGCGGCGACCGATTTTATCTCCTCCCGGCTTGGAAATCAATGCCTTGCCGAAACGTGCCACCATGGGACCTATAAGCATCACAGAGCCTCGCAGACTGGAACATTTCTTTAGGAATTCATCGCTTTCCAAATAAGCCAGGTCTACATTTTCTGCTTTAAAACTATAAGAATCAATGCCTTTCTTTGCAACCGTCACTCCCATCTCCCGCAAGAGCTGAATCAGGTTGTTGACATCAAGAATGTCAGGTATATTGTTCACCGTCACTTCCTCTGCGGTCAGCAACGTGGCACAGATTATCTGCAAAACTTCGTTTTTAGCTCCTTGCGGGTGGATTTCTCCGCTAAGCCGATGTCCTCCTTCGATTACAAATGAAGCCATTAATTTTTTTAGTATTAAGTATAAAGTGTTTTAGTATCTTCTTTTATTGTTTTGACGATTGTTGGTATAGTTCGTCTTCGGACGGTAGTTCTGATTCAGGCGTTCTGCCATCAGCCGGACGATATCGTCGGTCATTTGGAGTTCCCCGTTAGACAGTTCGTATAGGTCTTCGGCAATCTTTTTGTCGTCCACTGTATCTTTGTTCCATGCCAAGTAATCCTTTTTCATGTGGTTGCAGATAAGGGCAATCAGGTTTCTCTTTTCGTTTCCTTCAGGGAATTCGATCGCTTTTTTTATCAGTACTTCCAGCGTATGTCCGTAGTGACGGTAACGCATACGGGCAGTGGAGTAGGGGATATGGTCCGGGCGGGTCACCAGATTGTCCTTGCGGATGATTTCATACGGATAGTCAATATCCAGCTCAAAACCGGACATGATAGCCAGGTGGTCCCAAAGCTTGTGCTTGAAATCGGGTACATCACGCAAATGGGGGAACATATTTCCCATAATGTTGATGATGGTGTTGGCACAACGCTGACGTTCTGCACGATCCTGAATGGTCAACGCATAATCTACCATGTTCTGGATGCTACGTCCGTATTCGGGAAGCGGCATTCTTTTCTGTTGAGTATTGTATTGCATTTGTTAAATTAAAATTGAGAATTAAAAATTAAAAAATTAAAGAAGCTTTTTCGGCATGGAGGCAACGAATTCTTTCAGGTAGAAAGGTTCGAAGTAAGCCACGTCTTTATAGTCTTCATCGGCCACTGCTTTTTCTGCCAGTGGGAACATCATTTTAGCCAACGGATGGATATTGTCGATAAAATGTGCGTTCGGATGCGTGATCTGTTCGCGGCATTTGTCGGCTCCGTTTCCAAAGAAATAAACCGGTTGTTCGTTCAGGAACTCCAGGTAAGAGTTCTCATCTACGATGTCGGCGGCAACTGTACGTTTCACTTGTAGACGACGGTCATAGACGGCTGCATATACTTCCATGCGGCGGGCGTCGATCATCGGACAAAGCAAAGCGTTTTCGGGCAAGTCGTGATACAACAGCACCGGAACACTCAATACTTCCAGCGTCGGGATACCGATCAAGGGGATATTGCGCCCGTAACAAATTCCTTTCGCCATAGAAACCCCGATTCGGAGTCCGGTGTACGAACCCGGTCCGCAACTCACTGCAACGGCATCCAAAGGGATGGCATGACTGTCTATGAACGACAATGCTTCATCTACAAAAACTCCTAAAGACACGGCGTGTGAAGGGCCTTTCAAGTCTTCTTTCACAAAAATCGTCTGTCCGTCTTGACTGGCCGCTACCGAGCAAACAGAGGTAGAGGTTTCAATATTCAGTATACACGACATAAAAATCAGCTTATTAAATTGTCGCAAATTTACATGATTATTTCCAATTCTTAAAATATTCGTGTACTTTTGCACAAAACTTTAAGGTTATGATACAGTCTATGACAGGATACGGTAAAGCTACGGCCGAACTTCCTGATAAAAAAATAAATGTAGAAATCAAGTCGCTCAACAGCAAGGCAATGGATTTGTCCACTCGCATCGCTCCGGCGTATCGTGAAAAAGAGATTGAAATCCGTAATGAGATTTCTAAAGTTCTGGAACGTGGAAAAGCTGACTTCAGCCTGTGGATAGAGAAGAAGGAGGGTGCGGATGCTGCTCCCATCAATAAGGATGTACTGAAAAGTTATTATAGCCAGTTGGATTCGATAAGCCGCGAACTGGGGATTCCTTGTCCCGCACCGGAAGACTGGCTCCAACTATTACTCCGCATGCCGGACGTGATGACGAAAACGGAAATCCAGGAACTGACGGAAGAGGAATGGAGCATGGTGCATGCTACCATACTTGAAGCCATCAGTCATTTGGTCGATTTCCGCAAACAGGAGGGGGCTGCATTGGAAAAGAAATTCCGTGAGAAGATTGCCAACATCAACAGTTTGCTCGAACAGATTACTCCTTACGAGAAAGAACGTGTAGAGAAAGTGAAGGAACGCATCACTGATGCTCTCGAAAAGACGTTAAGCGTAGACTACGACAAGAATCGTCTGGAACAGGAACTGATTTACTACATCGAAAAACTGGATGTCAACGAGGAAAAACAACGTCTTAGCAACCATCTGAAATATTTCATCAGCACGATGGAAAGTGGTAGCGGACAGGGTAAGAAGCTTGGTTTTATCGCCCAGGAAATGGGTCGGGAGATCAATACGTTAGGCAGCAAGTCCAATCATGCTGAAATGCAGAAGATCGTAGTTCAGATGAAGGATGAACTGGAACAGATTAAGGAACAGGTACTGAACGTGATGTAAAACAGTATCTATCATTTTTAATTCTTAATTCTTCATTAAACTTATGACCGGTAAGCTAATTATTTTCTCTGCTCCGTCGGGTTCGGGCAAATCTACTATAATCAATTATCTGCTGACGCAGAATTTGAATTTAGCGTTTTCAATTTCTGCTACCAGCCGTCCTCCGCGTGGAACGGAGCAGCATGGGGTTGAATATTTCTTCCTTACGCCGGAAGAATTTCGCCAACGCATTGAGAACAACGAATTTCTGGAGTATGAGGAGGTGTATAAGGACCGTTATTACGGAACGCTGAAAGCGCAGGTAGAAAAGCAATTGGAAGCGGGTCAGAATGTGGTGTTTGACGTAGATGTGGTTGGCGGATGCAATATCAAGAAGTTTTATGGCGATCGTGCGTTGTCGGTGTTTATCCAGCCGCCTTCGGTGGAAGAATTACGCTGCCGGTTGGAAGGACGTGGAACGGATGCGCCGGAAGTGATTGAAAGTCGCATCGCTAAGGCGGAATATGAATTGGGTTTTGCTCCGCAATTCGATTGTGTGATTGTCAATGACAATTTGGAAACTGCTAAAGCGGAAGCTTTGAAAGTTATCAAAGAGTTTTTGGAACAATGAATAAGCAGAAAACCGGAATCTTCAGCGGATCATTCAATCCGATTCACATCGGACATCTTGCTCTAGCCAACTACCTTTGTGAGTATGAAGGATTGGATGAAATCTGGTTTATGGTGAGTCCGCAGAATCCTTTGAAAGCACAGGAGAAGTTATGGAATGATGAATTACGTCTCGAACTGGTAAAGTTGAGCATCAGTGACTATCCTCGTTTTCAGGCTTCAGATTTTGAGTTTCATTTGCCTCGCCCCTCATATAGCGTATATACGTTGGAGAAACTGCGTGAGGCATTTCCCGATCGCGAGTTTTATTTCATTATCGGTTCCGATAATTGGGAACGTTTTGGATATTGGTATCAGTCCGAACGTATCATTAAAGAGAATCAGATTCTTATTTACCCCCGTCCCGGCTTTCCCGTCAAAGAGGAGGAATTGCCGGAAACGGTGCGTCTTGTTCATTCTCCTGTATTTGAAATCAGTTCTACTTTTATTCGAGAAGCACTGGATGCAAGGAAAGATGTTCGATACTTTATGCATCCAAAGGCTTGGGAGGCTATCCAGTTTACTCCGTTAATCGATGAAGAGTAATAACGATGATTTCCGCCGGAGCGCCGACACGGATTGGTAATTTGGAGGTTCCTATTCCGTTTGTTATAATCAAAGGTATTTTTGCAGAATTATATGCCAGTCCGGTGATGAAACGATTGCCATAGTGTGAGTTAAGTGCCGGGGCAACTCCGAATACACGGACTTGTCCGCCGTGGGTGTGTCCTGCCAGGGCAAGGTCGGTGTTAGCTACTGAAACATCTTCGATGTAATCCGGAGTATGAACCAGTAAGATGACAAAATCTTTGGGAGAGAGTGCCAGAGTAGGCGATACTCCGTTGCGCCCCAGATCAAAAGGATTGCGCACTCCAGCGATAATGATCTGCTGCCCGTCTTTACGAAGCGTATCTACTTCATGTTCTAACGGACGCATGCCGTAATGTTTCATTGTATTCACAATATCGTCGTGGCAACGTTCGTAGTCGTTATTGCCCATTACCCCATAAGTGCCCATCGGTGTTTTTACGCGTGCCAGTGCGGAAAACAAAGGTTCTACATATTCACAACCTTCCTGATAGTCACCACCCATCAGAAGCACATCAGCCTTTTGAGCAATCAGCAGGCGGACAAGGTCGTTCAGACCTTTCTCTTTCAGCAGACTTTTGTAGTGTAAGTCGGAAATGAAAGCGATACGGAAACCTTCAAAGGCTTCGGGAACATCGCGGTGTGTAAAGTCATATTTTACTACACGGTCCACTCCGGTATAGACAGAAGATACATCTACGCTGGAAGAAGTGATTTTTGTTGCCCGCAGTACCAGATCCGACGATTCGTGTGTATCGGTAGAAGTCTTTTTCTTTGTATTCTGCTTTTTGTTTTTGGAAACATTCAGCTCTTTGAGTTGCGAGTGGTCGGGGGAGAATAACCCGGCTATGGCATTAGCCGTATCCGGATAAATAGAATCTGAATTTAAAACAGGGCGTGGCAAGGTAGCCACCATATTCTTTTTCGACTTACAGGAAACCAGCAAAAGCAATGTCAACAGGATAACAGGGTAGATTGTTTTTATTTTCTTCATCTTCTCTTAGTTTGAAGTTTTTCGGGGTGCAAAGATACGAAAAATCATGTATCTTTGTCCGTCAAAACTATTTATAATATATTAAAGTATGGAAGAAGTAAAGCGTAACTCGCTACAAGCATGGATATTAGCTGCACGTCCCAAAACGCTGACAGGGGCCATAACTCCGGTTATGATAGGTACTGCTCTTGCTGCAATGGACGGACGTTTTCACTGGTTGCCTGCACTGATCTGTTGTCTGTTTGCAAGTCTGATGCAAATTGCCGCTAATTTCATCAATGACCTTTTCGACTTCCTCAAAGGAACAGACCGGGAAGACCGGTTAGGCCCCGAACGTGCTTGTGCGCAAGGATGGATTTCTCCGCAAGCGATGAAAACCGGGATTATTATTACGGTTGCTCTTGCCTGCCTTATCGGCTGTACGTTACTCTTCTTTGCCGGGTGGGAATTGATTATCGTAGGAGTGCTTTGTGTGTTATTTGCCTTTCTTTATACCACCGGTCCTTATCCTCTTTCTTACAACGGTTGGGGCGATGTATTGGTGATTGTCTTTTTCGGCTTTGTACCCGTAGGCGGAACATATTACGTACAGGCGCTAACCTGGACACCGGATGTCACTATCGCCTCTTTAATCTGCGGACTGCTTATCGATACATTGTTGGTAGTCAATAATTATCGTGACCGCGAAGCGGATGCACGCAGTGGAAAAAGGACAGTGATCGTTCGTTTCGGCGAGAAATTCGGTCGCTATTTTTATTTGATGCTGGGGATTACCGCTTCTCTTCTCTGCTTGTGTTTCCTTCGTGAAGGTCATTTCTACGCCGCTTTTCTTCCGCAACTTTATCTGATCCCTCATTTCCTTACCTGGAAACGGATGGTGAAAATATACAGCGGTAAAAAATTAAACAGCATATTAGGCGAGACTTCGCGTAATATGCTGCTTATGGGTATTCTTATTGCAATAGGAATGTTGATAAATTGAGAATCATTTCCCGTACATCTTTTCGTAGTAACCCTGATAATCTCCGCTGGTAACTTCTTCCACCCAAGCTTGGTTGGCTAAATACCATTCGATTGTCTTTACGATACCGACCTCGAATTTAGTTTCGGGATACCATCCTAAGGCATTTGTTATCTTGGTGGGGTCGATAGCATAACGTTGGTCGTGTCCCAGACGGTCCTTAACGAAAGTAATCAGATCTTCGTTGATCCAGTCGATCGAAATATCTCCGTTTTCGTCTTTCACTTTCTTTTTGAGAACCTGACGATATTCGGGATTTTCTGCCATCAGACGGTGGATAGTCGAAATTGTCAGTTTCACGATTTCGAGGTTTGTTTTCTCGTTGTGTCCACCAACGTTGTACACTTCTCCGTCTTGACCTTCACGCACAACGAGGTCGATTGCTTTGCAGTGGTCTTCCACATAAAGCCAGTCGCGCACATTGCTACCGTCACCGTAGACGGGGAGATGCTTTCCTTCGAGGATATTCTTGATAATCAACGGAATCAATTTTTCCGGGAAGTGGTACGGACCGTAGTTGTTGGAGCAACGGGTAATCGTTACCGGCATTTTATAAGTGTCGTGGTAAGCCATTACCACCATGTCTGCACTTGTCTTAGAAGCACTGTATGGGCTGTGAGGACAAAGCGGAGTTGCTTCAGTGAAATACCCTTCGGCTCCCAATGAACCATACACCTCATCGGTAGATACCTGATGATAGCGTACACCTTTTCTCCAGGTCGGATATCCTTGTTCGTCTTTCCCCATTACCCATGCACGGCGTGCACAATCCAGTAAGTTCTGTGTTCCGAGAATGTTGGTAATCAGAAACAGTTGCGGATTTTCAATGCTGCGGTCCACATGGCTCTCGGCAGCGAAATTCACCACATAGTCAAAACGATACTCAGCAAAAAGACCGTCTACCACATCGCGGCTACAAATGTCTCCTTTGATAAAGACACAGCGTTCGTTGTCGATGTCTTTGGCAATCGTTCCTAAGTTACCTGCATACGTCAAAGCGTCCAATATCACGACTTTGATGTCGTTATGTTTGGCTAAGATGTACTTGATGTAATTTGCCCCGATAAATCCTGCGGCACCGGTCACTAGATAAGTTTTCATATTTTATTCTTTATGTTGATTTTAGGATTGTTTAGCCAATTCGATAAGGTACTTTCCATACTCGGTTTTTTCGAGCTGTTGACCCAGTAGAAGCAACTGCTCCGTCGGAATCCATCCCTGACGCCAGGCGATTTCTTCAATACAGCTGACGTAAAAACCTTGGCGGTTCTGAATAGTGGCCACGAAGTTGGAAGCTTCCAGCAGACTGTCGCAGTTACCCGTATCGAGCCATGCAAATCCGCGTCCGAAGAGTTCCACTTTCAATGTACCTTCTTCCAGATACAGACGGTTCAAGTCTGTTATCTCATACTCTCCACGTGCTGAAGGACGAAGAGCCGCTGCTTTTTCCGTCACACTGGCATCGTAGAAATAAAGTCCCGGAACGGCATAATTACTTTTCGGCACTTCCGGCTTTTCTTCCAGTGAAATCACTTTTCCCTGTTCGTCAAATTCCACTACACCATAAGCGCGCGGGTCTTTCACGTAGTAACCGAAGATGCAGGCGCCCTTTTCTATATTGGCAGCCCGGCGGAGCATGGCGGAAAAGCCCTGTCCGTAAAACATATTATCCCCAAGAATCAGACAGCCCGGTTCGCCGTTCAGGAAATCGGCTCCCAATACGAAAGCTTGTGCCAGTCCGTTAGGTTGTTCCTGAATTTTATAGGAGAAAGACATACCCAGTTCCTCACCCGTTCCCAACAAGTCGCGGAACATCGGCAAATCGCGTGGAGTCGAAATAATCAACACTTCGCGTATTCCTGCCAACATAAGTGTTGACAACGGATAATAAATCATCGGCTTGTCATACACAGGCATGATTTGTTTGGAAATCGCTTTAGAGAGCGGATAAAGTCGGGTGGCACTACCACCGGCTAGAATAATTCCTTTCATGTTCGTCTGAGTTATTCATTAACTGCGTGCAAAGGTCGGAAAGAATTCCGACGTGGCAAAATTTTAAAATAATTTTTCAATCTGGCAGGAACATTTATTTTATTTGTCCGCCAATTCGATGACTTCCAAGTCCTGAAAGGCCCCCTGGTTGATAACAAAACGTACCAAAGTCCGTACTTTGTGGAAACCGGACATGCCGGCAGCTCCCGGATTAATATGCAACATATCCAGCGTTTTATCATATTTCACCTTTAATATATGAGAATGTCCGCTGATAAAAAGTTTGGGCGGACGTGTCATCAGACTGCCGATGATGGAAGGATCGTATTTCCCCGGATAACCGCCGATATGTTTAATCAGCACTTCTGCACCATCTACCGTGAAACGGTTTATTTGCGGATACAGCTTTCTGATTTCCTGTCCGTCAATATTTCCATATACCGCCCGGAATGGACGGAAGGCGGCTAACCTTTCCGCTACTTCCAGCGAACCGATGTCTCCGGCATGCCAGATTTCGTCACATGGTTCAAAATATTCCAGATATTTCTCGTCCCAGTAAGCGTGAGTATCAGATAATAATCCAATTCTTGTCATAAATTTCTTTGTTTAATCCCACAAAGATACTATATTTGGAAAAATCTTAAAGCACATGGAAAGCAAATATAATTATTTCAAGCGAGATATTAGTTGGCTCTCATTTAATTATCGCGTATTGTTGGAGGCTCTGGACGAGCGTCTACCGCTCTACGAACGTATCAACTTCATCTCTATCTACTCTTCCAACCTCGAAGAGTTTTACAAAATCCGTGTAGCCGACCATAAAGCTGTTGCCTCCGGCGCTACGGAAAGTGATGAAGAAACCGTACAATCCGCCCGCGAACTGGTAGAAGAAATAAATAAAGAAGTCACCCGCCAGCTGGATGACCGTGTACGCATTTATGAAGAGAAACTACTACCTGCCCTGCGCAAGAATCACATCATCTTTTATCAGGACAGACATGTAGAACCGTTCCACCAGCAGTTTATTAAAGACTTTTTCCGGGAAGAAATTTTTCCCTACCTGCAGCCTGTGCCTGTATCCAAAGATAAAATAGTCTCCTTCCTGCGGGATAACCGCCTTTACCTGGCCATACGAGTCTATCCGAAGAAAGAAGGAAATGAAGGAACTACCAGTCTAACAGAATCCCGGCAACCTCTTTACTTCGTGATGAAGCAACCCTACGCCAAAGTGCCCCGCTTCATCGAACTTCCATCCCGCGAGAAAAACCATTACCTGATGTTTACCGAAGATATAATCAAGGCAAACCTCAACCTTATTTTCCCCGGCTACGATGTTGATTCCAGCTACTGCATCAAAATCTCCCGTGACGCTGACATATTGATTGACGACACCGCCAGCAGTGCCGACCTTGTCGCTCAACTCAAGAAGAAAGTGAAGAAACGTAAGATCGGTGACGTCTGCCGTTTCGTCTACGACCGTGGTATGCCTCATGACTTTCTGGACTTTCTGGTAGACGCCTTCCATATTCAGCGTGATGAACTTGTCCCCGGCGACAAGCACCTGAATCTTGAAGACCTGCGTCATCTTCCCAACCCGAACAAATCTCTTCACAGCCTCGAAAAGCCGAAGCCAATGAAGCTGACCATCCTTGACGAAAAAGAATCTATCTTCAACTACGTTGCCAAGAAGGACCTGTTATTATATTACCCTTATCACTCTTTCGAGCACTTCATCCACTTCCTGTATGAAGCCGTGCACAACCCGGAAACCCGTGAAATCATGGTAACCCAATACCGCGTAGCTGAAAACTCCGCCGTCATCAACACCCTGATAGCCGCCGCCCAAAACGGCAAGAAAGTCACCGTATTCGTGGAACTGAAAGCCCGTTTCGACGAAGAAAACAACCTTGCCACGGCCGAAATGATGCAAGCCGCCGGCATTAAAATAATATACAGCATACCCGGTCTGAAAGTACACGCCAAAGTAGCCCTTATCCGCCGCCGCGGACTGAACGGTGAAAAAATACCCAGCTACGCCTATATCAGCACCGGTAACTTTAATGAAAAGACCGCCACCCTCTACGCCGACTGTGGCCTTTTCACCTGCCGTCCGAAGATAGTGGCCGACCTCTATAACCTCTTCCGCACCCTGCAAGGCAAAGAAGACCCGAAGTTCACCACCCTTCTTGTCGCCCGTTTCAACCTCATCCCCGAATTGAACCGCCTGATTGATCGGGAAATCGCCCTCGCCGACGAAGGCAAACAAGGCCGTATCATCCTAAAAATGAACGCCCTCCAAGACCCCGCCATGATTGACCGTCTCTACGAAGCCTCCGAACACGGCGTACAAATAGACCTCATCGTCCGTGGAATCTGTTGTCTTATCCCCGGACAGTCATACAGTCGTAACATTCGTGTCACCCGTATTGTAGACAGTTTCCTCGAACACGCCCGCATCTGGTACTTCGGCAACGACGGCAAACCCAAAGTCTTCATGGGCTCCCCCGACTGGATGCGTCGTAACCTCTACCGCCGCATCGAAGCCATCACCCCCATTCTCGCCCCCGACCTGCGTGACAGCCTCATCGAAATGCTTAATATCCAGCTCGCCGACAACCAAAAAGCCTGCTGGGTAGACGACAACCTGCGAAATATATTCAAAAAAAGAACGCCCGGCACCCCCGCTGTACGGGCCCAATACACCTTCTATGACTGGCTAAACAAAACAAATAACTAAAAAACAACCAACTAATTAACTAACATAAGAATCCCATACCCGTGTCCTGCAACTTACAACGCCCCACACGGCCTTCCCGCAACGTTCCCGCTGCACATCCCCGTTATACGCCCTTACTACATGGCTTCCCTCGCAACAACCACACCGACCTCTCATGCAACCTCCCCCACAACGCCCACCCCGCACGCTCCTCCGGCCTACTTTTTTCTCTGTCAAGCGAGCCCCCGTAACGGAGCGTCAAAAAGGGCAGACTGTTTGAGCGTAGCGAGTTTCTGCCCTTTAGCGCAGTGCAGGGAGCGAGTAGGAGAAAAAAGTCAGCCTTGAATTTTTCTTTGCTTCTTTCTTTTGTTTCAAGACAAAAGAAAGACGATTACGAAACAAAAGAAAGACGATTGTAATATAAATGTAACATGTATGACACCTCCCTGCAACGTCAAATTCCGTCCTTTGCAGCCGGAAACAACATACACATATATTTATTATGGAGACTATTTATTTATGCATTATCATCTTCCTCTTTGTACTAGCTGTTTTCGATCTGATAGTCGGAGTCAGTAATGATGCAGTTAACTTTTTGAACTCTGCGGTAGGCGCCAAGGCCGCTTCGTTTAAAACCATTCTTTTCATAGCTGGTATTGGTATATTCATTGGCGCTTCCCTGTCCAACGGTATGATGGACATTGCCCGGCACGGCATCTACCAACCCGAGCACTTCTACTTTGCCGAAATCATGTGCATTCTGCTAGCTGTCATGTTGACCGACGTAGTACTGCTGGACGTCTTTAACTCTATGGGGATGCCCACCTCGACCACTGTATCATTAGTCTTTGAACTACTCGGAGGAACATTCGCCCTCGCACTTATCAAAGTGCACAATAGTGACACTCTTGCTTTGGGAGACCTCATCAACACCGACAAAGCCCTCTCCGTCATTATGGCGATCTTCGTCTCCGTCGCTATCGCCTTCTTCTTCGGAATGCTTGTACAATGGCTTGCCCGTGTGATCTTCACCTTCAACTATACGAAGAAGATGAAATACAGCATCGCCCTCTTTGGAGGTATAGCCGCTACTGCCATCATCTATTTCATGCTTATCAAAGGACTGAAAGACAGCTCCTTCATGACCCCTGAAAACAAACACTGGATACAAGACAACACACTGATGCTAATCACCGTTTTCTTTGTGTTCTTCACCGTACTGATGCAGATCCTTCACTGGATGAAAATCAATGTTTTCAAAGTCGTCGTAATGATGGGGACCTTCGCCCTGGCACTCGCTTTTGCCGGTAACGACCTTGTCAACTTTATCGGTGTTCCCCTCGCAGGTTTCTCCTCTTTCATGGACTATACCGCCAACGGAGAAGGAAATCCCAACGGCTTCCTGATGACCTCTTTACTGGGACCTGCCAAAACACCGTGGTATTTTCTTATCGGAGCCGGAGCCGTCATGGTCTATGCCCTCTGCACCTCTAAAAAAGCACACGCCGTAATTAAAACATCTGTCGACCTTTCCCGCCAAGATGAAGGAGAAGAAGCATTCGGAAGTACTCCGATCGCCCGTACAGTGGTCCGCATCAGCATGACACTTGCCAACGGAATCTCCCGGATAATGCCGGAAGGTAGCAAAAAATGGCTTGACTCCCGCTTCCGCAAAGACGAAGCAATCATAGCCGACGGAGCTGCTTTCGACCTTGTCCGCGCTTCTGTCAACCTGGTATTGGCCGGGCTGCTCATCGCCTTGGGAACCTCCCTGAAACTTCCCCTTTCCACCACCTACGTAACCTTCATGGTAGCTATGGGTACCTCTTTGGCCGACCGCGCCTGGGGACGTGATTCAGCCGTTTACCGTATCACCGGCGTATTAAGCGTCATCGGAGGTTGGTTCATCACCGCCGGAGCCGCCTTCACCATCTGTTTCTTCGTAGCTCTCGTACTCCATTATGGCGGAAACATCTCTATCATCGCCCTCATCGGTATAGCTGTATTCATCTTGATCCGTAGCCAGGTGATGTACAAGAAACGCAAAGCGAAAGAACAAGGTAACGAAACGCTGAAGCAACTGATGCAAACCACAGACAGCGCAGAAGCCCTGCAACTGATGCGTAAGCACACCCGCGAAGAACTTTCCAAAGTATTGGAATATGCAGAAACAAATTTCGAACTGACTGTCACTTCATTCCTTCATGAAAATCTGCGAGGATTGCGTCGCGCCATGGGGTCCACTAAATTTGAGAAACAGCTCATCAAACAGATGAAACGTTCGGGCACCGTTGCCATGTGTCGTCTCGACAATAACACCGTACTCGAAAAAGGACTTTATTACTATCAAGGCAACGATTTCGCTAGCGAATTGGTCTACAGTATTTCCCGCCTCTGCGAACCTTGCCTCGAACATATCGACAACAACTTCAACCCATTGGACGCCATCCAGAAAGGTGAATTCAGCGATGTATCCGAAGATATCACCTATCTGATTCAGCAGTGTCGTAAGAAAATGGAAAACAACGAGTACAACGACTTCGAAGAAGAAATCCGTCGTGCCAACGACCTCAACGGACAGCTTTCACTATTGAAACGTAAGGAACTGCAACGCATCCAAAGCCAATCAGGAAGCATCCGGGTGAGCATGGTGTATCTCACGATGGTTCAGGAAGCACAGAACGTAGTCACTTATACCATCAATTTGATGAAAGTAAGCCGTAAATTCCAGATAGAAACTGAAATGCCGTAAGGACGAAAAGCAAGGATCGTCCACTGAATAACGGACGAATCATACTCCGCACGGAAAGGACTGTCTGATAAACCCTGTTTACATAGGAGGGGGTGTATCAAACAGTCCTTTCTTTTTCAGAAATAGGTTTAAAAAAGCTCTATTCTTTAGTATTTGATCTGGTAAAATTGTATATTTATAGTCGATAAGATACTTGAGACGATTTTAGATGCAATGATATAAAAACGAAATGAATGAAATATCAGTTAGAAATAACCACCTTACTGGTTCCTGTCAATGTGCATCAACTGTTTGAGAAATGTGAATGGCCTGAACTAAACTGTTTTGACAGAGAAATGGTTGAAGGCTATTTCTCTGATTTGGTGAATGGTATTCAAACCGATGAGGCTTTGGACGATTGGACGCTGACCGTTGTCCTTTATATCGGCACTTATTTGGGAGCCAACCATATCAGTATCTGGAAACATGGAATCACCGATACGGTAACTAAAGAAAAAGTGCTGACGATAGGTATACCTCTTCCTTGTAGTAAAACCATTCGTTGGGGAGTGAAGAAGAAAGGACGTTTTACGGGTAAAATACCGGATGAAAGCTTTAGGAGGAATAACAGACTCCTTCCCGTCAACTTTGCAAAATATGATAATATGGAGACCTATATAGAAGATAACATCCGGATAGCCCTTTTGAACCTGTTTGAAGTTGGTTTTACCCTGAAAGGATATAAAGTAAAGAAGCGGTAATAAGTAACTGAATTGTAATCAAACTTCTTTTTCATAGGGATTAAACTTGCTTATCCCGGCAGGAAAACGTATCTTTGTTGGTAAGAAAACTATAACCGCAAGTTCTGATTATAAAACCGGAACTTTTGATTATGTAATCAGAAGTTTCAGTTATAAAACCAGAACTTGCGGTTTTAGTTTGTCCTATAGGAAAAACAACTTTTCCTGTAGGGGAGAACAAGTTTTCTACCTATAGCGAGTAAGTTTTCTATTAATAATCCATATTTCAAATAAACTTTAGTATTATGGCAATGTACGTAATGGAAGAAATGCCCGATATTCATGGAACGGGCGAACAGGTACTTTATCCTCGGTTTGCAATGATAGATCAGGTATCTACCGAGGATTTAATACGTCAGATAGCATCCAGCAGTGGTTTTAATGTCGGAGATGTGGAAGGCGTAATTACACAGATCGGTATTGAAATGGCACATCAGATGGCAGAAGGCAAGTCTGTGAAGCTGGATGGTATCGGAACATTCTCTCCTTCGTTGGCGTTATGCAAAGATAAAGAACGCGAAAAGACCGGAGAGGGTGAAACCCATCGTAACGCACGAAGCATTGTGGTGGGGAGCGTGAACTTTCGTGTAGACAGGAAGATGGTGAGGCGTATCAACGGAAGATGTCTGCTGGAAAGAGCTCCGTGGAAGTCGCAACGCTCTTCACAGAAGTATACACCGGAGCAACGACTAGCATTGGCTGTTAGATATCTGGAGGAACATTCTTTTCTGACGGTCTACGAATACCGGAGACTGACAGGTCTGCTGCGCACAACGGCTACCAATGAATTGCGTCAATGGGCGTATACACCCGGTTCCGGTATCGGGATTGATGGTAGAGGAACACATCGGGTGTATATAAAGAAAACATAATTCATCATATTTGTATGATGATACTATACAAATACTTTATATCTTTGTAAAACAATGACATAAATCGCGATTTAACCATACCACTGAAAATATGAAAACAAAAACTTTATTAGGCTTCTTTCTCCTCTCTCTCATGACTTTTTGTATATCAGCCTGTCAAGATGATGCAGAGATTATTTTATTTAGCGGTTCCGAATTAATCGACGAAACGGGAACCTGTACGAACACGATTTCTTCTACAGTCCTGTATCTTAATGGATGGGAAGCGGAGAATATCGGGATAGCTAATGGAAAAGGTGGCTACTCGGCGCAAAGCTCCGATGAAACGATTGTGACGGCGACAGTCAACGATAATAGGTTATGGCTTAGCTCACACGGTAAAAAAGGGAAAGTAACGGTTACTGTTAGTGATAAGGATGGTAATTATGTCACGCTGCCTGTTACGGTTTCTTATGGTGTACTGACATTTACATGTCTCGACCAGCCTGAATTCCAAGTGTCCAGACCTAGTGAAGATATGTTGTTATTGGACGCAGAAGAGGACTTGCAGAAGAAGGTGAATGCGGCAATGGCTTTTTATTCTTTTATTAATAAGGGAGATATCTGTGTGTTACGACCGGATGATGTGTATCGTTTATCTGAAGAAGGAGAAGGAGGGAAATTCACCTATAAAACAAAGGATGAACAGGTGCTTGTTGAAGGGACATATCGGATAGAATGGGCTTCACTGGCTGGAAAACAGAAAAAAGCTTTTGTCTTTACATATAAAGGTGAAAATGATGTAGAGAAACAACACACCTTCTTTAATTTTAGCCCGTATTTAGGAACTCAAAGTCTTACAAGAGAAAGAGGTCCGATTACTACGGCATGGTTGGAAGATGTATCTGATTCACCTTATCTCGAAGATGTTTTACCTGCAGATAGAACGGTTGTATATTGGGTGGATACAATGATCTTCAGTTTATCTGCGGAGGATTTGTAATCATTTGTACGGGCTTTATTGTAAAGCCCGTATACGTACTTCGGTTGTTTTCTCATTTTTCAATCCTTCTTTTACTTTATTGATATCCGTATCTCCGTAATGATAAGGATACAAAATGTGCGGCTTGATAATTTGAGTTGCACGTATCGCTTGTTCCGGTGTCATGGTGTAGGGTTGGTTGACTGGCAGGAAAGCGATATCAATATCTTTCACTTGGTTTAGTTCTGGAATATCTTCTGTATCTCCGGCGATATAGATGCGGGTCCCTCCCAGAGTAAGAATATAGCCGTTGTCACGTCCTTTGGGATGGAACTTATCTCTGCCGGGAGTCGTATTATAGGCCGGTACGGCTTCCAGTTTCATATCATCTGCCAGTTGAAGCACATCACCGTTCTTCATTTCCTGTCCTCTGTTCAGCATTTTCCGGCAATTAGGATTAGCAATAATTCTAGTCCCGCTTGTTTCGATAGCTGCTATTGCTTTGGTATCGAAATGGTCTCCATGTTCATGCGTAATCAGGATGAAATCCGCCTTCGGCTGTTGTGTATAGTCGGCGTAATCGGATACTGGATCAACGAATATTTTTTGTCCTGCATATTCCAGCAATAAGCTCGCATGTCTGAAGAAAGTGATCTTCAGGCTTTTCCCATTTTGGGTGGTAAATGAATCCATTTCAAAGTTTTGCATCTTTGTAGTCAGGTTAGTTGGGTTGTTAAATGAATGGGAATAAGAAAATCCGTAAGAAAAGCATAATACGAATGCTAATAATAGATTCTTTTTCATATCTGTACAGAATTTGGTTCCCTGCAAAGATAAACATCCGAGAAGATTTATCGGTTCATATTTGAAATGATTCTTTGCGAAATTAACTTTCTTTTTGTGGAAAATAAGAAGTCACGGGAAATATTTCATTCCCGTGCCTTCTCTTATTATTTTATACCTTTACGGTATTCTTATGCGTTCAATGCCTGTTCGATATCAGCAATAATATCATCCGCATTTTCGATACCTACCGATAGACGGATCAAGTCCGGGCGTACACCTGCTTCCATCAGTTGCTCATCCGTCAACTGGCGGTGAGTATGGCTCGCCGGATGGAGCACGCAACTACGTGCATCCGCCACGTGAGTAACGATCGCAATGAATTCCAGTGAATCCATAAACTTGATAGATACGTCACGTCCGCCTTTCAGTCCGAAGGAGATGACTCCGCAGGAACCATTCGGCATATATTTCTGTGCAAGGCTATAATATTTATTGTCCGGCAGTCCGCAATAGTTTACCCAGGCAACTTTCTCATTTTTAGAAAGATATTCGGCTACTTTCTGCGCGTTGCGGCAGTGTTGAGGCATACGCAGGTGCAACGTTTCAAGTCCCAGATTCAATAAGAAAGAATTTTGCGGGCTTTGGATGCTGCCGAGGTCACGCATCAGTTGGGCAGTTGCTTTGGTGATATAAGCACCTTTGCCGAATGCTTTGGTATAAGTCAGTCCGTGGTATGACTCGTCCGGAGTACAAAGTCCCGGGAATTTTTCAGCATGAGCATCCCAGTCAAAATTACCGCTGTCTACGATACAGCCACCTACGCTTGTAGCGTGTCCGTCCATGTATTTGGTAGTAGAATGAACCACGATGTCAGCTCCCCATTCAAATGGGCGGCAGTTGATCGGGGTCGGGAAAGTGTTGTCAACAATCAAGGGAACCCCGTGACTGTGTGCAATGCGTGCAAATTTCTCAATATCCAGTACTTCAAGAGAAGGGTTGGAAATCGTTTCACCGAATAAAGCTTTTGTATTCGGTTTGAAAGCTGCAGAAATTTCTTCTTCGCTGGCATCCGGATTAACGAAAGTCACATCGATGCCTAGCTTCTTCATGGTCACGCCAAACAGATTGAACGTACCTCCGTAAATAGCGGAAGAGCAAACAAAGTGATCTCCTGCCTGACAGATATTAAAAATGGCATAGAAGTTGGCAGCCTGGCCGCTGGAAGTCAGCATAGCGGCTACACCACCTTCAAGGGTAGCGATTTTGGCGGCAACAGCGTCATTCGTTGGATTTTGCAGGCGGGTATAAAAGTAACCACTGTCTTCCAGGTCGAACAGGCGGGCCATCTGCTCGCTGGTATCGTATTTGAAAGTTGTACTTTGATAGATGGGCAATACGCGTGGTTCGCCTTTTTTAGGCGTCCATCCTGCCTGTACACACAGGGTTTCCGGTTTGAATTGTTTTGCCATAATGTTATCGGGTTTTAATGTTTTATTTCAAAAAATGTTTTAATGCTGCAAAAGTAGGGAAAATAATTGTATTTTTGCCCTGTTTATGAGTGAAATGATACTCTTGCGAAGGAGATAGTTAATGTAGTTATGAAAAATAAACTCTATATTCTTTTATTCTTAGCTTTTCTTTTTTCGGGCACAACTCTTTGGGCACAGCAGAAGGCAACCCCGAAGGCGGGTGAAGGTATCTCTTCTTTTCTATTAAGGCACAACCGCTCTCCGAAGAAGTATTACGACGACTTTATTGAGCTGAATAAACAGAAACTGGGAAAGAACAATGTGCTTAAAGTGGGCGTGACGTATGTTATTCCTCCCATCAAGAAATCACCTTCCGGAAATACCGGGACAAAGCAACAATCTCCGAAAGCTAAATCAACAAAAATAGGAACTACCCTCAATCAGCCTCTGTTTGGAAAACAACTGGCTGATGTGAAAGTCACTTCCAACCGTCTTGCCGGTGCTTGCTTCTATGTGGTCAGCGGACATGGAGGTCCTGATCCGGGTGCTATCGGGAAAGTTGGTAAATACGAACTGCACGAAGATGAATACGCTTATGATATTGCTCTCCGTCTGGCACGTAACCTGATGCAGGAAGGGGCCGAAGTCCGTATTATCATTCAAGATGCTAAAGATGGTATCCGTGATGATTCGTACCTGTCAAACAGTAAACGGGAGACTTGTATGGGTGATCCAATTCCTTTGAATCAGGTGCAACGCTTACAGCAACGCTGTGATAAAATAAACGCTCTTTACCGGAAAGACCGTAAGAACTACTCTTATTGCAGGGCGATTTTTATTCATATTGATAGCCGTAGTAAGGGAAAACAAACAGATGTCTTTTTCTATTATTCGAATAAAAAGGGAGAAAGCAAACGATTGGCAAATAATATGAAAGATACGTTTGAGTCAAAATATGATAAGCATCAACCCAACCGGGGCTTTTCCGGCACAGTAAGCGGGCGTAACTTATACGTACTTTCCCATACCACTCCCGCTTCCGTCTTTGTGGAGTTGGGTAATATCCAGAATACGTTCGATCAGCGTCGGTTGGTGATGAATTCCAATCGTCAGGCACTCGCCAAATGGCTGATGGAAGGCTTCCTGAAAGACTATAAGGAGAAGAAATAACATTTTTACTTCTCCTTTCGTGAACAAAATAAAAATCTGAATGTTTTATATATGCAAATCGCCTGATGGCTACTTGTAGGTATGCGAATATATATAGGCTAGTGAATATGCCTCCCCGGCATAACAGGAAGATTGCATAGTAGTTTTGTCGTGTTTTATTTTGTGTTTGTGTTGTGACGGTGCTGCGATGTGAATCGGGGTACCGTTTTTTCGTTTCTCTTGAATTCCTTAAAGGGCGTGTTATTTCATTTTCTTATCATATTATTGAATAAAATCTTATCAATCCTGTGAACAAAATCCGGAAATCTATGTTATTTATTGTGCAAATCGCCTGATAAAGCTTCTTGTGTGTATGCGAATATAGATAAGTCAAGCAAGGTATGCCTCCCCGGCATGACAGGAAGATTGCATAGTAGTTTTGTCGTGTTTTATTTTGTGTTTGTGTTGTGACGGTGCTGCGATGTGAATCGAGGTGCCGTTTTTTTTGTCACATATAAAGAAACGGCAGGCTTACAAATAAGAAACGAGCTTACAAATCTCCTAAAGTATATCATAGAATCTCTGCAAGCTCGTTTTATGAGTGGTGCTTTTGCGCACCTTATCTAGTTGTTATAAAGGCATATTACCATGCTTCTTGGGCGGGTTTGTCTGCATCTTGTTTTCCGTCATTTCCAGTGCCTGAATCAGACGTTTGCGAGTCTGTCTCGGATAAATGATTTCGTCAATATATCCCAGCTCGGCAGCCTGATACGGAGTGGCAAACTTTTCTTTGTAGGCTTCCAGTTCCTTGGCCTTTGTTGCTTCGTCAGCTTTGCGGAACAGGATATTGATGGCGCCGTCCGCACCCATCACAGCAATTTCTGCACTTGGGTAAGCGAAGTTCACGTCAGCTCCGGTCTGCTTGGAGTTCATTACGATATAAGCACCACCGTAAGCTTTGCGGGTAATCACTGTCAGTTTGGGAACAGTGGCTTCTGCAAATGCATAAACTATTTTTGCACCGTGACGGATGATACCATTGTTTTCCTGTGTATATCCCGGAAGGAATCCCGGAACATCTTCGAATGTAATCAATGGAATATTGAAGCAATCGCAGAAACGGATAAAACGGCTTGCTTTGTCGCTGGCATCAATATCGAGAACACCGGCAAGATAAGCTGGCTGATTCGCTACGATACCTACCGAACGACCTGCCATACGGGCAAAGCCAATGATAATATTCTTAGCAAAGTTCGGCATCACTTCGAAGAAATAGCCGTTGTCTATAACACGTTCGATAATGTCTTTCATGTCATACGGTACGTTCGGGTCTACCGGAACGATTGTATCCAGAGAAGTATCTTCGCGGTTTGTTTCGTCAGTGCAAGGTTTTTTCTTAGCTTCATCCATATTATTCTGCGGTAAGAAAGAAAGCAGTTCACGGATGCTCATCAGCAATTCTTCTTCGGTATTGCACATAAAGTGAGTCACACCGCTCTTGCTACTATGTGTCATTGCGCCACCCAGCTCTTCTTTACTTACTTCCTCATGAATCACAGCTTTTACTACATCCGGACCAGTCACAAACATGTGACTTTTTTCTTTCACCATAAAGATGAAATCGGTCAGGGCAGGAGAGTAGCAGGCACCTCCGGCGCAAGGACCCAGGATTGCCGAAATCTGTGGAATCACACCGCTGGCCATTGTATTCTGATAGAAAATATCAGCATAACCGGAAAGGCTCTCGATCCCTTCCTGGATACGTGCACCGCCCGAATCATTCAAAGCGATAATCGGGGCACCGTTCTTCAATGCAAGTTGTTGTACTTTCACAATCTTTTTAGCATTGGAAGCTGACAGTGAGCCGCCATATACCGTAAAGTCATAAGCGTAAACAAACACCTGGCGACCGTCCACCTTTCCGTAACCGGATACGATACCATCTCCCGGAATTTTGTTCTTATCCATACCGTAGTTCGTACAACGGTGAACCATCAACTTATCCAGTTCAACGAAAGTACCCTTATCGAGTAACATCTCGATACGTTCGCGAGCAGTCATTTTACCGCTTTCATGTTGCTTCTCTATTTTATCAACGCCTCCACCAAGAGAAGCGATGCGGTCACGTTCCTCGAACGTGGCGTATGCTTTATTTATTTCTTCCATAATGCAATCCGTTCTTATTATTATGCAATCGGTTCTAATGTTATTAATGTCTGTTCGCCGGTTATGCTATCACCTTCTTGAACCAGAATTTCTTTAATGCGGCAATCCGAAGTCACTTTGTAGTTGCTCTGCATTTTCATTGCTTCGATAACGATGGCAGTATCTCCCGCTTTCATTTCCTGACCGACTACAACAGGTATTTTCACTACCTTGCCCGGCATCGGAGAAATGATGCAGTCGTTCTGTTCCTCTTCCCCTTTCTTGCGCATCCGTAGATATTTTGCCTGGCTGTCCACAATTTCTACATTGAAACTGCTATAATGCGTATTCACTTTATAGCTTTTCCCGTTATCACGGCGAATCAGCTGTGCATTCGAACTGCGTCCGTCCATCAAGATGTTGCAAGTGCCGTTTTCCGCCATCACTACATCTGCTTCAAACGGTTTTCCATCAATGGTAAGCACCACCTTGTTATCTTCCTTGCTGACCAACTCTACTTCGGCCACACGGTTTCCTATATGAATTTCCATAATTGAATTCTCTTTGTTAAAATTAGATTCTCAACACTCCCTTGTGCAGTCCGAACTCTTTCCATTTGCTGATAGGACGGTTGTCGGTAGCCATACCGCTGTTGTTCTCTTCGAGGTTCATCAAGTAGTCCATATAGGCGGCAATCAAAGCAATATTTTCGGAATGTTCGCTAGTGCGCATGATACGTTGTTGCAGATATTCGCCGTTCTTGGTGATGAATCCTGTATCATAGTGACCTTCCACGAAATCGGGAGTGTCCATGATGGCACGCAGATAGCTGATGTTGTTTTTCACACCGGTCAACTTATATTCGTGGAGTACGCGGCGCATCCGCTCGATAGCGTATTCGCGGTTGGTAGCCCATACAATCAGTTTACCGATCATCGGGTCGTAGTAGATTGGAATTTCATATCCCTCGTACACATAACTGTCGATACGTACACCGATACTGTTCGGCTCTGTAATCTGTTTGATGATACCCGGGCTCGGCATGAAATTCATTTCTGTATCTTCGGCACAAATACGACACTCAATAGCGTGTCCGCGTTGCTGGATATTTTCTTGTTTCAGTTGAAGCACCTGTCCGTCGGCAACTTTAATCTGCTCTTTCACCAAATCTACCCCAATCACTTCTTCCGTAATCGGATGCTCCACCTGTAAACGGGTGTTCATCTCAAGGAAATAATAGTTGCGGTGTTTGTCAACAAGAAATTCGATAGTACCCGCACCAATGTAGTTTACTGCTTTAGCCGCGGCTACCGCTTTTTCACCCATGTCTTTCCGTAGTTCGGGAGTGACGAAAACCGAAGGAGTCTCTTCTACGATTTTCTGGTTACGGCGTTGCACGGAACATTCGCGTTCACATAGATGAATGACGTTTCCATGCTTGTCACCAAGAATCTGGAACTCGATATGATGAGGCTCTTCAACGAACTTCTCCAGATAAACCGTGTCGTCGCCAAAGGAAGACAACGATTCGCTCTTGGCAGTAGTATAAGCTTCTTCCACTTCTTCGGCACTGTGGATGAGGCGCATACCCTTTCCACCACCGCCCATAGAAGCTTTCAGCATCACCGGGTATCCGATCTTATTGCAAAGTTCTATGGCTTCTTCCACACTTTTCAAATTGTCTTGTGTGCCGGGAACAACGGGTACTCCCGCCTCGATCATTTTGATACGGGCAGCAATTTTATCCCCCATGGCTTCCATTGTTTCCGGATTAGGTCCGATAAAGATGATTCCTTCTTCCTGGCATCGACGGGCGAAGGTAGCATTTTCGGACAAGAAGCCGTAACCCGGATGGATGGCGTCCGCATGAGCTGCTTTCGCCACTTCGATGATTTTTTCTATATTCAGATAACTCTCTTTGGATGCTGCCGGCCCTACGCAATAAGCTTCGTCTGCATAAAGCACATGCTTCGCGGTCCGATCTGCTTCGGAGAAGATAGCGATACTCGTTATCTCCATCTCCCGGCAGGAGCGCATCACCCTTACGGCAATTTCACCGCGATTGGCTACTAAGATTTTTTTTATCATACTTTTTTCAATTAAGTACATACTTATTAATGTCTTCCCATCTAATGGACATACTCCACCCGACGAAAAACAGTATTTTTTTGATTTGGGGCTTAACAAGTGATGCTCTTTCTCCTAACCCACGAGGAGGGGAGCGTCTTACACAAAATGGCAGGTCTTCTGACTGACTCTTGTCTTATTTGCCTTCCCGATTAACATCAGTGGCGTTAAATTAGTTCAATTATAAGACATTGAACAGAGCTTCACAGCAGCGGGACTGTTCGGGACTTACACCCGATTCCCTATTAATCGTCGTCCGTTGGATACGGATTCTGAACCATTTCGGGGGGCAAAGATAAATAAATATTAAATAAGATGTTCCTTTTTTGCACGAAAGTTTCATTTTTGTGCAATGCTTGTCTTTAAATAAGGATTCTTTAATTAGTGTATAACCTTGCTACTTTTCTAAACTATATTTCTCCTGATATTGTTAGGTTGATAGTAATTAATTAAAAGGAGATATTCGTATGAAAGAAAAGAAAATAGCTCGTGAAGAAAGAAATCAGGAGAAACTGGCTAACGGTGATTGGGTAATGGCAGAGTTTTATGCAACGTGGTGTCCTCATTGCCAACGTATGAAACCGGTTGTTGAAGAATTTAAGAAACTGATGGAAGGAACATTGGAAGTGGTATTGGTAGACATCGATCAGGAACCTGCCCTTACAGATTTCTATACAGTTGAGTCGACTCCTACCTTTATTCTTTTTAGAAAAGGACAACAGCTCTGGAGACAATCCGGCGAATTACCTTTGGAAAGATTGGAAAGAGCAGTGAAAGGATTCAAATCCTGACGATTATTGCATAGTTTGTTACAATGATATGCGTAGCTGATTCTATGCTGGTATGTCTTTGTCTGGCATACTTCTAATATGCATAAAGAAAAGCAGAAAGTATTCTCCGGTGAGGTACTTCCTGCTTTTCTTTATTTTTATTGCTTTCTGTTGAGTCGTAACTCATACAGGCAAGCCTGTACCTCTTCAAGGCTGCCGGTATGTTTTCCTTCATCATCAGACAGTTTGATACATTCCCTCCATTCCTGATTGACATTCATCTTACATTGTGTCAGTTTCATCACGATGTTCGAAGGTTCGAACCCGGTATCGTTGGTGAGATTGGTACCGATCCCGAAAGAGCAGCGGATTTTGTTTTTGCAGTATTCTTGAATATCCAATGCTTTTGTAAAGTCTAGGGCATTGCTGAATACGATGGTTTTGGTTGTCGCGTCGATTCCCAACTCTTTGTAGCGGGCAACCAGCTTATCGATAAACTCAAATTCATTGCCGGAATCACACCGCACTCCATCGAAAAGTTTGGCTTGTTTACGGCTAAGGTTGCTAAGGAAGATGCCGGAAGTATATGTATCGGAAAGTGCGATACCTAAATCACCATCATAAACATTCACCCAGTTTTCGAGTGCCATATAGTTGGCATGTTTATATCCGAACTGTGCTCCATGAAACATAAACCATTCATGTGGATGAGTTCCCATCATTTTCATTCCATATTTCATTGCAAAGTTACAGTTGGAAGTTCCGGTGCAATATTGCGCTGTTTCGTTCAGCTTCTTGATAACCGTTTCCTGCACATCAATGGAGAATCTTCTCCGTGTGCCGAACTCTGAAAAGCGAAGCTGATGTTGATTCGACAATTCTATTTTCTCCGACAGCTTGCAAAGAATCTCGTTCATGTCTGCTACATTGCCAAAGAAACGGTTTTTGATTTCGGAGACAATAGCGAGCAAAGGCACTTCGTATAAAGTCACTTTATAAAGCAAGTCAGTCACTTCGATGTGGAGATGACAAGCTTCATCCAGATGAATATCAATCTTATTCGGATCGAAACGAAAAGAAGACAACCACTCCCAGTAGACTCTCGGAAGGAATCTGCAGTTTTTCGTCATGTATTCCAATTCCTCTTCCGTGAACCTCAACTGACTAAGATTCTTGATCTCTGCCTTGAGTGCCTTCAGGAAATCTTCGGTATATTGAGTTTCATTCCGGTCGTTGAAACTAAACGTGCCCATTGCATAGGGAAACAGTTTGATATAAGCATACGATGTGGTAAACTTATAAAGATCGGTATCTAGTAATGTCTTAACAATCATTTCGTTCGCTCTTTATATTTTATAACGTCGTAAAGTTAGTATTTGTTGAATAATATAACGACTTAATCATTAATAATTATGCCTTTTTTTATTCGAGGGGAATAAAGCCAGGATCTGAATATATATTCTGTTTGCAATGGCAAATTCCTTATCTCTTATTATAGTTACCTCAATAAGTCAAGCCGATTTTCAACGTAATGGAATGGTGTGACAATTCTTCCTTAAACGTCGTATGGAAATACGGATCTTCCTGTTTCTTTGTCCGTTCCAGTTTCTGGAGTTCATAACCTGCCATCAAATTCAGTTTAAATTTCCGGTTGACCTTAAATTGTGCACCGATGGAAGGAGAGAGGTAAAAGCCTCCGTTTGCTTCTCTGTCTGTGGCAAAAGACCCACCGATATGACATTCCAGATAAGGAGTCAGTCTCCTGGGCTTCGTTATATAAAATTGCGCACTGGCATAAAGCGGAATGAGTAGTTTTTCATAAACAGAAAGTCCGCTGCCTGCACCGATGGCAAACCGTTGACTGATGTGGTAGTGACTGACGATTTGCCAGTTGAAAGGCGTGTAAGAAGGCTGATTCATAGAAAAACCTGTCCCGATATATGTAGTGTAAGAGAGACGTCTGCTGTCTGTTTGTCCGTCGGCACATACAGTGATGAAAGATAGCAGCGCAAAGATGAATATAAATTTCCTCATAATGATGCAAGGATAGAGTTTGATAATATTATGGTTAGCTACTGCTATTGCACATACACGGTTATACTTTTAACGATATGCAATGCAGTTGTGAGTGAAGAAGTATCTTTGGTAAGATCTCCATTACTTCCATCCGGGCTACTGTGTCCGATCAGTTTGGCTGTAAATTCTTTCTTGCCGGAAGTCAAATCCACTTCTGCTGCGTAGACAAGGGCAGGCTGTCCGCTCCCTTCTTTTCCACCGGAGTAATTGGCGTCTCCTTCTTTGGCCGATTTCGGATATGCATCATTGAAATCTGTAGAATGATTGATTTCAATTTTGACTATAAACTTCTTCAACTTCCCGGTTGGCGACATCTTCACATTAAAACTACCTTTCGGAGTAGCTCCGCTGATACCGTCCGTCAACGGTTCCTTTTTGCTAGGGAGATATAACCCGTCTTCATATTGGATTCCCCGTTGATAACACCAATGCGGCAGCGCTTCCTTTCGGCGGTTACCGCCGGAGGCTTGCCAGGATTGAGTGGCTATTTTGTGTGTCACATACACGGTGGACAGATAATTCCCTTCCATGTCTTCAGTCCAGATTGCAATCTGGGGCGGATTTTTGATGTTGATGCCTAGAAACAAAGGAAAATTATGCAACCACTCTTCCCCTTTTTCAATAGATATTTTAAGATCGTTACTGTCGTATTCTACTAAATCCCGGTTGCATCCACTATTTATCAATAGAGAAAGAAACCATATTCCCATTATTGTCATTTTATTCATTTGATTAGAGTTGTTTTTGTAACCAGAGGTCTACTAATAGATTGATGCCTTCTTCCAATTCCTCCCAGCCGCTTTCCTGCTGAATCTTGAGGCCGTTGTAGACCGGGCAGTTTTCTTCGAGCAATGCCAGATAACTGATGGCTGCGGTGATGATGGAAGCCATAGCAGCAATCTCTTTTTTCGGATGTTTTGATAGTTTGCTGACTGCCTCTACCAGCCAGATTCCTTTCTCTTCCCGTTTGTTGCGCAACTCTTTCACAAACTTATTGTCCGTTGTCAGTTCCCAGCGATACAGGCGTTTCAATGTATAATTCTCCCGTAACCGCATGATTTGTCTTTTGAATATCTGCTTGATAAATGCGGCTAAATGAGCCTGATCCGGTAACTCTTCATCG
Organism: Bacteroides sp. OF03-11BH; assembly: GCF_003604005.1. Classification (NCBI taxonomy): domain Bacteria; kingdom Pseudomonadati; phylum Bacteroidota; class Bacteroidia; order Bacteroidales; family Bacteroidaceae; genus Bacteroides; species Bacteroides sp. OF03-11BH. Next base: position 8,875 of record NZ_QTMW01000048.1, on the reverse strand, counting down.
AAATTAATCCAATAGTCGTTCTGCTGAATGTAGGCTGCTATCAGTCCATCCAGCGAATTGAAATAACGGTAGATAAGCATTTTTGAAACTTTGGCCTTGGCTGCTACCGCATTGATCCCCAACCCCTCGAAACCGCTTTCTTCAATGATGTCGTTGACGGCTGTAATCAGGGTCATTTCCGTAGCCTGTCTGTTTTTAGTAATCTCTTTTTCCATACTTTGATACTTTTGTTACTGACTGGTCACAAAGATATGTTTCCTATCGGTAACATCAAGGAAAAAGAGATTATTTTTTGTAATGGTTGCCGGTTAATAACCTATCATCTTTACCGATAATACGTTATCCGGTCGTTTTATGATAACGCCACTGTCGGATTATGAACGGTCAGTCCGCCATCCACCACAATCGTTTGTCCGGTGATGTATCTGGCATCGTTCGAAGCCAGAAAAGCGATGGTAGCTGCAACATCCTCCGGTTCTCCCAGATAAGGAGTGGCACATTGACCGAGGAAGATATTACGTACATCCTCATTCAGGTTGTCCAATGCAGCGGGAGTAAGTACCAGTCCCGGAGCTACGGCGTTGCAACGGATGTTTTTCTTTCCCATTTGAGTAGCGATATATTTCGTCAGGTTGATGACACCCGCTTTGCTGGCGCCGTATAAAGTACCGTTGGCATCAGCCGTAAGTCCGCTTATGGAAGCTACGTTGACAATGTTCCCGCCACCATTGGCAGTCATGATAGGAATGACCTGTTGGGAAAGATACATCGTGCAGCAGAGATTCAGATGGAATGCTTCGTCAAAGTAGTTGATGTCCAGCTTTTCGATGCTAAGGTCACGTTTGGGATCAGTTCCTCCTACATTATTAATCAGTACGTCTATTCTTTGATATTCATTCATGGAAAAATCAATCAACTCTTTGCAACTCTGGAGTTCGGTGGCGGAGAAATAGACATGACGCACGTCAGCCCCTGCGTGCGTGAGTTCGTTGGCAAGCTGCTCCGCTCTTTTCTCGGAATGGTCAGCGATGACTACTTTGCCTCCTTCGGAGACAATGCGGCGTGTGGTTGCTTCGCCGATACCACCGGCGGCACCGGTGATGACAACTACTTTATTTTCGAATCTGTTCATATAATGGGAATTTGATGGTTACCTTCTATTAGAAACAGCTGGCAGAGGAATTTGTTAGCCCTCATAAACTCTCTTTAATAAGATAAGGTGTTCGATTCGAAAACTTTTGCATCTATTCCAGTTTTACGCTCTGATTATTTAAGAAAACTGTTAAATGTTAATGCATGGCCACTCATTTGTTAATACAGCTCTGATTCTATTAAACCATGTTATAAGATACGCTGCTTTGGCCTCAAAATTTGGAGATAACCGAAAAGTCCGTATCTTTGTACTGTGTTTTTCATAGTATTAGATTTAAGGTTAACAAAAGATTGGCTGTCTGGGATAGATAGCCTTTTTTTATGCCTGTAAGTCAACTGCAGACCGAAGAGATTAAAACAACGAATATTGGTTATCCCGCAGGCTTTTCATCTCCCGTTCCTTTACGATATCATCTTCGGATAAATGGCCGATGAGTAGCGGTGAGTTTTTATCATGTTTCCTCCTATTATATACTGCCGTGTTATAATTGCCTTTGATGGCATAACAATAAATACATCCGTTCAGGCAACTTTCATAAGTTCCGATATCAATGCTTTCAATGCAGTTGCAGATGTTACGCTGGTTTTTATCCTTTTGGGCGAGGATAGGATAACCGATGATCTTTTCTATCAGATCCTTATCAATACACAGGCCGCTCGGAATACCTAAATGTCTTAAATCCACTTTTACAGTACAAGTATCCAGCTGTATGTCGGGATAAACGTCGATTGTTTTTTTAAAGGAGACAGCCATTTCTTCTATTTCCTCTTGAGTCAGCGGATGGATGTTGAATAACCGTACAGAGTTCCGGATATGCTGGTAATGATCTATGAATCCCAGCATACATTTGGCAGTGTGGTCTTTGAGTTCGTCGGCAATCCGGGCAAATGCTTCCTGGTGGAAAGAAACATTGTATTCCTCGTTCGTCAGTATCGGATCATATCTCCAGATCACCCTTTCCCTGCCGATTTTATCAGCCAGCTTTTTAAAGGTATCCATTCGTTTATCGATGGAGGGCAAATGATTTTCCAGCTTTTCTCCGTAGGGGTTAAGTGTAAATTGGAAGTAATAGTTGTAATCCTGCAATTTCTCCAGTTGGTTGAGCATAGGTGCCGGGTTCTTGGTCCAGAAAACAAAGCAATCTACTACAGCAGGAGATAGAGAGATCTTGCTAATCATTTTCGGATGATATGGATTGGGCACTAATACATATCCTTCTTTAATCCGGTTGAAAAACCACTGGGAATAGAATGCCGGAATATCTGTCCGGCGGCTGGCACTGATTATCATAGTTCAAAGTTACAAAAAAAAGACGATGTTGTTTCAATGATTCCCTCTTTTTTGTATTCTTACTTACCCAAGAAGTAGCTTGTGTGAATGAATATGTTAAATGTTAACGTGTGAAGTCTGAAATGTTAATGCGCTTCCCAGAGTATTAAACCCTGTTATAATATGGGCTGTTTAGGCTCTAAAATTTGCTATTTACCTGAAATATGGTACCTTTGTACAGTGTTTTTTTCATAAGTATTAGATTTAAGGTTAACAAAAGATTGGTTGCTCGTGATGAGTAGCCATTTTTTGTTTTTATACACTATGATTGTTTATTCCTTAATCATAGTCAACAGCATCTTAGATCTCTCCACTGCTGTAAGGGCATGCGGCGCATTCGCCGGAAATACGATACTTTCTCCTGCTTTTACGGTGAACAGAGTTCCGTTTACAGTAATATTCACTACCCCTTCCAATACCTGCACGAGCGCATCAAACGGGGCACGATGTTCGCTTAACCCTTCTCCTTTATCAAAAGAAAATAAAGTGATATTTCCTGCCGGACTTTTGATTAACTGTTTGCTGATAACGCCTCCTTCAGTATATTCAATGAGAGAAGCCAAATGGAGCACAACTCCTTTTTGAAATGATTGTTCCATATTTGTTTTATTTTTAAGTTAATATCATATAGAGAACACTTTTCGAATATGCATTGTTTGTCTATAACAAAAAACGATTTTTATTGTTATAGTACGAAAGACTCAATAAACTAACCATTATTATGAAGAAGAATATCTTATTGTTTGGAGCACTGATAGGTGCTTTCTTATTGGTTTCCTGTTCGGGAGGAAACAAGAAACAGGCTGCGTCCTCCGTCACTCCAGAGGAATTGGATAATGTCAGTAAAGTGATAAACTATTATCATACATCGCTCATCGTGTTGAGGCATGTAGCTAATGCAAAAGACGTAAATGCGGTCTTGGGATATATGGAACAGACAGGAAAAGTTCCTGAAGTATCTCCGATAGCACCGCCTGAAGTATCTGCCAGAGACACTGCGGAATTGATGGATCCGGGAGATTACTTTAATATACAAGTCCGTCAGAATCTGAAGCAGAGTTATAGAGGACTTTTCAGTGCACGGGCGCAATTCTATGATAATTTTAATAAGTTTCTCTCTTACAAGCAGGCCAAAGAGACAGCCAAGGCTGGCAAGCTCTTGGATGAAAACTATCGGCTAAGTGTAGAAATGTCCGAATATAAACAAGTGATTTTTGATATTCTAAGCCCTCTCACGGAACAGGCTGAAAAAGAACTTCTTGCCGACGAACCGTTGAAAGATCAAATCATGGCTATGCGTAAGATGTCCGGCACTGTGCAAAGCATAATGAATCTTTATTCCCGCAAACATGTACTGGAGGGTGCTCGCATTGATGTGAAGATGGCAGAATTGAAGAAAGAACTCGAAGCTGCAAAGAAACTTCCTGCTGTCACAGGCTATGATGAAGAGCAAAAGAATTATTATAGCTTCCTGTCTTCTGTGGAATCGTTTATGAAAGATATGCAGAAAGCAAGAGATAAAGGCGCATATTCCGATGCAGATTACAATGCGATGTCGGAAGCCTACGAATATGGACTTTCCGTTATCTAAAGAATTCTTCCTCTGTTTGAATGAGTTGCAATCATGTTTCTTCAAGCAGGGGATGCTTTTTTAATTAAGTAAAGAAGTCCTTTTTTTACTATCCCCTTTTAAACAGGAGTTTTACTTTTGCATTTGGATTAAGAAATAATATCTTTGTTATATGCAATCATTTCAACTGATAAAACCCTGTTTTGCACTGGCTCCCTATATACGGCATTACTGGATATTGCAAGACGACTCAATAGCTCCTGTCTCCGAACGGATTCTGCCTATTGGCTGCATGCAACTGGTATTCCATAAAGGGAAACAACTTCTTTTGTTGGGCGAGTCGGAGCTGCAACCCCAATCCTTTATTTCCGGACAATCGGTCGGTTTCTCGGATGTGATGTCTACAGGCAGGATAGAGATGATTACTGTTGTTTTTCAACCTTATGCGGTAAAAGCATTGTTTCATATACCCAGTCATTTGTTCCGTGGGCAGACTGTAGATACCGATGCGATGGAAGATGTAGAACTGTCGGATTTAGTGAAACAGGTCACGGATACTTCTGATAATGCAGTTTGTATTCGGTTGATAGAGCAGTTTTTTCTTCGTCGTTTATACACTCTTCCCGAGTATAATCTCAAGCGGATGTCTGCTGTCTTTCATGAAATAAACCTCCGGCCGCAAATCAATATTTCTCATTTGTCGGAAACAGCCTGTTTGAGCAGTAAGCAGTTTGGGCGTATCTTCGCCGATTATGTCGGCACTACTCCCAAGGAATTTATTCGTATTATCCGTATGCAACGGGCGTTATCCATGCTGCAACAGGATGCTACGATTCCTTTTGTACAAGTGGCTTATGAATGTGGCTTTTCCGATCAGTCTCACATGATAAAGGAATTCAAACTCTTTTCCGGTTATACCCCTGCGGAGTATCTTTCTGTATGCGCCCCTTATTCCGATTATTTCTCTGAACTCTAAAGATGTCTCTTTTTTTCTATCGGGCTTCCTCGTGTTACCCTACTTTTGCAATGTCTTTGCAAAGGCTTAGTAGTAACCATAAAAAAGAAACGAGATGAAAAAATTAATTGCATTTTTTGAGATTCCTGCTACCGATTTCCGTCGGGCTGTCGATTTTTACGAAACTGTGTTGGGTGTGCAACTTCCGACTTTTGAATGTGAAACAGAGAAAATGGCTTGTTTCACGGAAGAAGGTGAAACCGTCGGTGCTATTTCTTATGCTTCAAATTTCGACTTTCTTCCTTCAACGCATGGCGTACTTATCCATTTCAACTGTGAGGATATTGAACAAACGCTGGAAAAAGTGCTTCTGAAAGGAGGGAAAGTTGTCATTCCCAAAACAAAGATTGAGGCAGACGATAAAGGATGGTTTGCCGTATTCACGGATAGTGAAGGAAACAGGATTGGCGTCTATGCTGAAAAATAACAGGTAGGGAAGAGGGAACAGCCTGTCTGGAAGTGACTGCTGTTCCTTCGTCCCCTTATCCGGATTATTCTACCGGAATATAGATCTCCGTCAACAACTCTTCGGGGGGAGTGTCACATGGATTGTTCAGATAGCGTTCAGCACTGGCTTCATCACGTATCGTACATTCCATTTCGGGCAGATACTTTCCGTAAATCGTATCGTACACAGCTTGCAGATTGTCATACGGGCCTTTATAAAGGAAAATAGCATAACGTCCGGCTGGGATAACCTTGAATCCCACATCACTTTTGGGGGCAACCTTTACAGGCATTACCATGCATACGTCTGTACGCAGTTTCTCGGTTGGCGTCACTTTCGGATCATCGTGGTAGATGCAAAGCGGGCTGAAATCTCCCATCGGCAGTTTTTGTTCTTTGATGAATTGGAATAAACGGCCCCAAGTGCCACCGTAATCATTCAGTTTGTAGTCGCCTGTAAGGCGGATATAAATCACATTCCGTTCGGAGACATTTCTGATCTCTTTTTTTAGTTCCAGGTCTGGCCTGATAATCGCTGGTTTCATAATTACAAAGTTTTTATTGTTTCTATATTCTAAAGGTGAAATGCCATAAAATTGCTTGAACACTTTCGATAATGAAGAAGGGGATGCGTAACCAATCCGGTAGGCGATGTCAGCAATCGGAATATCCGAGTAGCGGAGTAGGCGTGCGGCAGCTTCTGTCCGCGTCCGGACAATAAACGTACCAATCGGTTCACCGAGAAAAGCTTTCATGATCCGGTGAAAGTAAAAAGGAGAAAAGTTTGAAATTCTGGCCAGAGATTTTAAATCAATATCTTCTCCTAAATGTTGGATGATGTATTCCACTACAACATTTACGCACTTTTGATATTCCTCTTTCGTTGTTTTTTTCTGTTGCATAACTAATTTTGGTATTTCACTTCGCAAAGGTATTGGTAAAAAAGCGAAATGACTTGTCCGATATTGCGGAAATGTCAACTTTCTATTTTCTTTCTATGGTTGCCCTATACCTGTTTTGAGAATTTATTTTGATATATAATGTACCTTACAGTGGTGTTATGGTGTGAACCATGACCAAATTTTTAACCGTTAATTGCGAAATTGATTTTCTTGTTTTAAATAATGTCAAAAACTAAAATAAAAAGGCCGGTTTTGTTATAAACTATTATTAAAATGATTATATTGTAACCGAATTATTAATAAAAATAGCCATGGATAAAACAATTGTAGGGAACAATGCCGGAAAGGTCTGGTATGCCCTGAAAGAAATTGGTGAAATTTCAATACCTGAATTGGCGAGAAGATTAAACCTAAGCGTAGAAAGTACAGCATTGGCCGCCGGTTGGTTGGCACGAGAGAACAAAATTTGTATCCAACGGAAAAATGGATTAATTGCTTTATCTGATGAAAGCGCTTTTCCCTTCAGCTTTGGATAATAGCAGGTTTTGTGAGTGAATATCTTTGAAGTTCCGTTAACTTATAAGTAAGAATATGTCCGTATAAGGTATCACAAGTTAAGTTTGAACTTAAGAAGTTTTATATTTAAAAGAGTTGCTCAATAATAGGGCAACTCTTTTAACGTATAATAAACGTATAAAAATGTCGAATCGTGTCCGGATGTAGATAAAATTTATATACTTGTATTCCACAATAATAATTGCCTGTTTTTTCTCTGGCAATTCTATTCCGGAGAATATCTTTAGAATCCTACCCGTTTTCTTCCCTGGGAGAAATCCATTCCTTCGTAATTATAGATTTCAGCCAGTGTCATGGGGTGTGTCTGTTCGGGAATATCCAGGCTTTCTTCCTTGATTAGTTGATTAACCTTATCAGTAGTCAGGTCTTTAAACTCGTATCGGGCAGCCAGACGTCCTTTTCTAAGCAATGCTTCGTCGATATCTTTTAATGGAGCATTAAAGGTGCAGATAAATTTGATACACAATTCATCGCTCAATAGCCCGTCGCTAATATTCAGTATGTTGACTAAGCCGGCATTCATACGGTTGCCTCCGTTGCGGCTTGACAATAGTTCTTCGCAATCCTCTACGATGAAGATAGAATTCTTTTGTTGGCGGATGAAAGTGATAAAGCTCGGATCCGAAAGTTTATCTACCAGGTCTCCACTCATATAGATCATTCTCTTTTTTCCAAGATTGATAAGGTGGCGGATATAAGTCGTTTTTCCTGTACCCTGTTTTCCATGCAAAATGATTAATCCGCTTTTGTTGTCCTCCAGCAGAAAGTTTTCGATCTCGGCAGCTACGGGAACAAAATCATCGTTATAGTGACGATCAATCTGAATAGCAGGTTCATTAACTTGCGATTGTTTCAGGCTGAAGTAGTTATGAGAGTATGTTACTATAAATAGATTGTTAAGTTTCTCATTTTCCTTCTTGTGGTTTTCGCAAATCTGATTGATCTGATTGATTTCCTCCTTGTCGATATTGGAATAGACAATCTTTACGCAATTATCAAAATAGCCGATCATCAAATTCTTTTTGCAGATAACGATACAGTCGTATAACTCTTTTGTAGATGTATTATCTTCTTCTTCCTCCTCTTCTTCTTTTTCATTTTCAAAATGATTGCAGTACACATGCTCGAATATATCGAACGCGTCATCTTGCTGATAAAGTTCCTTGATTTCTTTCAGAAAATCCTGGTTTACTTTATATTTTACCATTTTCATGGAAGGGAATCGTTTGAATATCTGATAGAATAGACTACAAATGCTACTGTCGCTGAACCATCCTGTGGAGTAATCAAAAATATCTGTGAAATCTGCGAGTGTGTATTCTTTACTCATTTTTTCTTTTTATATAAATAGAATGGCAAAGGTACGAAATAAATCTATGATATGAACTGAACCGATTTATCATTTTCTCGAAAAACATAGGTGTGGATAGTTTCCTGTATTTATATCAAAGCTCCTGCAAATGATTTTTCATTTTCATTTCTCATGTTCTCATAATATATGTGATAACAATCTTCAAATCAGTTATATAATACTATGAGAAATAAAACACAAAAGGGTATTTCTCATAGTGTTACCAGCATTTTGTCCACAAAACAAAGTATTTCTCATAGCTTTTCAAGGCATTTCTCATAATCTTTCGTAGGGCAAAGAGGCTAATTAATTGTAATAGATTCAATGCTACATATTCAGTTATGTATTGATTAATAATATATTATAAAGCGTTTATGAAAGTGTATGGAGTAGATATTCTCATGTTTTCCTACCGGTATCTGAATCGTTCCACTAGAGTGGAAAGGTCTGTTCACTAGAGTAGATAGAACCGTTCACTCCAGTGCACAGGGCAGACGCATTATATTTTTTACTATATTCTCCTTTGTTATTT